>NZ_CP138990.1:2172540-2502580 GCF_044594915.1 Winogradskyella sp. R77965 | reverse complement strand
GTATCAAAAACCTGAAGACAGTCTTATGCGCAAAAAATTATGGGCAATCCTTAGGCCTGATTTAAAAGGGGAATACAAAGAGTATAATGAAACCGTCAGAATTAATGCAGATAGTTTAAATATTGTTGAACTGATTAAAATAACCAAAGAACATGGTTGGAATAAACAAGCTTGGATATTGTTATGGCATCAACGTGATACGTATGGAAAAAAAAATTGGGTATGGGATTATTTTAAACCATTCATCAACAGAGAAATTGAAGAAGGTAGAATTAAACCAAGTTTCTGGGCGATATTTGAAGATTTATCTTCAATTCAAAAAACAGGTACTAGTATTTATGGTTACCATCCAGGCAAAGTTAATTCAGAAACTGTTAATAAAATGAGAGAGAAAATTGGTTTACCGTTATTAACAGAAACCGAAATAAAGCATCGCAACAACAACCCTTTTGGCGGTAGAACTTTTTAAAAAATTCACTAAACATTTTAATAAATAATATCATGAAAAATTTAATAAAAACAATCGTTATCACACTATTATTAACAAATAATCTTTTAGCACAAGAAATAACAAAAGGCTATTTTCCAGAATACGAAGGCAATGTATCTAAAGTAGATTATGACTATGGTAAAAATATTTTAACTAATGCATATAGTCAAATACCTGATAATGAAGAATGTGTTTATGCAGATTATTGGAATGTAGCTTCAGCCTATGCTAGAATGGGCGTTAACTCTGAAATAGTTTATAGCTATATTAAAAAAGCAAAAGAATTAGATACGAAAAGCTTTTGTGAAATTGTAACCTATTTTCAAACTTTAGATGAAGGATTAAATAGATTTAAAAAGTTATTAGGGGATTCTTTTACTGAACTAATATCTGACTGTTCAGGTACAGTTTTAAAACCTGCATCTGCCTCTAGCTTTCAAAAGAAAAAGGAAGGCTTAGACATGAAGAAATATGATGAAACTCTAATTGATAAAATCATATTTTTATTAGAAAAAGATAATCGATACAGATATTCATCAAAAGAATATCATGCAAACCTAGATAAACAAACTAAGCTCGATAGCGAAGTTAGATTAGAGCTTTCTAAAATTTTTGATGACTATGGATATCCATCTATAGAATTGGTAAGTGAAGAATTTAGTAATTACGGGTGTTTACTTTTAGAGCACTCAGGGGATATTGAAACTTATGATAAATACTTTCCTTTGGTCGCAAAAGCTTTTAAAAATGGTGATGTGACCGCTAGTATGTTTAGAATGCTGATAGATAGAATTCATTGGAGAAAAACTGGCAATCAGATTTTTGGATCCCATTCAGGAAAACCTTTTGCTGATGAAAAAACTATAGCTAGGATAAAAGAAGAATATGGATTATAAGTCACATAAAAATAAAATTAGTCTGAAATCATAAAAGTTTTCTTTACAAATCACTGTTTAGAATTTAAGTAAGATTTCCATGAATGAAATAATTTCATTCATGGAAATCTTACTTAAATTTGAACTGCGAAGCTGTGATTAAAATTATAACCATTGAGTATCTTCAATAATTATATCTTGCTCATTTTGTTGTTCCTGAGTTTCCTCTTGTTCATATATTTCTTCTGGACTACAGCTCAGAGTTAAATAACCTAATGATATACATAGTATTAGTAAATATTTTTTTTTCATAATTAATATTTTTTGGTTTGTAAGATTAAACTAGGTTATTAATTATTTAAAAAATAAAAATTCATTCAAAAAAAGACTAAACGAGTTAAAAAAATAATATTAACGCATAAAGTTTAAATCATGCAGATAAAATACATTTAAATTTGAATTACGTATGCTTCATAGAAAACCCTCTCTTGAAATTCTTATTGATATCAGGAAACTTTTCTATTGAATATAGTCTCAAATATGCTCTTTGATATTTGTAAAGATGTAACCTTACCTATATGCATTTTAAATGTAATTAATGCATTTCATACCCATACATATATACACAAGTACATAATCATACGCTGCTGGAGGCACCTTGACTTAATTTGAAATAACTTTTGGTTGATGCTCAAACCTTTATACATTCATAATACTCCATATTGCTATTTTGACATATGTATAGTACATTGAAAACTCCATATTACACTACATAACTCTTTATTACTGTAATTAAATGTATTCCATGTGGGACCACAAATTGAAACTGCTTCAAATTAATGAAGCAGTTTTTTATTTTTGATACTATTTGAAGCGGTGTTTAAACCTCAATTAATTTTAAAACCACTGATACTTAAACGTTTATTTAAGTTTTTGAACGTTTGAAACGCTCATATAGTTGAATTAATATTATATTTATGTTAAGCATTCGCATTAAATTGTAAGAATCTTCCCCAAAACCACTATTTTTTAAGTACTTAATCGATAAAATTTGCCGTTAGAAGATGTTTTTTACTCAATTTAATTTTGTTAGGTTAATTTTTTTTATACATTTACACCTTAATTATAGAATGCTGAAGAAAAATATGTTAGCCTCAATCGCACTTTTTTTTGCAGGTTTCGCATCTATGGCCCAAGGAGCGACGCCTCCTCCGCCTATGCCGCCTCCACCTCCCGGACTTCCTATCGATGGCGGAATTATTGTTTTATTTGTGATTGCACTAACTTTTGGCATCTACAAAAGCAATAAAATCTCAAAACGAGTAGCTTAGTGTCTTAGATCGTTAAGCCGCTTTACATATTTCCCAATTACATCAAATTCCAAATTTACAGAATCCTCAACTTTCAAGTTTTTAAACGTTGTGTGGTTATAAGTATATGGTATTATAGCTACAGAAAAACTATTTGTTTTTGAATTTACCACAGTTAAGCTAACCCCGTTTACAGTAACTGAACCTTTTTCAATCGTAATATTGTTTAGGCTTTTGTCATATTCAAAAGTGTATACCCAGCTCCCATTTTCTTCTTCAATATCAATACACTTTGCTGTTTGATCAACATGCCCTTGCACAATATGGCCATCTAAACGATCTCCAAGTTTCATGGCTCGCTCTATATTTACTGAATCATTTTTAGATAGCAAACCAAGGTTTGTTTTATCTAATGTTTCTTTTATTGCAGTTACCGTATAAGTGTTTCCGTCTATTCTTACAACCGTTAGACAGACACCATTATGAGCGACACTTTGGTCTATTTTTAATTCATTAGTGATATTTGTGCTAACAGAAATGTGAATATTTCCACCATCCGTTACAATGTTTTTTATAATTCCCAAGTCTTCAATAATACCAGTAAACATAAATTGTGCTTTATTTGGTTAAATTTGCAATTGCAAAGTTAAATACATAATATAACTGATTTATCATTTTTAATAAAAAAATAGGATAAGGCTTAATTATGAGAAAAGAAGAAAAGATAATTGTTGGTATTTCGGTTGGTGATCTTAATGGAATTGGCCCAGAAATTATTATCAAAACCTACGAAGACTCAAGGTCTTTAGAACTTAATACTCCTGTTATTTTTGCGTCTGGAAAGCTTATGCAATTCTTCAAAAACCACTTTCAGAGTAAAATCAATTTTTTCAATATAGATACTCCAGAAAAAATTGTGCACGGTAAAGTTAATGTGGTTAATGTTTGGAGAGAACCAGTAAAAATTGATTTTGGTAAAGAAGATAGTAAAATAGGTGAATACGCTATAAAATCACTCGAAGCAGCAACAAAAGCATTAAAAGATGGATTGATTGATGTGTTAGTGACAGCTCCAATAAATAAACACAACATACAATCCGATAAATTCAATTTTCCGGGTCATACAGATTATTTAGCCAATGAACTGAACGGAAAAAGTTTAATGTTTATGGTTTCTGATGAACTTAGAGTAGGGCTTTTAACAGATCATGTTCCACTTAAAGACGCAAGTAGCACTATTACTGAAGAGCTCATAACAGAAAAGATAGGAACGGTTATGAAATCGCTAAAGCAAGATTTTGGTATAAGAAAACCAAAGGTAGCTGTATTAGCCATAAATCCTCACGCAGGAGATAATGGTGTTATTGGAAATGAAGATGATACGATTCTAAAACCAACTTTAGAAAAATTAAAATTGGATGGAAGTTTAATTTATGGACCATATTCTGCAGACAGTTTTTTCGGTTCAAATACCTACAAGAGGTTTGATGCAATAATCGCATCTTATCACGACCAAGGTTTAATTCCTTTTAAAACTATTGCCTTTGGACAGGGAGTTAATTATACAGCTGGTTTAGATAAAGTACGAACATCTCCAGACCACGGCACAGCATACGAAATAGCAGGAAAAGGTATTGCTGACGAAAACTCAATGAAACATGCTATAAATACCGCTATTAAAATTTTTAGAAATAGAGACGAGTATAGTCAGTACAGTAAAAATCCACTTAAAAAAGCCTCTAGATAGTTATAAACAAAAATTGTTCATATCTAGCTGTTAAATAAGGAAAAATTTATATATTTGCACGCTCAAAATGAATGTGGTAATGAAGGCACTTAATGATTATATAATTCCTTTTGTAGGATTAAAAGTCGGAGAGCATCATTTTGATTATCAAATTGATAATACGTTCTTTCAACATTTTGAATATGATGAGTTTAATTCAGTTAATGTAAAAATTGACCTCAGTTTTGAAAAGAAAACAACTTTGTTAGAGTTGTATTTTTCTGCTGTTGGCTCGGTAAATGTTAATTGTGATTTAACAAACGAACCTTATGATCAATCAATTAATGACCAATATAAATTAGTTGTTAAGTTTGGGAGTGAGTATAATGATGACAATGAAGATATATTAATTATACCACATGGTGAGTATGAAATTAATGTGGCACAATATATATATGAGCTCATTGTACTAGCGGTTCCAATTAAACGAACTCATCCAGGTATTGAAGATGGCTCATTGCAATCAGACATACTTTCAAAATTAGAAGAATTGAGTCCTAG
Organism: Winogradskyella sp. R77965; assembly: GCF_044594915.1. Classification (GTDB taxonomy): domain Bacteria; phylum Bacteroidota; class Bacteroidia; order Flavobacteriales; family Flavobacteriaceae; genus Winogradskyella. The sequence continues at coordinate 2,497,618 of NZ_CP138990.1, read as the reverse complement.
TGAGGATAAAAAAACAAAATCATCAGAGGAAATTGATCCTCGTTGGAATAATTTAAAAAAACTATTAACGGATAAATAACATTTAAAATGGCACATCCAAAGCGTAAAATATCAAAAACAAGAAGAGATAAAAGAAGAACACATTATAAAGCTTCTGTACCTCAAATAGCAACTTGCCCAACAACTGGTGAGCCACATTTATACCATAGAGCACATTGGCACGAAGGAAAATTATATTACAGAGGTCAAGTATTGATTGATAATTCTGTAGAAGAAGAAAACATAGCATAAGTATTATGCATGCATATAAGAAAACGCTCACTTGTGAGCGTTTTTTTTGTTATTATTTTTTGAATAGCACAAAAACCACTTACTTTGCGTTAATATTTGCCAAAAATTGATGAAAATTGAATAAAATAAACCACTTTTTGTCAATTTTGTATACTTTTAATTATCTAAATCCTAAGAATGAGTAAAATCACAGCGGCAATTACGGCTGTCGGAGGCTATGTTCCAGACTTTGTTTTGACCAACAAGGTATTAGAAACAATGGTCGAGACTAACGATGAATGGATTACCTCAAGAACAGGTATAAAAGAACGTAGAATTCTTAAAGATGAAGGAAAAGGCACGTCGTTTTTAGCTATAAAAGCGGCAGAAGATCTTATTCAGAAAAAAGGCCTAGATCCAAAAGAGATTGAATTAGTTATTGTCTGCACGGCAACACCAGACATGAAAGCTGCAGCAACAGCAGCTTATACAGCCACACAAATAGGAGCGGTAAATGCGTTTTCATACGATTTAGAAGCGGCATGTTCTAGTTTTCTCTATGGTATGTCAACTGCGGCGGCATATATAGAATCGGGGCGTTATAAAAAAATTCTTTTAATAGGTGCTGATAAAAATTCATCATTTATAAATTATAAAGACAGAGCCACATGTATCATTTTTGGAGATGGAGCTGGTGCTGTACTCTTTGAACCTAATGAAGAAGGTTTGGGCTTACAGGATGAATTATTAAGAAGTAATGGAGAGGGAAGAGACTTTCTACAGGCTACATATGGAGGCTCATCTTATCCTATTACTGCGGAAACTTTTAATGAGGGGAAACATTATGTTTTTCAAGATGGTAAAACAGTATTTAAAAATGCCGTTTTCAATATGGCAGACGTTTCGGAAAAAATTCTTAAAAGAAACAACCTAACAAATGATGATGTTACGTGGTTAGCAGCTCACCAAGCAAATAAGCGTATTATTGATGCTACGGCGAATAGAATTAACCTAGAAGAAGAAAAAGTAATGATGAACATACAGAAGTATGGTAATACAACATCAGCGACTTTGCCATTATTGTTATATGACTACGAATCACAATTAAAAAAAGGTGATAACATAATATTTGCTGCCTTTGGCGGTGGATTTACTTGGGGCTCAATTTATTTTAAATGGGCTTATAATTCCTAACAAAAAACTAACTAAAAACAACGTAATATTATGGATTTAAAAGAAATTCAGAACTTAATAAAATTTGTAGCCAAATCTGGCGCGAGTGAAGTTAAGTTAGAAATGGATGACGTTAAAATTACCATTAGAACAGGTTCAGAAAGCGACACCACAATAGTGCAGCAAGTGCCAATGCAAGCAGCACCGGTTATTCAGCAACAAGCGGCTCCAGCGCAACCCGCTGCACCAGTTGCCGAAACGACAGTACCAGAAACAGCGGTAAGTGAAGATTCAAAATATATCACAATAAAATCACCAATTATTGGAACTTTTTATCGCAAACCTTCTCCAGACAAACCTGTTTTTGTTGAAGTAGGAACTGAAATTAAAGAAGGAGATGTACTTTGTGTTATTGAGGCTATGAAACTATTTAACGAGATTGAATCAGAGGTTTCAGGTAAAATTGTTAAAGTACTTGTGGACGATTCGTCACCAGTAGAGTTTGATCAACCATTATTCTTGGTAGATCCATCATAACCAGATTTAAAATTCCAAAGTATAATTCCCAAGTTGTTGGAATTTGGAATTTGAAATTTTAAATATCTAAAAGTTATGTTTAAAAAAATACTAATTGCCAATAGAGGTGAAATAGCACTTCGTGTTATTAGAACCTGCAAAGAAATGGGCATCAAGACGGTCGCGGTTTATTCGACCGTGGATGAAGAAAGCCTACATGTTAAGTTTGCAGACGAAGCGGTCTGTATAGGACCAGCTCCAAGTAGCGAATCGTATCTTAAAATACCTAATATCATTGCAGCAGCAGAAATCACAAATGCTGATGCTATACATCCAGGTTATGGATTTTTGTCTGAAAATGCTAAGTTCTCCAAAATATGTGAAGAACATGGTATAAAGTTCATCGGAGCATCCGAAGAGATGATTGATCGAATGGGTGACAAAGCCAATGCAAAAGCTACTATGAAAGCTGCAGGAGTACCTTGTGTACCAGGAAGCGAAGGTATCATAGAATCTTTTGAGGAGTGTAAAAAGTTAGCTAAAGAGACAGGTTATCCCGTAATGTTAAAGGCTTCTGCAGGAGGTGGAGGAAAAGGAATGCGTGCCGTTTGGAAAGCAGCAGATCTTCAAAATGCATGGGAATCTGCTCGTGCAGAATCTAAAGCAGCATTTGGAAATGATGATATGTACATGGAAAAACTTATTGAAGAGCCACGTCATATCGAGATACAAATTGTTGGAGATTCTCGAGGGAAAGCATGTCATTTATCTGAGAGAGATTGTTCCGTTCAGAGACGCCATCAAAAATTGACTGAAGAAGTACCGTCTCCATTTATGACAGATAAATTGAGAAGCCAAATGGGTAAAGCTGCTGTCAAAGCTGCAGAATACATTAAATATGAAGGTGCAGGTACCGTAGAATTTTTAGTAGATAAACATCGAAAATTCTACTTTATGGAAATGAACACGCGTATTCAGGTAGAGCATCCTATAACCGAACAGGTTATAGATTTTGATTTGATTCGTGAACAAATTTTAGTAGCAGCCGGAGTTCCAATTTCGGGAAAAAACTACACACCAAACTTACATTCAATCGAATGTAGAATAAATGCTGAAGATCCGTTTAATGATTTTAGACCTTCTCCAGGAAAAATTACAACCTTACATGCACCTGGTGGGCATGGCGTCCGTTTAGATACGCATGTTTATGCAGGTTACAGTATCCCACCGAATTATGATTCTATGATTGCAAAATTGATTACCACTGCTCAAACAAGAGAAGAGGCAATTAACAAAATGAAGCGTGCGTTAGATGAGTTCGTTATAGAAGGCATTAAAACCACGATTCCTTTTCACAGACAGTTAATGGATCATCCAGATTATTTAGCAGGTAATTATACCACTAAATTTATGGAAGACTTCGAAATACAAGAAGAAGTAGAAGAATAAAATAGTAATGCCCAAGCTTTTAAGCTTGGGTTTTTTGTTTGATTTTTTAGAGGTTTAGATTCATTTTATGATTCAAAAGAGATAGTTGCTTTTTTTGATAATAGAATAAATACAACTAAATTTAAGGGTTGAAAAAGAAATGTTATGAATCAGAACAACTTTACAATAATAGCAGTTATTGGTTTTAGTTTATGCTCCCTATTTATTGATGCACAAAATTCAAATGAATTATGGACTAGCCTCAGTGAGACTAAAGCTCTTAAAGCTAAACAGATTTCAAGAAAAATAAGCCTAGCAGCAGAGAAGTTTTATCAACTTGATGTTAAGCGATTAAAAAATTCATTAATAAATGCCGGGAATAGAAAAAATGGGGGAAACACGGTAATTTCTTTTCCTAATGCAGACGGTAAATTAAATCGATACAAAGTTTTTGAAGCTTCTGTAATGGCACCAGAACTTGAGTCACAATTCCCCAATATAAAATCTTATGCTGGTCAGGGTATTGACAATCCTGCAGAAACAATTAGGTTTAGTATAACTCCCAAAGGGCTAAATGCTATGTTTTTAGGAACATCCAATGGCACACAATTTATAGACCCTTTCTCTTCAGAAGGCAATATTTATTCAGTTTATGCTAAAAAGAACGCCGAAGTTAAAAATTTGGAATTTGTGTGCGGAGTTATTGACGAACCAGAATTATTGAATAAAACCACAGATGCGTTAACAAATACAAAAAACGCCGAAGATGGCACGCTAAGAAATTATCGTATAGCCATTGCTTGTACTGGTGAGTATGCGGTATTCCATGGAGGCACTGTTGCTGGAGCAATGGCTGCAATAGCAACGACAATGACAAGGGTCAATGGCATATACGAAAGAGAACTATCCATTACCATGACCTTGGTGGCCAATAATGCAAGTATTATTTATACTGATGCAGAAAATGATCCCTTTACTAATAATGACTCTGAAATATTAATTAATCAAAGCCATTCCACAATAACAAGTGTTATAGAGACTGCTAATTTTGATATCGGACATACATTTAGTACTGGTGCCGGAGGGTTAGCTGCACTGGGATCGTCGTGCAACAGCAGTAACAAAGGAAGAGGTGTCACAGGAACCTCACAACCTGTTGGTGATCCTTATGACGTTGATTTTGTTGCTCATGAGCTTGGACATCAATTTGGGTCACCCCATACGTTTAATGGGAATAAAGTTTTTTGTGCAGGTAATAATAGAACAGCATCATCTGCTTACGAACCAGGAAGTGGAACTACAATAATGGCATATGCAGGTATTTGTGGTTCTGACAATGTTCAAAATAATAGTGATGATTACTTTCATCAAAGAAGTTTACAACGTATATGGAACCATATCACGAGTTCAGGTGCTTGCCCAACGAATACAACTACAACAGGAAATAACGAACCTGTTGCTGACGCAGGCGCAAATTACACAATACCACAAGGCACTCCATATATGTTAGATGGTAGTGGTTCCTCAGATCCAGACGGAATGGGATCATTAACTTATACTTGGGAGCAGTATGATTTAGGTCCAGCTGGTTTACCAACAGAAACTACTTTAACAGGTCCATTGGTAAGATCTTTTAAAGGCACTAACAATCCAGTTAGATATATTCCAAGACTCTCCGACCTATTAACAAATGGAGGCACTTCTACTACTTGGGAAAAATTAGCGACAGTAGATAGAGCAATTAATTATAGTCTGACCGTAAGAGATAACGAGGCAACTGGCGGACAAACAAATGTCGATCAAATGATTGCAACCGTAACCACTGCGGCTGGACCGTTTACAGTGACTTCTCAAAATACAGGAGGAATAAGTTGGGACAATGGTTCAACACAAACAGTAACATGGAATGTTGCAGGTACAAATGCTAATGGTGTAAACGCCACAAATGTTAATATTTTACTATCTACTGACGAAGGTGTAAATTTTGATACTGTATTAGCATCAAGTACACCAAATGATGGTTCTCATAGTTTTACTGTGCCAAATAATGTTGCTGGTACAAGTTGTAGAGTTATGGTTGTAGGAGATAATAACATCTTTTTTAATGTCAACTCTACAGCATTTCAAGTAGGTTCTATTGTATGTAATGAATTTCCGTCGGGTGCGGTTAATGTTGCGATTCCTGATGGAACGGATGCCAATGAGGCAGGAGCGGTTGCTTTTAGCTCGCTTAATGTTTCCGACTCTGGTCCAATTTCAAGTATGAAAATTTCATTGGATATTACACATCCATATGTAGGGGATTTAATAATTCAGTTACAGCATCCTAACGGAACAGATTTTGTTAATGTGTGGGATAGGACATGTAATAGTGCGGCTTTTGGAAATATTGATGTAACCTTAGAGGATGAATTACCAGTCATTTCTTGTGCATCTCCGACCACAGGCTCATATGCTCCAGAAAACCCACTTAGCGTCTTTAATGGTCTAGAAATGAATGGTGTTTGGACAATTGCGTTAGTGGATAATTATGATGAAGACGTAGGAACTTTAAATAGTTGGTCAGTAGAGTTTTGTGTACCAGCAGGATTATCTGTTGCTGAGAACGAATTAGATAACTTGAGTATTTATCCAAACCCAAATAATGGCCAATTTAATATTGGATTCAATTCAAAATCTGGAGAAGATATTACGATTGAAGTTTATGATATCAGAGGCCGAGCTATTTATACAAATGTATTCAGTAATGTTAGCCGCTTCGAAGAAGTGATTAGACTTAATAACGCACAATCAGGAGTTTATTTATTAACTATAGCAGATGGCTCACAAAAAGTGACTAAGAAAATTATAGTAGATTAAAAATTTAATTTATACTTTAAAAGCTCCTAATTTTAGGAGCTTTTTTTATACTATGAACCTGTCATATTGGGAAATAAAGTGTTGGTTATCTAACGTAGATTATACTATTATTGGTAGTGGAATTGTCGGTCTTAACTGTGCGCTGTATCTAAAGAACCGATTTCCTAAAGCCAAAATTTTAATTCTCGAAAAAGGTACACTTCCTCAAGGAGCGAGCACAAAAAACGCAGGTTTTGCCTGTTTTGGTAGCCTTAGCGAAATTATTGAAGATCTTCAACACCATTCTAAGAAAGAAGTTTTGGAGCTTGTAAACAAGCGAATAAATGGTTTGCAACTTTTAAGAGAAAACCTAGGTGATAAAACCATCAATTATCAAAATCTAGGTGGTTACGAATTGTTTGTAGATTTAGATACTGAACTTTACGAATCTTGCTTAGGGAAGCAAGAAGAAGTTAATAAGTTACTGCAACCAATTTTTAACAAAGATGTATTCTCTTTTGTAGAAAACAAATTCAGTTTTAATAGTATAAAGCCTAAATATAGCCTCAATCAATTTGAAGGAGAAATCGATACCGGAAAAATGATGGAGGCATTACTACTTAAGGTGCAGTCCTTAGGTATAAAAATATTAAATAATACTGCCGTTGAATCGTTGTCTGAAATTTCAAACACTGTAAAAATAAAAACAAATCAATTTGAATTCTCAAGTCATAAGCTTTTAATTGCTACAAATGGATTTGCAAAACAATTAAATATTTCAGGAGTTAAACCGGCTAGAGCTCAAGTTTTAATTACGAAACCTATTGATGGGCTGCACATAAAAGGTACTTTTCATCTAGATAGAGGTTATTATTATTTTAGAAATATTGATAACAGAATTTTATTAGGAGGAGGTAGAAACTTGGATTTTATAACAGAAGAAACTTCAGATTTTGGTGAAACGGAAATTATTCAAAACAAACTTGAAGAGCTTTTAAAAACAACAATTTTACCAAATACCGATTTTGAGATAGACCATCGATGGAGTGGAATAATGGGAGTTGGAAAACAGAAAAAAGCCATTGTAAAACAGTTATCAAATAATGTGTTTTGCGGAGTGCGCTTAGGCGGAATGGGAGTTGCTATTGGTAGCTTGGTTGGTAAAGAACTGGCAGATTTATTATAATGAGCGTAAAACAACAATTATATAATCGCTGCGAAACTCTTCTAAACGAGAGGTTAAGAATCATTCAACAAACAATTGCTGATATTCAAAACAATCTCCAATCAGAAACTAAAAGCAGTGCTGGTGACAAACACGAAACTGGTAGAGCAATGCTTCAGCTCGAACGCGAAAAGGCAGGAAATCAATTGGCAGAAATTCAAAAATTAACCGAGACGCTTCATAAGATAGATGTAAAAATAAAACATAAAACTATAGCTTTAGGGAGTGTTGTTAAAACAACAGACTTAAACTATTTTATTAGTGTAAGTGTTGGAGAAATTAAGTTGAAGAATAAATCCTTTTATGGCATATCTGTTGCTACTCCAATAGGTAAATTATTAATCTCTAAATCAGTTGGAGATGAAATTAGGTTTAGGGCTAAGACATTTACAATAATAGATGTCTTATAAAAACATTAAGAATTAAGCCTTTAATTTCAAATAGATTGTCGCTTTTATTGCTGGGAATGACGTTTTTGTTATAGCATCTTGCCAAATAATTAGAGTAACTTTACGATAGAAAAACAGTTATGAAAACACGATTAATTTTTATATGCTTTATATGTCTATCTGCTTTTGGTTTTGGCCAGAAATCTTCTGTAGATTTTGAAATAAAAAACGTTGGTATAACGGTCGATGGATATTTTAATACATTTACAATTGACGCAGATTTTGACGCGAATTTTGAACTCAAAAATCTTTCAGGAAAAATCACTACATCTTCAATTAAAACAGGCATTGATAGTAGAGACGAACACCTTTTAGAAGAAGACTACTTTGATGTTGAGAATCATAAATACATTATATTAAAAAGCACAACCATAACTAAGAAGACTATTACTGCGTACAATGTTAAAGCTAGTCTCACCATCAAAGGAAAAACGAAAACGGTTACTATTCCAGTTACTGTAGAAAAAGTGGGAGATAAACAGAAGATCACTTCTAATTTTGAGATTAACAGACAAAATTATGATGTTGGTGGTGGTAGCTTCGTAATGAGTAAAACGGTAAAAATTAATGTGATTTATTATCAATAATTTTACATGATTAATCAAGATTTTGATGTGATTATTATTGGAGGCGGACTAGCGGGATTAACCAACGCTATTCATTTATCTCAAAACAACATCAAAGTTTTATTAATAGAAAAAAGCAATTACCCAAAGCATAAAGTTTGTGGCGAATACATTTCTAACGAAGTTTTACCATATTTAATTTTTTTAGGCTTTGATCCATTTAAATTTGGTGCAAAACGCATTTCAAAATTTCAATTAACTACTCATAATAATAAGAATATTGAGGCCAAATTACCTCTTGGTGGTTTTGGAATGAGTCGCTATGAGATGGATTACCAACTGTATCAGTTGGCACTAGAGAGTGGTGTTACTGTACTTCAGGATTTGGTAATTGATATTGAATTAGATACAGATGTGTTTCAAATTGAAACTAAATTGAAACACACCTACCAATCAAAAATAGTGATAGGAGCATTTGGAAAGCGCTCTAATTTAGATATAAAACTCGATCGAAAATTTATAAATAAAAAATCGCCTTATTTAGGTGTAAAAGTTCACGTTTCAGGAAATTTTCCTGAAGATAAAGTAGCGCTTCATAACTTTAAAGGTGGTTACTGTGGTGTGTCAAAGGTTGAAAATGACCACATCAATTTATGTTACATTACAGATTACAATGCGTTTAAAAAATATAAGGATATTGCTACTTTTCAGAATGAAGTACTATTCAAAAATTTGGCTTTAAAGCAGTTGTTTAAGAATTCTAATTTAGAATTTAATAAGCCGTTAACTATCTCTCAAATTTCATTTGAAACTAAAAGTCCTGTTGAGAATCATATATTAATGTGTGGTGATTCAGCAGGAATGATTCATCCATTGTGCGGTAATGGGATGGGAATGGCGATTAGAAGTGCACAATTAGCATCTGAGTTGATTATTGATTATCTTCAAGGAAAAATTGCAACAAGGGAAGCTTTAGAAAAAGCCTATACCAAGAACTGGAAAAGTACGTTCAGTTTTCGTTTAAAGGTTGGTCACGCAATTGCCTATTTATTCAGAAAAGATTGGTTGGCGCCGAAATTATTAGCGGTAATGCGGTGGTTTCCATTTTTAATACCATTAATTATAAGAATGACACACGGAAAACCTATGAAAGTGCCATGAGTTTATTTATTGACACAACATACAGAAGTGACGAAACCGAAATCATGGATGATTTTTCTATGAATGGAGAATTACTGAGAGACACTTTAGATAAATTAGGAAGTATAAATAAATGGCTTGGAGGAAATAGGGTTACAATCAATGGAATAAAGCAATTACTAAAAGGAAAACCTAAACATAAGACATATAGCATTATAGACTTAGGTTGTGGACATGGAGATATTTTAAGATTAGTCGCTGATTTTGGTAGAAAGCGAGGTTATAGGTTTAAATTAATTGGAATTGACGCTAATCTAGATGCGATTGATTATGCCAATGAATTATCAGAAAATTATCCGGAGTTAACATTTAGAAATGAAGATATTTTCTCTGAGGAATTTACGAAAATCAATTTCGATATAGCATTAACAACTCTTTTTCTACATCATTTTAAAGAAGAAGAAATAATAACTCTATTATCAGTTTTGTCCAATAAAGCAACTTTAGGGATTGTTGTAAATGATTTGCAGCGCAGTGAGATTGCTTATGGTTTGTTTAAATTATTAGGTATAGTCATTTCAAATGATATGATAAAAAAAGACGGATTAACGTCTATTCTCCGGGCTTTTAAACGTGAAGATTTAGAACGTATCTCAAAGAAATTAAACCTCAGATCACAAATTCATTGGAAATGGGCATTCCGTTACCAATTACTAATTAAAACGTAGATGTCAGTAAAAATTACGTCAGTAGCAAAGCAACTCCCAAAATATACCAGAGAAACAAAAGATATTTTACCTTTTGTAGAATTATGGCTAGAGGGTCAGGAAGAGCGTTTTAAACGAAAAGTCTTGAAAATTTTTGAAAATGCTGCTGTAGACAAACGTTATTCTATAATGGATGCTGATGAAGTATTTTTAAAAACATCGTTTGAAGAAAAAAATGACATTTACATAAGAGAATCTATAAAGCTAGCTGAACAAAGTCTTATTAAAGCTCTAGATAAGGGCAATTTGAAGCCGACAGATATTGATTATATTATTACGGTAAGTTGCACAGGTATAATGATTCCGTCTTTAGATGCTTATTTGATAAATAGCTTAAAACTGAAACAAGATATTGTACGATTACCAGTTACTGAAATGGGTTGTGCAGCAGGTGTTTCAGGCATTCTATATGCTAAGAATTTTCTAAAAGCAAACCCTAATAAACGGGCAGTGGTCATTGCGGTAGAATCGCCTACAGCGACTTTTCAACTTGATGATTATTCTATGGTGAATATAGTGAGTGCTGCAATTTTTGGTGATGGTTGTGCAAGCGTCATTCTATCGTCTTATGAAGATGAGGTCGGACCAGAAATTAAAGATGAAGCGATGTATCATTTTTTTGATGCCGAGCACATGATGGGTTTTAAGTTGAAAAACACCGGACTGCAAATGGTACTAGACCAATCCGTACCGCAAACCATAGCAGACCATTTCCCAAAGATTATTCATCCATTTTTAGAAAGAAATAATTTGACGATTGAAGACATAAACCATTTAGTGTTTCATCCTGGTGGCAAAAAAATTGTACAAACCGTAGAGGATTTATTTGGGTCTCTCGGTAAGAACATTGATGATACAAAGGAAGTTTTAAGACTTTATGGTAATATGAGCAGTGCGACTGTTTTGTATGTGCTAGAGCGTTTTATGGATAGAGATTTACCAAAAGGGGATAAAGGAATAATGCTCAGTTTTGGCCCAGGATTTTCTGCACAGCGTATTTTGTTAGAGTGGTAAGGTGATGGAAAAGGAACAAATCATACAACTTTTACCTTATCAAAAGCCATTTCTATTTGTAGATGGAATAGATATAATTTCCGAAGAAGGAATTACAGGACATTATAGATTTAGAAAAGACGAATCGTTTTATAAAGGTCATTTCAAAGACAATCCAATAACACCAGGAGTCATTCTAACAGAGTGCATGGCTCAAATTGGCTTAGTGTGTTTAGGAATCTATTTATTGAAAGACCATTTAACCGAATCTTCAAAACCACAAATAGCATTAACCTCACACCAAATGGATTTTTATATACCTGTTCTGCCAAATGAAAAGATAAGGGTGATTTCAGAAAAAGAAGTGTTTCGTTTTAATAAACTAAAGTGCAAAGTGAGAATGATGAATGAAAAAGGGGAGTTGGTTTGCAGAGGACATATTTCAGGAATGTTGAAAGCATGAAAAAAAGAGTTGTCATAACAGGGTTAGGTGTTGTTGCACCAAACGGAGTTGGAGTTAAAGATTTTACCCAAGCTTTAAAACTGGGTAAATCAGGCATTACATTTCACAAAGAACTTAAAGATTTAAACTTCTCCTGTCAAATTGGAGGCATTCCAAATATTTCAGAAGATTTAAAATCACAATATTTTACAGACTTGCAGCTCAGAGGATTTAATAGTTCAGGGATATTATATGGATGCATTGCAGGAATAGACGCCTGGAAAGATGCTGGTTTTGAAAAGAATACCGAGAGTCAATTAGATTATGATACAGGACTTATATTTGGTACAGGCACATCTGGTGTTGAGAAATTCCGCGAAGCGATTTACAAGCTAGATGATAATCAAGTAAAGCGTTTAGGAAGTACAGTGGTTGTACAAACCATGGCGAGTGGTATAAGTGCATATCTTGGAGGAATGTTGGGTTTAGGCAATCAGGTAACAACAAATTCCTCTGCTTGTACAACAGGAACGGAAGCTTTATTAATGGGTTTTGATCGCATACAAGCAGGTAAAGCTAAGCGTATGTTAGTTGGGAGCTGCAGTGATCACGGACCATATATTTGGGGAGGTTTTGATGCGATGCGTGTAATGACTTATAAGCATAATGAAAACCCAGAACAAGGATCTCGACCAATGAGCGCATCAGCATCAGGTTTTGTACCTGGAAGCGGAGCAGGAGTGTTGGTTTTAGAATCTTTGGAAAGTGCTTTAGACCGAAAAGCGACAATCTATGCAGAGGTTTTAGGTGGAGAGGTTAATTCAGGAGGGCAGCGTCAAGGAGGAACACTAACAGCACCAAACGCTGAAGCCGTTCAACGTTGCATTAAAAAAGCTATTGAAAACTCAGGAATAGAGGCAAATGATGTCGAGGTAATTAATGGTCATTTAACAGCCACTACTAAAGATGCTTTAGAAATTGAAAACTGGACCAAAGCCTTGAAAAGGAAAAGAAAAGATTTTCCGTATATAAATTCAACAAAATCAACAATTGGGCATTGTCTTGCAGCAGCAGGAGCTATTGAATGTGTCGCTAGTGTCATTCAATTAAAAAATCAGTTTGTTGCACCAAATGTTAATTGTGAAGATTTACATCCAGATATTGAAAATTTAATAGGGTCAGAACCCATAGCAACTCAGAAAATAGACTTAAATTTTAAAGTCATTGCCAAAGCGAGTTTTGGTTTTGGAGATGTAAATGCTTGTGTTTTATTTAAGCGATATATAGCTTAACTTTGCTAAGAAAACCTCACTATGATAAACGAAGAATTAATTAACAAACTAAAAGCGATCGTCGCTCCATATATTCAAAATGAAGATGCTTTTAAAAATCTATCAGAAGACACTGATTTTGTCAACGATTTACAAATTAATTCAGCGAACTTAGTAGATATTATTCTAGATGTTGAAGATGAATTTGATATTAGGTTAGAGAATGAAGACATGGAAAAAATGCTTGATGTAAAATCTACAATGGATATCATTAATACTAAGCTAGCAGCTAAATGATAGGTAATGATATTGTTGATATTACTGAAGCTAAGCTAAAATCTAACTGGCAAAGACCTCGATTTTTAGATAAACTATTCACAGAAAAAGAACAGTATATTATTCTTAATTCTGTTGACTCATTTCTTATGGTTTGGAAATTGTGGTCCATGAAAGAGGCCGCTTATAAATTATATACACAACTACATCCAAGTCGATTTTATAATCCAAAAGCATTTGAATGCACAGTTGAAGAAAATTTAGGAAGAGTAACGTTTCAGAATTTTCGATGTTTTGTAAAAACAAAAACCACCTCAAGTTTTATAATGTCTGAAGCGAGTTTCGAAGATGTGGAAATGACTTCTATTTCAATGGTTTTTAATCACTTTGATGTTAAGAAACATAGTGAAATTTTAAAATCTGAAATTTTAACATTGATTTCAAATATGTACGATATTCAAAAACAAAGTTTAAGTTTCCACAAAAATGAAATTGGAGTACCAACAGTCCATTTCAATTCAAAATGTATAAACGTAAGCTTAGCGCATCATGGTAATTATGGTGCTTTTGCTATTTCAACTTAATGAAAAGACTTCAAAACATAATAGCGTTTATTATCAAATTTAGAATAGCAATCATAGTTGTTCTTACGATTTTAATGAGTGTTTCGGGCTATCAAACGCTTAAAAAGTTGCGTGTAGATAACTCGCTTTCTATTTGGTTTTTAGAAGATGATCCAAGTTATAAAGCCTATATAGATTTTCAGGAAAACTTTGGCTCTGATGAGATTTACATCACCATGCTACCTGTAGAAAATGCTATTGGTGAGAGCGAAATGCAAGCCTTAGAGAATTTGCACAAACAAATTGAAGCTTTGCCTTATGTAAATACAACATTCAGTTTGGCAAAAGCGAAATATCCTATTTATGCCAATAACAAAATCAATTTTGACGATTTATATAATGATAAACGAAGTGAAAAGGGTTTAAAAAATCTCTTTTCAAAATTACCAAATATTATATCGCAATTGGTCACCAAGGATTACAAAAATCAATTCTTTTATATCCAATTAAATCCGACGCCAACTATTGAAGAAAAACGCCAAGATATCGCTGGTGAGATGCGAGGTATTATAGAAAGGCAATACAGCAATTACTACTTAACTGGTCCACCAGTTTTAAATGAGGCTTACAGCAAAGGTATTTATAAAGAAAGTTTAACTTTTGGTATTCTAACAGTACTTGTAATCACTTTAATGCTTTTGTTTTTATTGCCAAGTAAACGTTATCTCATTATTTCATTATTGTCGGTTGCAGTACCTGTGTCCTTATTGTTTGGATTAATTACATCTCTCGGTTTTGCATTGAATATGATTTCTATGCTCATTCCAACCATTCTTATGGTTTACAGTGTTAGTGATGCAGTGCACATTATTAATATATATCATAAAGAAGGGCTTATAAATAAATCATTGTCTAAAGTTGAATTATTAGCAGTTGCTATAAGGAAAAGTTTTACACCTTGTTTCTACACAACGCTAACGACATTTGTTGGTTACTTTGCCTTATATTTATCTCCACTTCCTGCATTTAAAAATATGGGAGTATTTACCTGTATTGGCCTAGTATTGAGTTTTATTTTAGTGTATGTGATTACTATTATAGGCTTCAGTTTTATGAACCTAAATTTTGAAACAGTAAAACCAGTTTTAAGTATAAAAAAGTTATCTCAGAACAAATTTATAGAGTGGCTTAATGCTCTCACTTCTCAGCATAAAACATCAATTATTTTTGGCTTTACGGCTGTACTTTTGTTTGGTTTGTATTCTATATTTCAGGTAAAAATAGACACCAATTCTAGAAATCTTTTAGCTGAAGGAAAAGCAAAACAAGACTTAAGAACAGTTGAGGTTGAACTGGGCGGAAGTAACAGATTGCAAATTAATGTTTCCAAAAAAAATGCCCAAAATATCTTGAATAAAGACGCTATGAAAGCATTGGAAAAGTTCCAGAACAAACTTGAAAGCAATGTGTTTATTTCTAATCCTGTTTCAGTAGTTAATTTTAAATCATTCTTAGAAAAACGGACTCCTGTGTTATTTCAGTCGAATGTAACTGAGAACAGGCTTAAGAATACTTTATCTTCTGTAGAAAACACCGACAACAACTTTTTTAAACTATTTTCTAAGGACTTAAGCACAGCGGGTTTTACACTGACTCTTAGCGAAATGAAAACCTCTGAATTAGAACAGGTATTGGAAGATATAAAGAGCGCTTTTAAGGAATCATTCAACACAGATGATTATACGCTTAAGATAAACGGTTTTGCAGTAGTATTTGCGCAACTTAACAACTTTATATTAGAGACCCAGTTTAAGTCGTTTTTTGCTGCTTTTTTTGTAGCGTTTTTATGTTTATGGATTTTTATAAAAAGTCTAAGAACCACACTTTTAGTATTGATTCCGAATATTTTACCCTTAGCCATTTTGGGAATATTAATGAGTCTACTAGATATTCCACTCGATGTGACAACAGCTATGATTACGCCAATAATGTTAGGTATCGCCATGGATGACACTATTCATTTGGTTTATAAATATAGGAAAAGTAAAACCATAATGGGCACACCAGAAGAACGTATGGATAATGCCATGCTTTATACAGGTAGTGCACTGATATCTACAACTATTGCCTTAGTTGGAGGCTTCTTAATTATTGCATCTAGTGCAACACCATCTGTACGAGATTTTGGCCTACTTTGCGCTGTTACAGTAGCCATGGCTTTAGTAACTGATATCTTTTATTTGCCCGCTTTGCTAAAACGTTTCGACAGGTAGCTAATTTTCAGTTTTAAAGTATATCGTACTATTTTTTTGGATTTCATTTTCATTTTCAATAAAAATAGATTCAGAATTAAAATCAACCTCAATCAACCAAGAATTCCCATTAAAATATGACGCTTTTACATCAGCCTTTAGATCGGATTGCTCTACAATTTTAAGCTGATGCGCATAAACAATTCCAAACGGTTCAATAACATTAAACTCGCTAAAAAAAGAAGCAATTAATGGAAGTTCTGGGTTATTGTATAAGTGTTGAGGTGTATTCTTAGCTATTATTTTAGAATGATGAAGTACTATCATTTCATCAGCAAAACCAAGGACATCGTTTTTATCGTGTGTAGCGACAATACAGGCAATATTATTTTCTTTGAGATGTTTAAAAACACTCCGTCTTAAGGATTGTTTTTTAAAATTATCGATATGGCTAAAAGGCTCATCTAATAATAAGATTTCAGGTTCTTTTGCCAATGCTCTTGCGATAGCTACACGTTGTTTTTGCCCTCCACTGAGTAGTTTTACTTTGGTTTTAGCAAACGCTTCAAGTTCTACAACTTTTATGAGTTCTGCAGTTCTCTTCTCTTTTTCTTCAGGATAAAAACGAGATAAGTATTTACCTATATTGTCTTCAACTGAAGTAAAAGGCATCAGGTCAAACTCTTGTGAGACATACTTCATGAAATCGTAGCCAATGACTAGATTATATTTTGGACCAAGGATTTCTTCATCATTCCAAAAAATCTGCCCTTTATTTAAATCGTACTCACCATAAATAAGCTTTAGTAGTGTGCTTTTCCCTGAACCACTTTCGCCAATAACGGCTAAGTTTTCACCAGCTTTAACTTTAAAGTCAATAGCCTTTAAAATTTTAGTTTCAGAATATCCAAAACTGACATGTTTTACTTGAAGCATGATGCAAAGATATGTGTTTCAAAAATTTAATTTGCACAAAAAAACCATCTCGATTTAATCGGGACGGTTTTTCTTTTTATTGTTATTTCAGCGCAAGAAGGAATCTATTTTTTGATAAACTTTCGCTTCATGATTTTTCCTTCAGATTCTAGTCGCAAAAAAAATTAAATTCCGCTTGTTTCTTTTAATCGCAGGATTTACGATAAAATCTATAGTGCCAGAGGGACTAATTATTTAAAAGCATTGAATTTTAACACAACGTAGCGGTGTAAAACTTTAAAACGAATATACCTGTTAAAGCCATAATAAAGGTAAATTAAGTACATTGGTGTCAAAAATGCAACAATTTTATTTTTCTGATAAAGCATTGGTTTTAGCTTAACGAAATATCTGAAATATTTTTCAGGAGTCATTAAAAAACTAATGATGCTTTTTTTAGGATACTTAATTTTGGGTGGTTTATATGAAATTCCGACTTTATTATTTCCAACATTTTGATAAAATCCGTGACTCAAAGTATCGAGATATTTCAACTTTTTATTGCTTTGGAATAAACCAACCTTTAAAGCCAACTTTGAAATACAATCTTGCATCATATCCTGATCATAACATAAAGCGTCTAAATTTTTTAAAAGTGACTCATGCAGACCAAACATTTCTTTCTGATGATCTTTAATATGATTATCGTATAACCATTTTTCTTCACGCCGATGATGCTCAATAGTATAATCTTTAGCCTCTAAACTATAATCCAAGGCGCTACCATGATTCGCTGCAGAAAATTGCTCATAAAGCTGTGTATTCCCTTTTAGAATATAATCTGAGTAATTTTTATATGGCATTATAGAGAATATAAGACCATGACGCTTGGTATTTGGTTGAATATCATAGATTTCATTAAGTCCAAAATAGTAACCGGTTACTGGTATTTTTTCATCAAAAAACTTATAGATGGCTTCTTGCATTGTTCCTCCCCAACCTATATCCACAATAGAGAGACCGTTGGCTTCAATGTCTGTATTAAAAGAATTTATATAAGTTCCAAAAGCGTTATTGCTTAGTTTTCTATGCTGTTCGTAATAATCTACAAAGGTTTTATTTTTCTTTAACTCTTCAAATATTGAAGAACTAAAAAAGGCATTTACCGCTGTTTTTCCATTCGTATTGAGTTGAGAAATAATCTCGTTTCTTAGGTTTTCAGGACAGTTAACAGCACTTAAAAAATTGTCAACAGGAAGGTTAGGAAACTTTTTTTGCAAATACTCAAATTGTTCAACTTTAAGATCCTTTAATTTAATTTGAAATGAAGCATGCCTCGAAATTTTTAAGTAATGTGTATTTATTCTTTTGGTGTTATCTATAATTGAAAATTCTTGATATGAGTCGAATAGCTTTTTGAGATATTGACCTTCTCTAGACAGAAAAAAAAGATCTTTTATATTATCCTTTCTGCAAATTTTGTACATGCGCTCTACAAACGTATAATAGAACACGACATACTCAGTATATGGAATTGAAGAACTCTTACGACTCTTTTTATAAATCTTATTAATAATTTGTTGTAAGCGTTTTTTATCGTTTCCAAAATTGTTGCGCTTATTATTTTTTAGATATTTTTTATGAGGGAGTAGATAGGCGTTTAAACCATTTTTTAAAGCATTATTGTAATCACTTCTCAAATTATCGCCAATCATCATTACATCATTGGGAGTAACTGATAAATCTGAAAGCACATGAGAATACAAGGTACCTGAATCTTTACTTTTTTCTAGTTCCGCAGAGCTGTATATACCGTTAAATAATTCTGAAATCCCATGATGATCGAGTAATTTTTTAAACAGTGATTTAGAACCATAAAAATCTGAAACCAAATAGACTTTTCCACCATTAGATTTAAAATACTTTAAAGTGTCTAACACATTTTGATTAACATATTGAACACTAGCTTCAGATTTAAAGTCAGCATCTTCGAAGAGTGAGAGAAAATTATCTTTATATTTTTCAGGTAAAATCTTTGAATTAATGAGTCGCTTACATACTTCTTCCTTTAACTTATTATAAGAAATTTCTACAGCATTTTTTTTTAAGATCTTAGCAAGATATTTAACGGAATCTTTTCTTATGAAATATAGCTCGTCAATAGACATATCTAACCCGAGTTCTCTAATCATGTACTTAGCCCAAATCCTCTGAGTATAATTAGGATGCACATGTCTATGAACGAGAGTATCGTAATAATCTGTAAAAAGAAATTTTATATCTTTCTCTTTCAGATATTTATGTAGTTGGTTAAGTGACAATTAAATTGTTTTGATTAATAGCTAATTACATTTACGAGTTTTAGTAAATTTGGAACGACAATATAGTAATAAACAAAACTAAAAACTTAATTAATTAGTTAAAGTACAGAATAATCCCGCTATTCTGAAAACCATCTAAAAAATCATAAAATTTCTTAAGTCAATGCATGCTTAACAAGGTATTCTGCTATTTGAACTGTGTTTGTTGCAGCTCCTTTTCTAAGGTTATCACTTACAACCCAAAGATTTAAAGTATTTGGTTGAGAACCATCTCGCCTAATACGCCCAACAAACACATCATCCTTTCCATTAGCGTACATTGGCATTGGGTAAACATTTACATCTAAGTTATCTTGTACTGTGACACCATCCGTTTCGTTAAGAAGTTGCCTTACGTCATTTAGATCAAAGTCATTGTCAAACTCAACATTAACAGCTTCACTATGCCCACCAGCAGTAGGAATTCTTACAGCCGTAGCTGTCACTGCAATGGTTTTATCATCAAGGATCTTTTGAGTTTCTCTTACCAATTTCATTTCTTCTTTGGTATATCCGTTTTCTTCGAAGACATCACAATGCGGAATAGCATTTTTGTGAATTGGATAAGGATAAGCCATTTCACCTTTCTTGCCTACAATTTCATTTTCCATTTGTTCTACAGCTTTAACACCTGTACCAGAAACAGATTGATATGTAGAAACTACTATGCGTTTGATTTTGTATTTATTATGAAGCGGAGCTAAAGCCATAACCATCTGTATAGTAGAACAATTAGGATTAGCTATAATCTTATCATCTTTAGAAAGTGTTTTTGCATTAATTTCGGGTACTACCAGTTTTTTAGATAAATCCATTCTCCAAGCAGATGAGTTATCGATTACCGTCGTACCAACTTCAGCAAATTTTGGTGCCCATTCTAAAGACGTGCTTCCACCGGCTGAAAACAGAGCAATATCTGGACGCTTATCAATCGCAGTAGGAATACTGATAACGGCAATATCTTCCCCTTTAAATTTTATTTTTTTACCTACCGAGCGCTCCGAAGCGACTAACAATAATTCATCTACAGGGAAATCACGCTCTGCCAATATTTGGAGCATTACATTTCCTACTAAACCTGTTGCTCCTACAACTGCTACTTTCATCTTTTAATTTTTAAATAAATCTCAGGCAAAGCTACATAAAAAAACGCCTAGCTTTAAAATAAAAACAAGCGATATAACAACTTAAAACAAAATGTTAATTATTTAACAGTCATAAAAAAAACCCAGATATAATAATCTGGGTTTGGTTAATAATATGTAATGTAGCGGTGTCGCTAAATCTTTATTATTTTTTTAATGCATCTCTGATCTCAGTTAATAAATCAATATCAGATGGACCTGCTGGTGCTTCCTCAACTGGCGCTTTAGTTTTGTTGTAAGCTTTAACAATTAAGAACATTACAAGACCAACAATTAATAAGTTGATGATAGTATTTATCCAGCTTCCCCACATAATTGCATTTTCTGGTGTGGTTACCGCACCAGTTGCGTCAACAACCGCTTCTGATAAAACAGTTTTTCTGTCTGCAAAATCTGTTCCTCCAGTAAAGTAACCCACAACTGGCATTACGATATTGTTTACAAAACCTGTAACAACCGCTCCAATTGCTCCTGCCATAATTACTGCCACGGCGAATTCTATAACATTACCGCCAGTAATAAATTCTTTAAATTCTTTTAACATAATTTCAATAGTTATTAGTTAGTTAATATATAATTAAGACCCCAAGATAATTAAAAAAGTCACATATGTTAAAAAAAACTTTAATAGCTTAAAAAAGAGCGCTTTACACGTTGAGAAATTGCAGTTAATATTTCGTAAGAAATAGTATTAGCAGATTCGGCTAAATTTGACGCTTTGTAGGCACTGTTAAAGATGATAACTTCGTCACCCTCTCTACAATCAATATCGCTGATATTTACCATAATCATGTCCATACAAACGTTGCCTATTATTGGTGCTTTTTTACCATTTATGATTACAAAACCTTTTCCATTACCATAAATTCTGCCGACGCCATCTGCATGACCAATAGGAATGGTTGCTGTTTTTTCGAACCCTTTAGCTTTGTACGCTCTGTTATATCCAACAGTTTCGTTTTTTTCAATATTATGGATTTGAGAGATTACTGATTTTAAACTCGCTATTGGTTTTAGATTTTCATCTTCTTTTACAGAATTACCAAAGCCATAAAGTCCAATACCACAGCGTACCATATCAAAATGTGCTTCGGTATAATTTATAACTCCTGAAGTGTTACAAAGATGTAACCAAGGTTTATAATCTACTTTGCTTTCAAATACTTTAGATATGGTTTTAAAAGTTTCGATTTGAGTTGTTGTAAATTCTAGCTCATTAACATCTTCACTTGCAGCTAAATGCGAAAAGATAGATTTTGCAATAACAGCATCAGTATCTTTAAGTTTAGAAACGATAGAATCTACGTCATTTTTCCAAAAGCCTAATCGGTTTAAACCTGTGTTAAATTTAATATGTACAGGATAGTCAGTTTGTGATTTTACTTCAGCTACTTTTATAAATTCGTTTAATACATGTTTGCTGTAAAGACTAGGTTCTAAACATCTATCAATAAGTGTTTCAAAATTTATAGATTGTGGATGAAGCACTAAAATAGGAATGGTAATTCCAGCGTCTCTTAATGCAACACCTTCTTTAGTGTAGGCCACAGCCAAATAATCAACATTTAGTTTTTGGAGATGTTTTGCAATCGCAATCGCGTCGCTTCCATAAGCAAAGGCTTTAACCACAGCCAAAAATTTAGTTTTAGGTTGTAACTTAGACTTTAAATAATTGAAGTTATGTGTTAATGCACCTAAATCAATTTCGAGAACTGTTTCTTGAGCTTTAGACATTAGACTTTTTATCTTTAGAATCTACTTCTTCAGCGTCATTCACCTTCATTTGTCTCACTTTGTCTCTCAACATGCTTTTATAGTAAGCAGCTCTACTTAGAGGCTCGTATTCATCAACTTCGCCAAGCAAAACCAAATCGTCACTTTTTGCTTTTCGGTAACTATACTGTGCTAAATTTCCTGTTTTAGTGCATATGGCATGCACTTTAGTAACATATTCTGCAGTTGCCATCAGATATGGCATTGGTCCAAAAGGATTTCCTTTAAAATCCATATCTAAACCAGCAACAATAACGCGAACACCTTTATTGGCTAAATCATTACAAACACGTACTATTTCATCATCAAAAAATTGTGCCTCGTCAATACCAACAACATCACAACCATCAGCTAGAATAGGAATATTAGCAGCAGCAGGTACTGGAGTGGATCGGATTTCATTAGAATCGTGAGAGATTACCATTTCGTCATCATAGCGCACATCGACAGCTGGTTTAAAGATTTCAACCTTTTGTCTAGCAAACTTGGCACGCTTTAATCTGCGAATTAATTCTTCGGTCTTACCAGAGAACATCGATCCACAAATCACTTCTATCCACCCAAATTGTTCTTTATGATTTACCGTATTTTCGAGAAACATTTCGTAATTTTAGCACTAAATAGCAACCTTTTTTCGTTTCTATAAAGGTCAAGCAAATTTATCAAAAAACAAAAGTAAAACTCATGAAACATCGACGATTTATTTACTAACAATGTAAACTGACTCTTTGTATGTTCCATGTGCCTTTTAAAAATCAATAAATTATAAACTCATGAAAAAGAAATTAGAATCAGAATTGGTTAGCATAGCACACAGGATTCTAAAACTGAAAGGCAGAGAAGATGTAGATAGAATGCATGAAGAGGTTTCTAAACTATATGAAAAACTTACAGTTTTAAAGTTTGCTCAAGAAAATTTTGAAGATGACATGCCTACTATAGGCAATGACTCTTCGTTTTTTGATATGTTAGATACGGCTTTTAATAATAAAATAAGTGATAATATTGAGGTTGGAAATAAGACCTATGTTAATTTAGATGAGGTCGAAGACGATGGTATTATGGAGCCTGTAATGGAAAAAATTAAGGACATGGTAGCACAAATGCCAGAGGAGACTCAGCAGGTTGATGCGATTTTAGAAAAGACTTTACCTATAGAAAATTCTAACACAATTGAGTTTGAGAATATTACCTCGGACTTTACCGAAATGCCGGAGTTTGAACCTATTGAAGACGCAAAAAAACGTGAATTAGAAAATGAGAAGAAATCTTTAAACGACAAGTTAAAAGGACAAAGTTTGCAAATTGGGCTAAACGATAAACTGGCTTTCATTAAACATTTGTTTGAAGGTAAAAATGAAGATTACGATCGTGTTATTTCTCAAATTAATACTACACATTCTTTAGGCGAAGCTCGAAAATTAATCTTGGAAATGATAAAGCCCGATTACAATAACTGGGAGGGAAAAGACGAATACGAAGAACGTTTCATAGAAATTGTAGAGGACAAATTCAACTAAACTGATGCGAACCAAGCAAATTGTGTATTGGGTTAGTACTGCTGTTTTATGTGGAATTTTTCTTTATTCAGCTTTCATGTATTTTACCAATACTGAAGGGGTTAAAGGTTTTTTTGAAAGCTTTAATTATCCTAGGTATATCGTAATTCCGCTGGCAATCGCAAAAATTTTAGGAGTAGTCATGGTGCTTTGGAGACCAAATGCTTGGTTGACTGAATGGGCGTACGCGGGTTTTTTCTTTGATTTAGTTTTGGCGACTGTTGCGCATCATTATGCTGGTGATGGTATTATAGGTTTTTCACTTTACGGTCTAATTGCTATTTTTCCATCTTACTTTCTTGGCAAATATATTAGGGACTAATGAGCAAACTTTATCTTGTACCAACACCAATAGGAAATTTAAAAGACATAACATTTAGAGCATTAGAAGTTCTAAAGGAAGTCGATTTAATCTTGGCTGAAGATACTCGAACTTCAGGAAAACTATTAAAGCATTTTGAAATTATAACACAGATGCAAAGCCATCATATGCACAATGAGCATAAAACGGTAAATAATTTAGTCGAAAAACTAAAATCTGGATTATCCATTGCTGTGATTAGTGACGCAGGTACACCTGCGATTTCTGACCCAGGATTTTTATTGGTTAGAGCATGCGTAGAAAACCATATTGAAGTAGAGTGTTTACCAGGAGCAACAGCTTTCGTTCCAGCACTAGTAAATAGTGGATTGCCAAATGACAAATTTGTTTTCGAAGGCTTCTTACCTGTAAAGAAAGGTCGCCAAACACGACTTTTATTATTGGCTGAAGAAACCAGAACTATCATTTTTTATGAGAGTCCGCATAAATTAGTAAAGACTTTAGGGCATTTCTGTGAATATTTTGGTGAGGATAGATTAGTTTCGGTTTCTAGAGAGTTAACTAAACTCTATGAGGAAACTGTTAGAGGAACTGTCAAAGAAGTTTTAGAATATTACACTAATAAACCACCAAAAGGGGAGATTGTGATTGTGGTAGGTGGGAAAAAATAATGGAAGAACTACTATATAATATAGGACAATGTACCATCTGCAAAGCACATCTTCCGCTTGGTCCAAGACCTATTGCTACAGCACATGTTAATTCTAAAATTGTTATTATCGGACAAGCACCAGGAACTAAAGTCCATGAATCTGGAATTCCGTGGGATGACCAAAGTGGGAAAAAGTTGAGAAAGTGGCTTAATGTTTCTGATGAACAATTTTATAATACAGAAAACTTCGCTATTATACCTATGGGATTTTGCTATCCTGGAAAAGCAAAAACAGGAGATTTACCACCACGACCAGAATGCGCACCTCAATGGCATGAGCAGCTATTTCATAAAATGCCGAATGTAGAATTAGTTATTTTAATTGGTGCTTATGCACAGAAATATTATTTAAAAGATAAAGCTAAACGGACCTTAACGGAAACTGTTGGTGAATACAAGTCTTATTTACCAAAGTATTTTCCAATTCCGCATCCATCGCCAACCAATCGTTTTTGGAGAAGTAAGAATCCTTGGTTTGAAGAGTTAATTGTTCCTGAATTTCAAAAAAGAGTGAATAACATTTTAAGTTAAAGTAATCAGTCATTCTATAGCTTTCAAAAAATGAACTTCAATTTAGATTTATTATCGCAGCTCGGTTAGAATAATGTCTTATAATAAAAAAGGACAGCATAGCCCTTCATATTCATAAGTAAAAAACTTACCGAAAATGGTAAGGTTTATAAATAGGGTTTTAAACGTAATCTAATATCTAATTAATAATAAGCTTAGTGACTTTTTGGCTATTATTGTCATCCGTAACCTTAGCAAAATAAATTCCTGATGCATATGAGGTAGTATTAATAATAATTTCTCTTGAAAACTTTTCTACATAGATTTTAGTTCCAAAAAGATCATAAATCTCTAATGTTTTCTCATTCTCATGCGTTGAGATGATAGTAAAGGTGTCTGAGGCAGGGTTTGGATACAATTTATAATCAATGACATCTTTATTAAGGCTAAGTGATTGGTCATTAAGACTTTGTGCAAAAAGCCAATTCCAAACTTCAGAATTATTATATGTTCTTGTCCAAGAATTATGACCACCATCTTTATATAAAGTAAATGCTAGTTTTTCTGAAGGTCCGTTTGTCCCTGATGCCGTAGACCAATCTTGAGTACTAGTATCAAACTGCATAGAATAATCCTCACTGGCAGCATCGCTTATATTTTGATATGGATAATTATCCATAACCGAATTGCCATTATTTGCGATACGGTCCATGTGATTAATAGTTCTACTTACATCAATTGTATTATCATCAAATGAATGAAAGGCCCAAATAGGTGTATCTTGTAAAAATGATGATGGATTAGCTAAAGAGTTATAACCGCAAACAGGAATTGCACCTGCAATTTTATCAGAATGTCCTTTTAAGGCATGCCAAGTACTCCCTCCTCCAGAGCTTAAGCCGGTAACATAAACTCTATTTAAATCTACAGGGTAATTAGCAACTAAATAATTATATAAATTCAAAAAATCGTTTTCGAAATAATTGGCGGTTGCATTTTGTGGTGAAATAACTATAGCCTCAAAATTAGAACCTTGTTGAACTAATCTTGCAGGACCAGTTGATATTACATTACCTAACTCTGAAGTACCATTACCTCTTTGACTATAACCATGATAGGATATCACAACAGCATAAGTATTTCCCGACGTAGAGTTAAAATCAGTTGGTAAATATTCGTAGTAACCAAAAGGACAGCTAGAACTACCTAATGGAACGGCTGTATGATCCCCAGAATTTCCATAAGGCGCTTGTGCTTTTATTGAAAGGGAGCAACAAATAAATATAAAACCAAATAGTGCTAGCGTTAGATTTTTAATCTTCATAATAAATAGTATAAACACGAAATTTCTTTCTTGTTATATCAAGAAAGAAATTTCGGGACGAAGGTAATAAAAAGCTAAATATTTTTCATAAGCTTTATGTGCTTAATTTTCAGGTCTATATTAATATTCGTGACATACAATTATTGATTAATATAGGGATCCATCATGCTTACCAACCTCATAACCATGTTTTCCTAAATATTTGTTTCCGCTTTCAACAGCTCCCTCTTCAATATCAGTTCCCATAGAATCATTCCAACGGTTCAGGTAGCCAAATAGAGAAATTACACCTAGCATTTCTACAATTTCTCCTTCATCCCAATGTTTGTATAAGCGTTCTTTAATTTCTGCATCAACAGCATTTGGAACCATAGACGCTTGTAAAGAAAAATCTAACGCAGCACGTTCAGCTTCAGAAAAAGCAGGATGTGTTCTGTACTCCCAGATATTATCTAGCTGTTCTTGTTCTGCACCATAGCGCTCAGCAGCTCTAATAGCGTGTGCTTGACAATAACGACAGCCTGTTGAGTTACTACTTACCCAAGCAATCATACGCTTCAATGCAGAGGTTACTCGACCTTCATTAGCCATTACGGCTTTATTTAAGTTTATAAATGCCTTACTTATCGCTGGTCTGCGTTGCATAGTTAAGACTGAATTTGGACAAAATCCAAGGGTTTCATTAAAAAATTCAGCTAGTTTTTTGGTTTCTAAATCGTGTTCTGGAGATAACGGAGTTACTAATGCCATAGTTGTTTTTTTAGTAGTATTTTTGAATGAACAAGATAGGAGTTCTAATTTTTAAACTAAAAAAAATGGCGGATAAAATCACAACACATTGGAAAGGTGATATGGTATTTGAATCAGATAACCCAAGATGGCCATCGATTATGATGGATGCATCCGAAGAATTTGGTGGTACAAACTCAGGAATGGCGCCTAAAGCTATGATGTTATCATCTTTAGCTGGTTGCTCAGGCTTAGATGTTATCTCTACTTTGAATAAAATGAAAGAAGACATTGATGATTTTAAAATTGAAGTATCAGGTGAGTTAACAGATGAGCATCCTAAATATTACCATTCTGTGGTTGTCGATTATCATTTTTATGGTTCAGATTTAAATAAAAACAAATGTGAACGTGCTGTAAATTTATCTGTTGAAAAATATTGCGGTGTGATGGAAATGTTTCGAAGGTTTGCCGATGTAAAAACGAATATCATTTATCATGTAGGAACCAAGCGTAATATTTAATTTTCAAGAATATTTATGCGTTGGACACTTAAGCCTAAACCAGAAACTTCTAAAGTTGAAGTCCTCAAAAAAGCACTTCAGGTAGATGATATCGTAGCTACTTTATTATTGCAACGCGGTATTGAAACCTATGATGTCGCTAAAACGTTTTTCAGGCCAAGTTTTGAAGACCTACACAATCCATACTTAATGAAAGATATGGATAAGGCTGTGGCTCGAATCGAAAAAGCCATTGCCCAAGGTGAAAACATTTTGGTTTATGGAGATTATGATGTAGATGGAACGACTTCAGTAGCTTTAATGTCTTCTTATTTAAAAACAAGAATGGAATCTATTGCCACATATATTCCAGATCGCTATGATGAAGGCTACGGAATTTCATACAAAGGAATTGATTTTGCAGACGATAATGATTTTACATTAATCATTGCGTTAGATTGCGGAGTAAAGGCTATTGATAAAGTAGCTTACGCGAAAGAAAAAGGGATTGATTTTATTGTTTGCGATCATCACAGGCCAGGAGAAAAACTACCAGATGCAGTAGCGGTTTTGGATCCAAAACGAGATGACTGTGATTATCCTTTTAAAGAATTATGTGGTTGTGGTGTAGGCTTTAAATTAGTTACTGCTTTAGCTCAAAACCAAGGGAGATCTGTTGAAGATTTAGTGGAATATCTCGATTTGGTAGCGACCGCGATTGGAGCAGATATTGTACCTATTGTAGGAGAAAACAGGGCATTGGCATATATAGGCTTACATGTAATCAATACTAGTCCTAGACCAGGAATGAAAGCCATAATCGCTGAGGTTAAAAAAGATGAGCTTACCATTACTGATGTGGTATTTATTATTGCTCCTCGTATTAATGCTGCGGGAAGAATGAAGCATGGCAACCACGCTGTGACTTTACTCACCGAAACCGATTTTAATTTAGCGGCTGAATATGCCGTCGATATTGATCAATTTAATACAGATCGTCGCGAAACCGATAAACGAATTACAGAAGAAGCCTTAATTCAAATAGAAGAAAACAAAGAACAAGAGGGTTTTACAACTGTAGTTTATCATGAAGATTGGCACAAAGGCGTTATTGGAATTGTAGCGTCTAGATTAATAGAAACCTACTACAGACCAACTTTAGTGTTTACAAAAAGTGGTGATAAATTGGCAGCTTCTGCAAGATCGGTTAAAGGATTTGATGTGTATAATGCGTTAGAAGCATGCGGTGAATTTATTGAACAATTTGGCGGCCATAAATATGCTGCTGGATTGACCTTACTTCCAGAAAACTATAAAGCTTTTAAAGAAAAGTTTGAAAGCATAGTTAAAAATACCATTGACCCAAAGCTGTTGACACCAGAATTAAAAGTTGATTTAGAAATAGATTTAGGTCAAATTAATGACAAACTAATGCGAATTCTCAAACAGTTTGCTCCTTATGGACCAGGAAATATGTCGCCAACATTTATGACTCAAGGTATAAAGGACACGGGTTATGGTAAATGTGTTGGAGAAGATGACAAACACATACGGCTTACAGCTACACAATCATTTAATGATAAAATAGTCTGCATAGGCTTTGGATTAGGTGATAAAATAGATATAATTAAAAATAAAAAACCGTTTAGCGCAGCCTATTCTATTGATGAAAATCATTGGAATGGCAACATTAGTTTACAGTTGAAGCTTAAAGATATTAAACCTTAACCATTGGTAAAAAACGATCCATACGCAGCACTACGAATCAAAGAGTTCAATATCTTTTTATTATTGCGTTTTGCATTGGTTTTTGGTTGGTCTATGCAATTTGTGGTTATTGAATGGCAGGTGTATTCCATGACTAATGATAAACTAAGTCTTGCCTTAATTGGTTTATGTGAATTTTTACCAGCTTTTTTTCTTGCACCTTTTGCAGGACATATAGTTGATAAAAAAGAAAAGCGAAACCTGTTTGCAGTTTGTATTACACTCTTTTCTTTAATTAGTTTTGGGTTGTTTTGGTTAACTTCCAGTAAAATTGAAGCCGCTTGGGAAACTAATTCTATTGTTTACGGAATTTATAGCCTAGTTTTTTTTGGTGGTGTTTTAAGAGCTTTTTTTGGCCCAACTATTTTTTCTCTTATTGCATTACTGGTTCCAAAGAAAATATATCCTAACGCTGCAACATGGAGCAGTAGTACTTGGAAAGGAGCTAGTGTTTTTGGAGCCTTGTGTGGTGGATTCTTAATCGCTTGGATTGGCGTGCACTATACGCTTGGCATCATATTCTTATTAGTAATGGTAGCATTGGCATTGGTTTTTCAAATTGCTAAAAAACCAATTATAAATAAAGACTCTAGTGAATCTGTAAAAGAGAGCCTTAAGGCAGGTTTGAGTTTTGTGTTTAATGATAAAGTCATATTAGGAGCGTTAACCTTAGATATGATTGCTGTTTTATTTGGAGGTGCTGTTGCTATTTTTACCGTTTTTGCTAAAGATATTTTAGACGCAGGACCAGAAGGCTTGGGTATTTTGAATGCTGCACTTTCTTCAGGCAGTATTATCACTATGTTAGCAACAACGTACATTCCTATCACAAAGGATACTGGTAAAAAATTACTCATTTCTATATTTGGTTTTGGGATTTCTATGATCATTTTTGGAGCGTCAAAATTAATGTGGCTAAGTGTTTTGACTTTGTTTTTTGCAGGTGTTTTTGACGGGATTTCTATGGTTGTTCGTCAAACTATATTGCAATTGAAGACTCCAGATCATATGAGAGGACGAGTAGGAGCAGTTAACTCTATGTTTGTGGGCTCGTCGAATGAACTAGGTGCAGTAGAAAGTGGAGTAGCGGCAAGAATTTTTGGAGCTCCTTTAGCGGTGATGCTTGGTGGTACGGCAACGCTTATTATTGTTGGAATAATTGGTATTAAAAATAGACCACTACGTGAACTAGATCTAAGAAAAGATATTAACGCACACGAAGAGGAAAATGTTTAGTGTTTTTTTAATTCAAAATTTTCACCATCAAAAACACCATAGGTATAATACTGTATCCAATCGCCTAAGTTGATATATTTGGAATTTTCATTAAGCTGAATTTCTAAAGGCAAATGTCTGTGACCAAACACAAAGAAATCACGATGTTTTTCTTCTAGTTTACGCTTACTATAAAGGGCTAACCATTCGTTTTCTTCACCCAAAAATTTGGCATCATCATCACCCGAAATCAATTTGTTCTTCACCGAAAGATATTGTGCGATTTTCATACCAATGTCTGGATGAACCCATTTAAACACCCATTTAAAAAAAGGATTAGTAAATACCTTTTTCATACGTTTATAACCTTTATCACCAGGCCCTAAACCATCACCATGTCCAATAAACACTGTTGTATTATTTAATGTAAATTCTTTTGGTTTATGATATACAGGAATACCAAGTTCTTCTTCAAAATAGCCATTCATCCACATATCATGATTGCCCACAAAATAATGAATAGGAACACCAGAATCACTGATTTCTGCTAATTTACCTAAGGTTCTTGTAAAACCTTTTGGGACGACTGTTTTGTATTCGAACCAAAAATCGAATAGATCTCCAATTAAAAAAATCGCTGCAGCATCATGTTTTATTTCATCTAACCAAGCCACAAATTTCTTTTCCCTAGGTAAAGATTCTTCAAGTGAAGGAGCGCCTAAATGATTGTCTGATGCGAAGTATATTTTTTTTCCTTTAGGAAATGTTATGTGATTAATGTTAGTCATTATCTGAAGCAAACCACTCCGCAAAGCTGGTGGCTGTTTCTTGAAGTTTTAATGAATGAAGTTTTATTTCAGCTGGTAAACGCTTCTTTATTTTTTTAGCAAAATCAATCACCATCATCTCGCTAGTGGGTTGGTAATCTACCAACAGAACATTGTGACCTCTGTCTTTTAACTCTTTAGCTAATTCTACATGAGGTGTATTTTTATTGAAAACAGTAGCATGGTCAAACACATTTACAATCTCTTCTTTTACGATTTTTTTTAAATCACCGAAGTCTATGACCATTCCATATTTTACATTGGTGTTATCAGAAATTGGAGTACCAATTACAGTAACATCTAATCTATAACTATGGCCATGTACGTTTTTACATTTGCCATCATAACCATAAAGTGCGTGACCAGTTTCAAAAGAAAACTGTTTCGTAATCCGTATATTGCTCATTAACGTCTTTTGTTTCTATTATAAAAGTAAACAACGATTAATACGATACCAAGAATAAGAAATAATCCATTGCCACCTAAAAAATTAAGAATATCCATTCTATTCGTCTTTTATTCTGTTTTTATTATATCTATAAATAATATATGCGAGAATCACTAAAATCAAAAACGGTAAAAGTGTACCAATAAAAACACCTATGCCGTAACTGCTGTCTGGAGCGTCCTTTAGCTTTTCATCAATCTTCGTTTCTTGTAATATGGAAATAAGAAAATTCACTTTCACATTATATTGAGCCCAAATTTAAGGGTTTTGAGCAAGTGTTTTAAATGTTTTACGGAATTTTATAATTAATGGCAATCCGCGAGCAATAATCCAAAGGGTAAAAGCAATAAAAACACCATAAAGCTTATAGCCTAAAGCATCTGCACCAAAAATAACAGGAATAAAGATCAAAAGTGTTGAAAATAATAGGACATTTCTGAGATATTTCATTCTCCCAAGACCCTTAAAAACACCATCAAATATAAAAGCTAATGCACACAAAGGTTGCATTGCAAGGATAATCCAAAAAACTTTGTAAAATTCTGCTAAAACCTTTTCATCGTTGCTAAATAGATTTCCAATCGGATAATAAAAAAATGCACCAATTACACCAATTAGAAGTCCAATTATGATACCATATTTAATAAGTTTATTGCTTAAGTCTATAAGGTTTTTGTAATCTTTGGCTCCTAATAACTTACCTGATAATATATTACCAGCACTAGCATAACCGTCTATTAAAAACGCACCTAAAAACCAAAGATTAATGGCTATAGTATATGCTGCAATGTATGTTGTGCCGTATTTAGTTGCCAAACTTGTACCAAAATATAGCGCTGCATTTAAGGCTAAAGTCCTTATAAATAAATTAAGAATCATTAAAGCAAAACGCTTTATTTCTTTGTTAAAAGGGAATTTCACCAATAACGTAATATCAGTTTTCTTCAGCAGAAAATAAGTAGAAAGCCCAGCCATGATAATTTGTGCAATTACACTTGCATAAGCCGCTCCTTTTATGTGCATTGCAGGTATGAAGTCGTCAATACCGTAAACAAAAACAAAATCGAAAATGATGTTTACTAATGCTCCAGATATAGCTATTAGCATAGGATAATAGGTGTTTTGCAAACCTCTAAAAGTACCAAAAACAGCTATAGTAAATAAAGTGAAAGGAAAACCAAATACTCTAATTTGGTAATAATCTATACTATAATTTAGAATATCTCCATTAGCATTATAAAGTTTGAAAATGGAACTTGCAAACGGATATGTGACAGCAATAATTATAATGCTTAATGACGTTATTAAAAATATAGCTTGAGCAGGAAGGTTTTTTATAGCCTCAATATTTCCTGCGCCAAGATACTGAGAAACAATAGATGAAATAGCACTTCTGGTTTGTCCTAAAACCCATATCAACATTGATAAGAATGTAGAGACAATGCCAACAGCTGCTAAAGATGGTGTGGCATTTAAGTCCATATTGCCAATAATGGCCGCATCTGTTAAAGATAGAATAGGCTCGGACACACCAGATATTAGAGCTGGTATGGCGAGTTTGTTAATTTGTTTTAATGTAATAGTTTTACTCAAAGGACTAATTCATAACAATGAAAAGGAAATTCACTTTGTTTTGGAAAATAAATATCTCCCAATTTTTTATAGCCACGAAGTTCGTAAAACTTTTGGTTTCTTTTGTTCTGAGAGAACGTATCTAATCGAATAGAATTATAACTGTTATCTATGGCAAATTGCTCTGCGAAGTCCATTAATTGTTGAGCGTAACCTGAGCCTTGATGTTTTGGGTGAATAGCCAATCGATGAATATAGATGTTATTTTTATTTGGCGTAAACCATTTAACAGGTATATATTCTTCATCCATAAAAGTTGAAATAACTATACAGCCTGCGATTTGAGACTCTAATTCTAACACATAAAGTTCATCGCGTTTTATATCATTTTCAAATGCACTTGCTTTTGGATAATGCTCATTCCACTGGTAAATACCATTGGTTATCATAATATTAGCACATGCCTTAGTCATAATTAATATGGGTTCAATATCTATTAATGTAGCTTTCCGAAT
Organism: Winogradskyella sp. R77965; assembly: GCF_044594915.1. Taxonomy (GTDB): domain Bacteria; phylum Bacteroidota; class Bacteroidia; order Flavobacteriales; family Flavobacteriaceae; genus Winogradskyella. The sequence continues at coordinate 2,463,253 of NZ_CP138990.1, read as the reverse complement.
CATTTATAATGTTTACTTTTGCATCAAATTCAGTTAGTATGAAAACGATATTAGTTCCTGTTGGGTCTTCAAAAAACGCAAAATCACATTTACAGTATGCTGTCGATTTTGCAAAAGCATTTAATGCTAAATTATATGTAGTCCAAATATATAATGTTTACACGAAAGCTGGTACTATGATAAAAATAGATCCTATAATTGAAAAAGAATCTATGAATTTTTTAGATGGTCATGTAGCTTCAATAGATACTAAAGGTGTTGAGGTTATAACAAAAACGTTTAAAGGAAAGTTAATAAATACTTTAGAGAAGGTTTGTTATGCCTTAGAAGTAGATTTAATCATTTTAGAGCCTCGTACTAACTCTATTAAAGATGAGGTTTATTTAGGTAAAACGTCTGGTAAAATTGTAAAGCAAACGCAAATCCCTGCACTTATAGTACCTGAAGGATATGTCTATAAACCAATTGAAAAAATATTACTAGCAATTAAATCTGCAATTGTAAAAAAAGAAGGAGTCTTATATCCATTATCTTCGATTAAAAATAAATTTAAGGCAGCTGTAAATCTGCTTTTGGTAAGAACAGCGTATCATGTAGAAGAAGATTTTGTGCTTAATGATGAATTGAAGGCAATAGTAAGTGAGACCACTATTGCTGAAAGACCAACAACTTTTCAGGCGGTTTTAGAACACTATAAATCTAATAATCCTGATTTGCTGTGTGTGGTAAGACGCAAGCGAGGTTTTTTTAAGAAGCTTTGGGAAAATAATGTCATTTTAAAGAAAGATTTTCATAGCAATAAAATACCAGTTCTCATTTTAAGCGGGTTGAAATAATTTGGGGATGTAGCTCAGTTGGCTAGAGTGCTTGACTGGCAGTCAAGAGGTCGTGGGTTCGAATCCCATCTTCTCCACTATATTGTTCTGATAGTTACTTTATCCAAAAATATGGTAGCTACATCTAATTTAATTTGTTTTCATTTTGAACAGACAAAAATAAACATATATTTGTGTACTAAATGGGGAAGTAGCTCAGTTGGCTAGAGCGTCTTGATTTATCAAGAAGAGATTGGTTCGAATCCTTTCTTCTCCACAAAATGAGCGTGTTTCGGCACGCTTTATTTAGTTAAAAAACTTATGATATGAGCTATTACAGTTTCAAATTCTGCAGATAGTTCGTTTTTATTCCATGGATGTCTTGTATTAAATACATGATTTGCTCCCTCAATAATTTGGAGTTGACTCTTTGGATACCATTTATGTAATTCTTTAGCTTCATTTATAAATACTGATGTGTCGTCATCACCATGAATGATGAGTGTGGGAATGTTTAATCGTTTTATAGCAGACTCAATGTGAAGCCTTTTTTCATTGGCTTTAAAATCTTCGAAGAATTGATAATAATGAGGCATTTGTTGTTTTGTTCTTCCGTTAAGCACATACTTAACTCCATTTTCCCTCCATTCATTTAAATCACCAGTAGTGGCGGTTCTTCTTCCAAAATCACTCACACTTGCTAAAGTGACAAGCTTATTTATCCTATTGTCTTCAGTAGCTTTCAAAATTGCAATACCACCACCACGACTATGACCAATTAAACAGATGCTACTTATGTCTACAGTTGAATTGTTTTCAAAACGATTTTCTAACCAATTAATAACATCATTTAGATCATCAAGTTCTTTGGTGTAGTTATTATTTCCAAATGCTTCCAAATCTGGAAAGTCAATTGGATTTTCCATAGTACCTCCATTGTGCGAAAAGTTGAATTTAATAAAACAACAATCTGCATCAGCAATCTGTTCAGCCATTACATCCCAAGCGCCCCAATTTTTAAATCCTTTGTAACCATGACAAAAAATGACTACGGGTTGATTGGTTTTATCTTTAGAGTAAATGGTGTCAATAAGAATAGGTTTTTTGTCTGCTCGCTCTAATATGATATTTCTGTCAATTTGCATTAATTAAGTTCTTTTTCAATAAAGTTAATATCTGGATTAAAGATTTCTAAAATGAGTTTTTTAAACTCTTTTTCAAAATCGTTAAGTGTTTCTTCAGTAATATATTGTTCTTTTTTAGCGTAGGAACCAGCGTTATTTTTTTTAGCAAATTTTAAAAAGCCAGCGTTGAGGTTTTTAAAAGAAATAATACCAGCTTCAATTGGTAGCTCTATTCTGTTTATTTGACGCATCATATAAGCATAACACAAAATTTGAAATGACTTACTGTATTTATTATAATCGGTAGTTAAGTCTTCCCAATTCACGATTTCAACTTTATTTTGCTCAACCTTCCCAGATTTATAATCAATAACTCGGGTTACTCCATTAAAAGAATCTATTCTATCAACTTTTCCGTTTAATTTAATAGGAAAGTCTAAACCTTCAACTTTAATTTCAATAGTTTCGTCGGCCTCAATAGCTAGAATTTTTATTTGGTTGCCAGCATTAAGACTTTCAATTTCAGAATTTATAAAATTAGAAATATAGCGCTTGGCAATTTCAAAAATGATGAGGTTTTTCCCTTTGGAAAAATCGCCGTCTTTATATAAATATTTAAAGTGCTTTGTAACGATTTGTGAGATCTGACCTTTAAAGTTTTTAAGCTTTTCGATACTTAAAAAGTCGCCTTCTATTGGTTTATATAGGTCTTCTAAAGTATTATGAATTACAGATCCTAATGTGTTGGCCGCTATATTTTCTTCAATGTCTTCAAATTCTTTTATTTCAAGAACTTTTTCATAATAAAAATCAATTGGATTCCTGATATAATTGGTTAGAGATGAAGGTGAAAACCCTTTAGAAGCTAACTCTTTTAGTTTTTCTGTAACAGACGGAGTTTTAGAAATTTGCTTTATTTGATTTTCTATAACAGGTAATTCAGGTGAAACTATAGTGTTTTTTATTTGATGTATTCCCTCAACTTCGAGTTGTGTAATAAATCTACTTTTTTCACCACCTTTCAAAACATCAATCTCCGTATTGTAGAGAATATACACATTTTTAGCTCTCTGCAAGAGCCTATAGAAGTGATAGGTATAAACGGCATCCTTTTCTTTGAAGGTTGGCATGTTATTTTCAACTTTTATATCAAAAGGAATGAAAGAATTATTTGTTTTACCAGAAGGCAATATACCTTCGTTTACAGAGCTAATGATAACTGTTTCAAAATCTAATACACGAGATTCTAACATTCCCATTACCTGAAGACCTTCTAAAGGTTCACCCTTAAAATCTAATGTTTCTGAGCTTAAAAGCTCTTTGTACACAGAGTGCAATGCTACAATGCTGTTGAGGTATTTGTAGTTGTCGTTTAGTTCGGAAAGTTGGTTGAATAAGATATTAAAACGGTATAAATATTCTAACTCGAGACTGTTACTTTTCTTATTGGTATCATAGTGAGCCTTCATCTTAAAAATAAGACTGGAACAATTTTTTAAAGCAATTTCAGAATTGTTTTCCCAAGATTGAAATATTAAATCAATTAGTTGAGCATGAGAGTTTAATCGCTTTTTTAATTGATCAACCGAAATATAGACTAGATTATTCTTTTGAATATAATCTACAATATTAACAGACTTACCTTCAAAAAGCGAATAAACAGATGGATGAGAAAGAAGACCTAGGACATCTTTATAATAAAATATATCAGGATTATTTTTATGTACAACAAATAAATGCTCAAAAAAGGAAGCCAATGGTACATACTGCAATGACAGACCCATAGTAACATTTAGTTTTTCTATAGTTTTAGGTATAGAGTTTAGAACAGGAATTAAAAGATTTTCTTCCCCTAATACAACTGCTACACTAGAAAGGTTTTTATTAGTTTGACTTATATCTTCTAATAGCTGCCCAATATATTTCGCTTGGCCAATAAGTTTGGGTATTCCAATAACTTGAATATTTTTTTCTTCAAGGTAATGAGACGACACCCAGTCAAACGGGTGTTTTTTAAAATAGTTCCATGAAGTTCTATGCGTTCTTGTAAACAATCCAGCATCGTGTATTGGGTCATCTATGAATGTTTCATCAATATCCCAATAAATATGTGCTAAATCACTTTGAAGTAGACCCTGTATAATCCGTGATTCTGATTCGTTTAAGGCATTAAAGCCAAGAAAAATATGTTTCTTGCCACTATTGTTTTCAATATAAGCCTCTAAGTTTTCACAAGCTTCTCTATAGACTAAACCTTGATAACCTTGTTTGTTTTGAAGTAGCTTTTCGGTAAAGGCCTGATAATATTCCTTAAGGTGTTTCCAAAACTTTAAATGATTTCTTACCAAATCAGTCTGTTCCGTTTCTAAAGACCAATGATTAAGTTCTTTTATAGCATGCAGATAATCGAATATTTGTTCTTGAGGTATAAGATAACGGTCAATCTCATTGAAGTCTTGTAATAAAATTTGTGCCCACTTAGAGAACGTTTCAAAAGATTCTTGATCCTCTTTATTGGTTAGTGCAATATAGGTTGCATAGAGTTTAAATAGTAAGTCTGTATTTGGTAAACTTCGTAAACCAGAAAGTTCTTCAACAAACTCTTCAATACTTAGAATTTGAGGCGAAAAAATGGGTTGACTTAATAAAGTAGATAGATGATGTTTTAAAAAAACACCTGCACGCTTGCTAGGAAGTACGAAATATAAATCTTCAAAGTTTAGGCTTTTTTCTTTAAGATCAATTAATACCGTTTTTATAAAACCTTCCATTTTATAAAAATAAAAAACGCTCCGATATTCGGAGCGTTTTTAAAAAATATTTTAGAGATATAATTAATTTTTCAACTTCACCTCTACACGTCTGTTTTCTTTTTTACCTGCTCTAGTTCTGTTAGATGCAATTGGATTGTCTTCACCATATCCAGAGGCAGTTAATCTATCTGAACTAATTCCATTAGCAATTAAATAATCTCTAACTGCATTAGCACGTCTTTCAGATAATGCTTGGTTCATTGATTTACTACCATCGCTATCTGTGTGACCTTCAATTGAGAAATCTGCATTTGGATATTCTTTGAAGATAGCTGTCATCGCTTGTAACACTTGGTTAGTTTCTTCTTTGAATGTAGCTTTACCAGAGTTAAATAAGATAGTTCTTGCATAGCTATTTAAAGTTTCCATCACTTCTTCTGTTGGCTTAACTTCTGGACAACCATTGTTTGCAGCTGTACCAGCTTCGCTAGGACACTTATCATCTTTGTCTAAGATGCCATCACCATCAGTATCTGGCCAAGGACATCCGTTGTTAGCAGCAGGACCTGATTCGTTAGGACAACCATCATCACCATCAGCAACACCGTCACCGTCAGCATCTGGACAACCCATTAATGCTTTAGAACCAGCTACAGCAGGACATTTATCATCTTTATCAACTACTCCGTCACCATCACCATCAGGACAACCGTTAAATTCAGCTAAACCTGCAGTATTAGGGCAATCGTCTTTTGAATCTTGAATTCCATCATTATCAGAATCTGGACAACCATTAAAGATTTCTAAACCAGCTTCTTCAGGACAAGCATCGTCTTGGTCATAGATACCATCACCATCAGTGTCAGTACCACCAAACTTAAATGTTAAACCAAGTGTATGTTGAAAATGCTTTGGTAAATAATCTTCAAATGAATGCTTATAAGTAGAATTAAAATCTAAACCTACTTTCTCATTAATCCAAAACTTAATTCCTAATGTTCCGTTTAATGTACCAGCTCCGATATTATCTAACCAAGAATATCCACCACCAACACCTAAGTAAGGATCGATTGTGTTAGACTTAAGAACATCCATAAAGCTATATGAAACTCTACCATCTAATCCATAATAAGTTAAATCATCTACTGAAGCATCACCAAATTTATCTATTCTATTTAAAGAACCAGTAGCGGTGAAAACAAAACCATCGCTAAGATATTTAGAAACAGAAATAGAAGAAAGAGAAGGCATTATATTCCAGTGATCTCCAAAGTTGAAATACTCATTGAAATAATCTCCTTGTGGCGCATCTTCACCTACAGGGTAAGCATCAACTGCGTTGGATCCAATACTAATAGCCCATGGATTGTTTTGATCTTGAGCATTGGAAGTGCTAAAGCTCATAAGAAGCACTGCTACAAAAAATAATCTGCTAAGATTTTTCATATTCTTAATAATTTTAATTTTAAGTGTTAATTGTTGTCAAAAGTAAGTTGTTAAATATTATTAACAAAGACAAATATAAAAAAATATTGTGACATCGCCCTAAAATAGAGTGATTGAGTTAAATTTAGATTGATTTCAGATAACTTTCAATAGTTTACCCACTTTGATAAAAGCAGATATTGCTTTGTCGAGCTGTTCTTTATTATGTGCAGCAGATAGTTGAACACGTATCCTAGCCTTATCCTTTGGAACTACTGGATAGAAAAACCCAATAACATAAACGCCTTCTTCTAATAGCATATTAGCCATAGTTTGTGATAGTTTAGCGTCATACAGCATTACTGGAACAATAGCAGAGTCACCATCTACAATATCAAAACCTGCCGCTTTCATTCCCTTTTTAAAGTATTTTGTATTCCAATCTACTTTATCTCTTAATGAAGTGTCGTTTTTGAGCATATCAAAAACCTTGATTGAAGCTCCCACAATTGCTGGTGCTAATGAGTTAGAAAACAAATAAGGCCTAGAGCGTTGACGAAGTATTTCAATAATTTCTTTTTTAGCAGTTGTATAACCTCCCATAGCTCCTCCCATAGCTTTACCTAAAGTCCCCGTAATAATATCTATTCTTCCAAGTACACCTTTTTCTTCGAGAGTACCAATACCGGTTTCGCCAATAAAGCCTGTGGCGTGGCATTCATCTATCATTACCATAGCATCATATTTATCAGCTAAATCACAGATGCGATCTAAAGGTGCTACTAAACCGTCCATTGAGAATACTCCATCGGTAACAATAATTTTAAAACGTGCACCATTTTCATTTGCAGCAATCAGTTGCTTTTCTAAGTCAGACATATCGTTATTTCGGTAACGATACCTAGCTGCTTTACACAATCTCACACCATCAATAATTGACGCATGGTTTAAGGAATCGGATATAATAGCGTCTTCTTTAGTTAATAAGGGCTCAAATACACCTCCGTTAGCGTCAAAAGCAGCTGCGTAAAGGATAGTGTCTTCTGTACCATAGAAATCTGCAATTTTTTGTTCTAATTCTTTATGAATGTCTTGTGTACCACAAATAAACCGTACTGAAGACATACCAAATCCATGCGAATCTAAAGTGTTTTTTGCAGCTTTTATAACTTCGGGATGTGATGATAGACCTAGGTAATTGTTAGCACAGAAGTTTAGAACTTTTTGTCCTGTATTAAGAGTTATTTCTGCGCCTTGAGGAGAAGTAATGATTCGTTCTTCCTTAAAAAGCCCAGCATCTTTTATAGACGCAATCTCTTGTTGTAAATGGGTTTTTATATCTCCGTACATAGATTTTATATTTTAATCAAAGATACTATGAAAAATTAGACCTTTACAACTTCAATCGTGTCATTTATATAAACAATTATTTTATCAGTAACTTTTAAATTCATCTGATTTAAAATAGCTTCATAATCATTAAGTTGTGTATTGTGATAATTTTCAGAATCACCAGTTTTATAATCAATGATTACCACTTCATTTTTAGAATTTACGTTTATGCGGTCTGGACGGAAGAACTGACCAGAACTGGTAACTATATCACGTTCATTATAAACCTTGAAGCTCTCTTCAAAATATAGCTTTAATTGTGGATGCTCTACTACTTTTAAAACCAGAGTTTTTAAGTCGTCGACATTATCTTTGGTAATATCTCCAGAAACTAACAAATCGTTAAAAGCAAAGTCAATATCCTGACGGGTTTTTATTTTAGACAATACTAAATGTACTAAATTCCCACGTTCTATAGCTTCTTCTTGATGGGTGTCCCAGAGCAGTCCTGCTTTGGTAATAATACTTAGATTATGATCTTCTTTCGGTACTGAAATAAATTTTAAGGAATCTGAAATTTCTTCTTTAACTGAAATTTTTTCATTAACTGAAATTTTTTCATTGAGCTTTTGTGTGCCAAAACTATATACTAATTGATTTTCTAGCCATTTACCTTGCTGTTGCAAGAAAGAAATTAAAAAACCAGCATATGTTTTTTCATTTACTAGACCCTTAGAGCTAATATCTTTTTTTGAAATGACATATAATTGTTCAATAGCTCTTGTGAACACAACATATAGCAAGTTGATATTATCTAACTCTAGCTGCGATTGATGTTCTAGATATAAGTGATTACCAATATCTCCAAACTGCTCCATATCCTTACTAAAATTAAGAAGTAAAGTATCAAAACCGCTGTGGTCTTCCTTTTTTACTGGAAACCAAATTTTTGGCTCTAGTTCTTTGTAAATGTTAAGATCTGCAAACGGAAATATAACTACCGGAAATTCTAAGCCTTTAGCTTTATGGATAGTCATAATATTAATGGCATTAGCATCATTTGGCGAAACAACACTTAATTTATCTTTTTTCTTTCCGAAATAATCTATAAAACTCCCTAAATCAGAATTTTGTTTTTGTGTAAATTCCAAAACTACATCCATGTAAAACTGAAGGTAAGCATCAGAATTTTCATTTAAATTAAAAGCCCTTATGATTTGTTCCACAAGTTCATATAGTGGTAGTTGAAGAAGCTCATCTTTATTAACGAAAACGTTCAATGGCTTCAATCCCTCAAACATATCATCTAGATTTTTCTTTAGGTAGGTAGTAAAAAATTGATGTTTGTCATCAATTTGATGTTGCTCCGCAATAAATGAAAGAAATTCAACTTTGAGACTATCGTTATTAGGCTGAAGGACTAGTTTTAATAATGAATCAATAAAAATAACTTTCTCAGAATTTTTAAGCAGAAGTGTTTCAGATGATGTTATGTTAATACCATTCTCACTTAAGTGATTTGCAACAGCCTCACCTTCTTTTCGCCTTCTCACCAAAACACAAATATCATCTAAAGAAAAACCATCGCTTAAGCACTGATTTATAGTTTCTAATACTTGTGAAACGTATAATTCTGTAGCATCATCATCTTTTTGAATATCTAAAAAATTGAGACTAACATAACCATCAGATTCGTTATTAGTTTTTTGTCTTGCTTTTCTGAAGAGTTCCGCATAGTTCGAATTACTAAAATGGTGCGTGCTTAAAAATTCAAAAAACGAATTATTAAAGGAGATAATTTCTTTAGCACTTCTGTAATTGGTTTCTAATGAAAGTACATCTGCCTCAATCTGAAACGGATTTTCGGTTTTATTATAGAGATGTATAAATTGCTCAGCCTCACCACCTCGCCATCTATAAATGGCTTGTTTAGCGTCACCAACTAACATGGTAGAGCCATTGGCTGCTGAGAGCGCATTGTCTAGTAAAGGGATTAAGTTCTCCCATTGCATTTTTGAAGTATCCTGAAACTCATCAATAAAATAATGTTTAAATTTTTCACCCAATCGCTCATAAATAAAAGGTGTGGGTTGATCTTTTATTTCATTACTTATAATTTTATTAAATTCTGAAATAAGCATTTTATTTTGCTCTTCTTTTAGAGTATTTAACTCATTCTGAATTGCGTTTAAAACGGATAGCGGAGTGATATTTTTATAGGCGGATTTTAAGAACTTAATCTTAAAAACATAATCTTTAGAAGTATTAAAAGCCGAAACAATCTCTGGCTGAATAGCATTCAAAATCTGTTTAATTTCTTCGGTTGTGGAGGTTTTGGGATACAGAGGTTTACTTTCTAAGTTAATTATCCAAGAGGTGCTGAAATTAATATCGAAATTAAGTTGCTGTAGTTTTAAAAAATAATTGGGCAGATAGGCTTTTTTACCACCAGAAAAATCGCTGTTTTCCAAACCAGCTTCTTCAATTAATCTTAAGGTAGAATTTGCTAAAGACTTTATGGCTTGTTCGTTCTCTGAAATCTGTTTTAATAATTGTTCTTTTAAAGTACTAAAATCTTGAAGCGTCTTGCCTTTTAACTTTTCAATTTCCTTGAGGTCATTTTCATTAACTAAGAGTTTTGCAATTTTATTAAAGTCATAACTAATATCCCAGCTCTTATCGTCATCTGCTTTTTCTATAGCAAAATCGACTAAAATTTTGGTTAATGTTTTATCACTTCCTGCTTTTGCGATAAGACTATCTACAGCTTCATTTAATAGACGTTCCTGATCAAGTTCAACTTCAAAATTTACAGGTAGTTTTAGATCGTGAGCAAAGGTTCTTATGACTCTGTGCGTAAAGCCATCAATAGTAGAAATATCGAAGGCACCATAATTATGAATTATATGCTTAAGAATATGTTTTGATTTATTACTAAGAACTTCAGGCTGAATCGATAATTCTTCACATATCACCTTAAACATCGGATGAGGATGAGCTAAATTTTTTTCATCCGAAAAAGATTTTAGCATCTCCAATATGCGCTCTTTCATTTCACCAACCGCTTTGTTGGTAAATGTTATGGCCAAAATGTATTTAAACTGGTCATAGTTCTTAGACCCAATCAGTATTTTTAGATATGCTTTTGCTAACGTGAACGTTTTTCCGCTACCTGCAGAGGCATTATATATTTTATAGTCTGAGTTTTGCAAAAGATAAATTTTATACCAAAATAGGGAATCTTAATAATTAATTAAGTAAATCTTGTTTTCAAAATTGTAAATTTGTTAAAATTGAAACATTAACACTTAAAACACAAAATATTATGGCTTTTGAATTACCAAAATTAAAATATGCTTATGATGCTTTAGAACCAAATATTGATGCTCGTACAATGGAGATTCATCATTCTAAGCATCATAACGGCTATACAACAAAACTTAATGCAGCAATAGAAGGAACAGATTTAGCAGGAAAGTCAATAGAAGACATTCTTAAAAATCTTGATATGAATAACAAAGGAGTAAGAAATAATGGAGGTGGATTTTATAACCACTCATTGTTTTGGGATGTCATGAATCCTGAAGATAGAGGATATCTTTCTGGGGAACTAAAAGATGCTATTGAAGCAGAATTTGGATCAAAAGATGCTTTTATTGAAGCTTTTAGTAAAGCTGCTGCTACACAATTTGGTTCTGGTTGGGCTTGGCTTTGTGTACACAAAGGAGGAAAAGTTGAAGTATGTTCTACTCCAAACCAAGATAATCCATTAATGCCAGGCGTAACATGCGGCGGAACGCCAATACTAGGTTTAGATGTTTGGGAGCATGCCTATTATTTAAACTATCAAAACAGAAGACCAGATTATATTGAAGCGTTTTTTAATGTCATTAACTGGAATGAAGTTGAAAGAAGATATGCTGAAGCCAAGTAATTTGGCATTTACCTAAGCGTAAAGTGCTGAATTTATCTCAGCAACTTTAATTTCAGGTATTGTTATAATATAAAAAAATCCGAGTCTTTTAGAAGCTCGGATTTTTTTATGCTTTGTTGAAATATTTTAAAATATTGCGTTTCTCGTTTTTTTTAATTGGGTATGAAAAAGGGCGAACAGACGTTCACCCTTTTTGCCCCAAATCTACCATAAACTTAACCTACTTATGTTATGGTGAGTCAAATATAAGTTGACATTATTTTAACCAGTCAATTTTTTGGACAAACGACCTATATATTAGTCTAACAGTGGAAAATACTGCGATTACGATTTAATAAGAGTGAAAACGGATTCTAAATTGAACTACTTACTTAAAGTAAAACTTTAATTAGACCAATAAAAAAAGGTGAACTAAGTTCACCTTTTTTTGCCCCAAATCTACCATGAACTTAACCTACTTATGTTATGGTGAGACCAATGTAAATGTTATTTGTTAAATCAATACATATATTGGACGAAATGCATATTTCTAGGATTAAATACACATTTTTTCGGATTAAACGCTATTTTGGGGTGATATTTAGTAGGCGCGCTCCTTGTTTCCTTCGTAAAAGTTAATAAAGGCTCTGTTTACAACTCTATTGCCACCAGCTGTTGGATAATTACCAGTAAAATACCAATCCCCTAAGTTTTTAGGACAAGCCTTGTGAAGATTTTTAACAGGTTGAAAAATTATTTTTACCTCAGCATTAACGTCTTCGTCACTCAGTAATTCTGAAATTTTATCAGAAATTTGTTCGTCTGTAAAATTACTGTAAACCTCTTTTACATAATTAACAACACTTTTATCATTCAAATCTATTTGAGTAATGCACTTTTTATAAACCTCTTCTATTATATGATATTGATCGTTGTCTTTTAGTAATGCTAATGCTGCTCTAAAGGCTATTAAACTTTCAAGATTCGCCATGTCTATTCCATAACAATCAGGATAACGTATTTGCGGCGCAGAAGAGACTACAACTATTTTCTTTGGGTTTAGCCTATCCATCATTTTAATGATACTCTTCTTAAGCGTAGTTCCTCTTACAATGCTGTCATCAATAATAACTAAATTGTCAGTTGACTTTATAACTCCGTAGGTAACATCATAAACGTGAGCAACCAGATCATCTCTACTACTATCTTCAGTAATAAAGGTTCTTAGCTTAACATCTTTAATGGCTATCTTTTCAATTCTTGGTCGTTCAGATAAAATCTGTTTTACTTTTTCAGCAGATAATTCCCTTTGACCATTAAGAATAGCATTGGTTTTCTTTTGGTTGAGATGTTCTTCAACTGTATCTATCATACCAAAGAATGATGTTTCTGCCGTATTTGGGATGAATGAGAAAACTGTGTTTTCAGTATCATTGTCTATAGCTTCAAGAACTTTTGGCATTAATAAGCGACCAAGCTCTTTACGCTCTTTATAAATTTCGGCATCACTACCTCTTGAAAAGTATATGCGTTCAAAAGAACAGGCTTTACGTTCTAAAGGTTCTAATATTTTTTTTATTGAAGTTGAACCCGACTTTTTAGTAATGATAGCATGTCCTGGATCTAACTCTTTTACAGCTTCGAAGGGTACATCAAATACAGTTTGTATCACAGGTCGTTCTGAAGCTACAACAACAACCTCATCATCTTTATAATAATAAGCTGGTCTAATACCTGCAGGATCTCTCAAGACAAATGAATCTCCATGACCTAACAAACCAGCCATGGCATAACCTCCATCCCAATTTTTTGCGGCACGTTTTAAAATTTTAGCAACTTTTAAGCGCTCGGCAATAAGCGGAGAACATTCATTTTTATTGTAGCCTTCTTTTTTAAGATCTTTATATATTTTAGAAACAGCATCATCTAAAAAGTGACCAATTTTTTCCATTACTGTAATGGTATCCGCTTTTTCTTTTGGATGCTGACCGATCTCTATAAGGTTATTAAAAAGCTCATTAACATTCGTCATATTAAAGTTTCCTGCGACAATAAGATTTCTGTGTTGCCAGTTGTTTTGTCTTAAAAACGGATGTACACTTTCTACACTGTTTTTACCAAATGTTCCATAGCGAACATGACCTAATAACAATTCTCCTATATAAGGAATGTTCTTTTTCTGTAGATCCACGTTATCTTGGTATTGTGGATTCTGGGTCAACTCTTCATTAATACGCTCGTTGATTTGAGCAAAAATATCTTGAATAGGTTGTTGAGCAATCGAACGTACTCGACTGATATAACGCTCACCTGGTTGGGTATTCAACTTAATACTTGCAAAACCAGCTCCGTCTTGTCCACGGTTGTGCTGTTTTTCCATCATTAAATACATTTTATTGACACCATAAAATGCACTTCCGTATTTTTCCTTGTAATATTCTAATGGTTTTAGAAGTCTAATAAGTGCAATACCACACTCATGTTTTAAAGCATCACTCATGTTATGTAATAAAAAAACGCGCTCAATTTTGAGCGCGTTGGATTTAGGTTAATTCTATATCAAATTGCGTTAGACTCTTAAACTGGTCTAAGCGTTTATAAATTTCTTTATCAGTTAAATTTTGCATGCGTTCAGTACCAAATTTTTCTACACAGAAAGATGCTAATGTAGAACCATAGATTACTGCAGTCTTCATGTTTTCAAAAGAGAAATCACCAGTCTTTGCTAAATAACCGGCAAACCCACCAGCGAAAGTATCGCCTGCACCAGTTGGATCAAAGACCTCTTCTAAAGGTAAAGCTGGTGCATAGAACACATTATCGTCGTGAAATAACAATGCTCCGTGTTCTCCTTTTTTAATGACCACATATTTTGGACCCATATCGTGAATCTTTCTTGCTGCAACAACTAATGAATATTCACCAGTTAGTTGTCTAGCTTCTTCGTCATTAATAGTAATCACATCAATATGCTTAATAGTATTGTGTAAATCTTCTAAGGCACAATCCATCCAAAAATTCATAGTGTCTAAAATGACCAGCTTAGGTTTTTTAGACATTTGGTTTAAAACACTCATTTGGGTTAGAGGATGTAAGTTTCCTAACATTACAACCTCTGCATCTTTATAACTTTCAGGAACTACAGGTTCAAAATCTGCAAGTACATTTAATTCTGTAGCTAAGGTGTCGCGAGAGTTCATGTCGTTGTGATACTTACCACTCCAAAAGAAGGTTTTGCCATCTTTTACAATTTCAATACCTGAAACATCAATATTTCTATCAGACATTAAATCTAAATAGTCTTGAGGAAAGTCTCCACCAACAACAGAAACAACTGCTGAATCTACATTAAAGTTTGAAGCTGCCAAACCAATAAAAGTACCTGCACCACCAAGAATTTTGTCGGTTTTACCAAAAGGAGTTTCAATAGCATCAAAAGCTACAGTACCAACAATCACTAATTTACTCATTTCCTAAGTTTGAATTAAGGTGCAAAAGTACATAAAATATATTCCTTTTGAAATAGAGATTTTCGCCTTTAAATAGATACTATTTTCTTCCAAAATCTGCAGGAATTTCTCCCCAAGCCTTGGTTTCCCATTTTACAATAGTAGTAGAATACTCGTTGGTCTTTAACCATTGTATTGCACGATCTACCAAATCATAAACAGGTTTGTTTTTATCGTTGCGTTCTAATTTAGAATTGCAAGTCTTTTTTCTTACCCAGCTCATTGCCGTTTTAGAGTCTGTGTACATAATACGATCACTTTTATGCTGTTTTAAAAAAGCTAAGCCATGCACCAATGCTAAGAATTCACCAATATTATTTGTCCCTTGCTCAAAAGGGCCTTGTATGAAAAGCTGCTTTTTAGTTTTTGTATCCACACCTCTATATTCCATTTTACCCGGATTTCCGCTTGACGCTGCATCAACTGATATCGAGTTGTAATTGGGTTGACCAATTTTTTTAAGTTGAGTCTCAGAAAGCTCACTTTTAAAGGATTTAGACTTTCCTATATAATCTTTATAGTTTCCTTTCAGTGCTTTTTTTGCAGCTTCAAAAGTTGAAAACGATTTGTACTGTGCTCCGTCAAAACCTTTTATTTGAGCTTTGCAGTCATCCCAAGATTCAAAGACACCTGTATGATGTCCTTTCCAAACGGTGTAATATTTTTTCTTTTTTTTACTCATTTAATAATTGGTTGACAACCTTCGGAAAATACTCCATCTCCAATAAATGAATCTTCCTAGCAACATCTTCGGCAGAATCCGTTGTTAAAACATCGCATTTCGCCTGAAAAATAATAGCTCCTTCATCATAATTCTCATTTACATAATGAATGGAAATTCCAGTTTCAGTTTCTTTATTGGCAACTACAGCTTCATGGACATGCATACCATACATACCTTTTCCACCATATTTGGGTAACAAAGCAGGATGAATATTTATAACTTTGTTTTCAAATTCTTTTAGTATAAACTCAGGGAATTTCCATAAAAAACCAGCTAATACAATAAGGTCTGGCTGTGAAGCTTTTAAAATATTTAGAACATCTTCTGACTTTGAAAAAGCTGTTCTGTTGAAAGATAATGCGCTAACATTCAGTTTCTTGCAACGATCCAACACTTTGGCATGAGGATTGTTAGTTAGTACCTGAATAACAGACGCATTATCGCTGTTGTGAAAAAACTTAATTAAATTTTCAGCATTACTCCCACTTCCGGACGCAAAAATTACCACACGTTTCATTTACAAGCTATCAATGTTATATTATTCAAACAAAAAAAAGAATAATAATTAACAATTAGGGCAAAACCAAAAGACTTATATTTATTTTTAGTAATTTAAAAGCACATTTTATCGGTAAAGGTGATTATTAAAATAAAGTTTTTTATTTTTGCCATCTAATTAAAACTTAAAATTAAAAAATTATGTCAGACATTGCATCACGAGTAAAAGCGATTATCGTAGATAAGTTAGGTGTTGATGAAAACGAAGTTGTAACTGAAGCTAGCTTCACTAACGATTTAGGAGCGGATTCATTAGATACTGTTGAATTAATAATGGAATTTGAAAAAGAATTCGACATTCAAATACCAGACGATCAAGCTGAGAACATTGCAACAGTTGGTCAAGCTATTTCTTACATAGAAGAAGCAAAATAAGAACTTTATTTTTATGGAATTAAAGCGAGTCGTAGTTACTGGTTTAGGTGCACTTACACCAATTGGCAATACCAAAGATGAATATTGGAATGGTCTTGTTAATGGAAAAAGTGGTGCGGCACCAATAACACATTTTGATGCTGAAAAGTTCAAAACGCAATTCGCTTGTGAAATAAAAAATTTTGAAGTTACTGACTTTATTGATAGAAAGTTAGCACGACAGATGGATAAGTTTTCGCAGTACGCAATGGTAGCTTCTGATGAAGCAATTGCAGACTCAAAACTAGATCTAGATGCTATAAACAAATTGAGAGTTGGAGTCATTTGGGGAGCTGGTATCGGTGGATTAGAAACATTTCAAGAAGAAGTGTTAAACTTTGCTGCTGGTGATGGTACACCTCGATTTAATCCACGTTTCATTCCGAAAATGATTGCTGATATAGCACCAGGAAACATATCTATTAAATATGGTTTCATGGGCCCTAATTACACAACAGTTTCTGCTTGTGCCTCTTCTGCAAATTCAATGATTGATGCTCTAAATACGATTCGTTTAGGACATTGTGATGTTGTAATTACAGGTGGAAGTGAAGCCGCAGTAACTATT
Organism: Winogradskyella sp. R77965; assembly: GCF_044594915.1. Lineage (GTDB taxonomy): Bacteria > Bacteroidota > Bacteroidia > Flavobacteriales > Flavobacteriaceae > Winogradskyella. Next base: position 2,446,118 of record NZ_CP138990.1, on the reverse strand, counting down.
GCTGGTATGGGCGGTTTTAATGCCATGCATGCTATGAGTACTCGAAACGAGAGTCCACAAACAGCTTCCAGACCATTTGATGCCAACCGAGATGGTTTTGTATTAGGTGAAGGAGCAGGTTCTATTGTTTTAGAAGAGTATGAGCACGCAAAAGCAAGAGGAGCTAAAATCTACGCAGAAGTTGTAGGTGGAGGTTTATCTTCTGATGCATATCACATGACGGCACCGCATCCTGAAGGGATAGGTGTTATCGCAGTAATGAAAAATTGTTTAGAAAATGCTGGTTTAAATCCCGAAGATGTAGATCATATTAATACACACGGCACATCCACGCCATTGGGCGATGTTGCAGAATTAAAAGCTATATCTGAAGTATTTGGAAGTCATGCTAAAAACATAAATATTAATTCGACAAAGTCTATGACAGGTCATTTGTTGGGAGCTGCTGGCGCTATTGAAGCTATTGCTTCTATATTAGCGATGGAGCATGGTATTGTACCACCTACAATAAACCACGAAACGGTTGACGAAAACATAGATCCAGAATTAAATTTAACACTCAATAAAGCTCAGAAACGAGATATTAAAGTCGCAATGAGTAATACATTTGGATTTGGCGGACACAACGCTTGTGTATTATTTAAAAAATTAGATTAAATCCCGAATGAGTATCATTCGTAACATATTGAAAAATTCCCGTTCTGAAGAAGACGGGAATTTTTTTTTAAAACTCAAAGATATCCTTGGGTTTAAACCAAAATCGAGGTCCCTTTACTTAAAGGCATTTACTCATCGTTCTATGAATATAAGGGACAAAAAAGGGAATGCCATTAACTATGAGCGCTTAGAATTTGTTGGTGATGCCATGCTAAGCTCAGTTATCGCGGCATATCTATTCGAAAAAGTACCACATGGTGATGAAGGCTATCTCACTAAAATGCGTTCTAAAGTAGTGAGCAGAGAACATCTCAACGAATTAGGAAAAGATTTAAGTCTTATTGATTTAGTGCAGAGTAGAATTTCGAAATCTAATTTTGGAAATAATATTCATGGTAATCTTTTTGAGGCTTTAGTTGGTGCTATTTATTTGGATAAAGGCTATAAAACTTGTGAAAAATTTATTTACAAACGTGTTATTAATCCTTATGTAGATATAGAAACTTTAGAGGGTAGAGTCATTAGCTATAAAAGTTTGCTCATAGAGTGGTGTCAGAAAGAAAAGAATACCTTTGATTATGAAGTCTACGAAGATACAGGTAAAGATGAATTAAAACACTTTTCTGTTAAACTCAGTATTAACGAAAAGGTAGTATCTAAAGCTAGAGCGACTTCAAAAAAGAAAGCCGAAGAAAAAGCCTCAAAACGTGCATTTTTTGCGTTTCAAAATCAAATTACCAAACTCATTTAATCTGTATTATTTAGTTACACTCTACGATAACGTTTTCGTAAATATTAAGGGTTAAGAATAACCTAATCTTAATAAAACTCAGCTTTAATTATACTATATTTACCATTCAAAGTTGTAATTATATGGCTTTACACAAACTTCTGGTAGATGATTTTTATGATGACACCTACAAACTCATTGCTATTCATTGTGGGCTAGAAGATTATCGTTTGGCCTATTTACTTAATAAGAATTTAGACTTAAACCTAAAGCGTAAAGCAGAAGATTTAGATTTCAAATATTTAAAATCCTCGTACAGTATTTTTGAATGGGAAAACGAATTGGAATATGTGAGATGGAATTTAATTTCCAATGTTTGTAAAAAAGAGGAAGATGGTTTGTACAGCACAGGAACCTTATTTGAAACTAATGAAAAAGTGCTTAAAACGTTCAACCTAATTTCAGAATACAAAAACGTGGATTATTTCATTAAGATCTCAGATGAAATTAAGAATGTAAGTGAACGACTAATTTTGAATAAATTACATTCTATTCCACAAATCATTACAAGTTACACGGTAGATCCGTTAAAAATAAAATCGAAAGATCATTTAATTTTCTAATTGATGTCAAATAAAAAAACAAAAATAGTAGCCACTTTAGGTCCAGCAACAAGCACAAAAGAAGTTTTAAAAGCTATGCTAGATGAAGGAGCCAATGTATTTAGAATCAACTTTTCGCATGCCGATTATAAAGACGTTGAAGAACGTATAAAAATGATTAGAGAACTCAACGAAGAGTTTGGATATAATGCTTCTATTTTAGGCGATTTACAAGGCCCTAAGTTACGTGTGGGGATAATGAAAGGAGAGGTCATTGTAAACGAAGGAGATGAAATTATTTTTGCTACAGGAGAACGTTTTGAAGGTACAAAGGATCGCGTTTATATGACCTATGATAATTTTCCGCAAGACGCTAAACCAGGTGAACGCATTTTATTAGATGATGGAAAATTAATTTTTGAAGTTATCTCTACAGACAAAAAAAGCGAAGTAACAGCGAAAGTGATACAAGGAGGTCCTTTAAAATCGAAGAAAGGAGTTAATTTACCAAATACGGACATTTCTCAACCGGCTTTAACTGAAAAAGATATTGACGATGCCCTTTTTGCAATATCACAAAGAGTAGATTGGATTGCCTTATCCTTTGTTAGACATGCTGAAGATTTAATGCAGCTTGAAAAACTAATCACTGAGAATAGTGATCATAAAATTCCGATCATAGCTAAGATAGAAAAGCCAGAAGCCGTTGAGAATATTGATAAAATTGTTGCCTATTGTGATGGTTTAATGGTGGCTCGTGGTGATTTAGGTGTTGAAATACCTGCAGAGGAAGTGCCTTTGATACAAAAGCAATTGGTATTAAGAGCTAAACGTGCAAGAATACCAGTAATTATTGCAACCCAAATGATGGAAACCATGATTACAAGTCTAACACCAACACGTGCTGAGGTAAACGATGTGGCAAACTCTGTAATGGATGGAGCAGATGCTGTGATGTTATCTGGAGAAACGTCTGTTGGGCAATACCCTGTGCAAGTGATTCGCCAAATGGCAAATATTATAAGAAGTGTAGAGGAATCACCATTAATTGAAGTCCCGCAATCTCCGCCACATATTAGGACGAAACGTTATATTACTAAAGCGATTTGTTACCATGCGGCAAATATGGCCAATGAGATTAATGCGAAAGCTATTTCTACGTTAACCAATAGTGGTTATACAGCGTTTCAGATTTCGGCATGGAGACCTTCTGCTCATATTTTAGTATTTACATCTAACAAGCTTATTTTAACACAGCTAAGCTTACTTTGGGGTGTTACAGCATTTTACTACGATAAATTTGTAAGTACTGATGAAACTATTGAAGATGTAAATGCTATTGCATGTAAAAAAGGCTATTTAGAGGTTGGCGATATGTTGATTAGTTTAGCGGCAATGCCAATACAATCTAAAGGTATGGTAAATACATTACGTGTTACTGAGATTGAGAGTTGTAGTTTTTAAGAGATTTCGCTAACTTTAGTAATATGAGTCCGTTTCAATGACTTGTATTAGACGTTACTGAAACAAGTTCAGCACTAGAATCGAAGTTCGTTGAAAATTTTTAGAAAGTCAAATTCATAACAACTTAAAACTCAAATTTTAACTGAACGCTAACAGATTTATTCTCCTTATCTAAAGGTTTAGATTTCTTAGGATCTGTATTTAAATTAGACAGTGAGATTCCTAATAGTCTTACTGAATTATTCATCTTATTTTGATATAGTAAATCCTTCGCAGTTTCAAGAATAATAGCCTTTTCACTCACATAATAGGGCAATGTTTTACTTCTAGTTTGCAAGGTAAAATCGCTATACTTTATTTTTAAGGTAATAGTTTTTCCTGCAACTTTACTCTTTTCTAATCTCCGGGCAACTTCTTCAGCAATATGTTCTAATTTTTCGAGCATAAAGATTTCAGAAGATAGATTTTCTCTAAATGTGCGTTCAGCAGCCAAAGATTTTCTAATGCGATTTGGCTTTACTTCACTGTTATGAATTCCGCGCACCACATGATAGTAATATCGACCGGATTTCCCGAAATTTTCATCCAAGTATTCAAGTGTTTTAGATTTTAAGTCTTTACCTGTAAAAATGCCTTTTTGATACATCTTTTCTGCTGTCACTTTACCAACACCATAAAACTTTCTAATGTCTAAATCTTCCAAAAATTTAATAACATCCTCTGGATTTATTGTTTTTTGACCATTTGGTTTGTTAATGTCACTAGCAACTTTAGCAATAAACTTATTAATTGAGATACCAGCCGATGCTCTTAGACCAATTTCATTAAAAATCCGTTGCCTAATCTCTTTGGCAATTAAAGTGGCACTAGGAAGTCCCTTTTTGTTTTCTGTTACATCTAAATAAGCTTCGTCTAAGGATAAAGGTTCAACTAGGTCTGTATAGTCATAAAAAATCTTCCTTATACCGTTAGAAATCTCTTTGTAGCGATCAAAATCCGTTCTAACAAAAATTAATTCTGGACAGAGTTTTATTGCCAAACGACCAGACATTGCACTCTTCACTCCAGATTTGCGAGCTTCATAACTGGCAGCACTAATAACACCTCTAGCGCCTCCACCACCAACAGCTATCGCTTTTCCTCTTAATTCAGGATTATCCATTTGCGCTACAGATGCATAAAACGCATCCATATCTACATGAATTATCTTTCTTATTGGTAAATCGCTAAGCATGCTGTAAATTTAGACATTAAATACCTTTTAAATATTATTGATTGTGGCTATAGAAATAGAACGTAAATTTTTAGTGAACTCCGATGCTTTTAAAAAAGAAGCAATCAATAGTTATAGTATTAAGCAAGGGTTTTTAAATAGTCATAAAAAGCGTGCTGTAAGAGTAAGGATTAAAAAAGACATAGGTTACTTAACTATTAAAGGAAAATCAACAAAAGATGGATTATCTCGTTTTGAATGGGAAAAGGAAATTTCTAAAACAGAAGCTGAAGCACTTTTAAAACTTTGCGAAAAAGGCATTATTGATAAAACACGTTACGAAGTTAAATGTGGTGACCACATCTTTGAAATTGATGAATTTTTTGGTGATAATGAAGGTTTAATTATAGCTGAAGTTGAATTGGATTCTGAAAACGAAAATTATGAAAAACCTAATTGGTTGGGTAAAGAAGTCACAGGAGACATAAAATATTACAATGCAGTATTGAGTAAACAACCTTTTAAAACTTGGAAAAAATGAAAAACTCACTCTTATTATTTATAATAACAATAGGCTTTCTATCGTGTAAAAATAATTCCAAAGATGAAACTGAATTAATAGAAAATAAAACGACTTATGAAAAGTCTAATAATGAAGCTATTAAAGAGCAATCTGCGGCAGAGCTTAAAGCTAAACTCACATCTAAAGGGTATCAGATTTTTGATTATGTAGATGAGAAAACTCAAGACACAGTGCTTATGCAACAATATTTTATAGCTTTTCTCAAAAAAGGCCCAATACGAAGTCAAAATGAAGAAGAAGCCGAAGTATTACAAAAAGAACACTTAGCGCATTTAGGAAAGATGTATGATTTAGGTTATGCAGATATTTCCGGACCTTTTGGTGACGATGGAGATATAAGAGGTATAACAATTTATAATGTACCAACTCTAGAAATGGCAGATAGCCTAGCCAATTCTGATCCTATGGTAAAGGCTGGTCGTTTGGCTATAGAAATCCATCCTTGGTGGGCAGCAAAGGGATTTCCGTTAAGATAAATTAAAAAGGCTTCTGAATTTTCAGAGCCTTTTTAATTATATAATCATCAATTTATTTACTCAGTTCGTGGTCCACCACTTACAATAATAAACTCTGATCTTCTGTTTTCTGCATGTTGATCTCTTGTACAACCATTAGAACAATCTATTTTAGGTTCTAACTCACCTTTACCACTTCCTGAAATACGAGATTCATCAATACCTTGAGAAATTACGTACTGAATTGTGGTTTTTGCTCTACGTTCAGAAAGTCTTGTATTATAAGATTCTGGTCCTCTTTCGTCTGTGTGTGAATTAGCAATTACAATCATTTCAGGATATTTTTTCATAATCTGAACCAATTTATCTAGTTCAAATGCTGCCTGATCAGTAATATTAGATTTATCGAACTCAAAGAAAATTGGCGCTAGATTAATCTTTTCAGCAACAATTAACTTTTCTATTGGGTCTAAAGATATTTGAACACTATTCTCCTCTTCACTAGATCCTTTAACTGGTACTTTTTTACTATCAAAACCATCCATTATGACTTCTAGTTCAGTATCTTCTTCGCACTCTATAATAAATTCGGCAACACCTTCAGCATTAGTTGTTTTTGAAACCATCTTATTACCTTCTGAATCGAATAATGATACTGAAGCTCCACCAACTGGCTCTCGCGTTTTGTCATCTAAAACGGTTGCGCTTATTAATACATCACAGAGTGGTTTTAATTTTTTTATAGTGTAAATGTCATCACTTCCCATACCACCTTCTCTATTTGATGATACAAAACCTTCTTCGGCTTCTTCATCAATAGTAAAAGCAAAATCATCTGCATTACTATTCACAGGAATACCAACGTTTCTAAGAGGAGCTATTTTGCCATCAATTACCTTAGTAAAAAACACATCCAATCCACCAAGACCTAAATGGCCATTAGAGGAGAAATAAAGCGTATTGTTGGCGCTTATATAAGGAAACATTTCTTGGCCTTCTGTATTGATTTTTTCACCTAGGTTAACAGGTTCTCCAAGTGTACCATCTGGGTTAATAGCAACATTATAAATATCAAATTTACCGAAACCACCTGGCATGTCAGAAGCAAAAAACAGAACTTTCCCATCTGGACTTACTGAAGGGTTTTTAACAGAATAATTAGGACTGTTAATACTTAAACTTTCAACAGTATCCCAATCCGAACCTAATTTTGTTGCCCTGTAAAGATAAAGTTGGCTAAATTGTGCATCACTTAGAGAATCTTTTTGAAAATCTTTTTCAAAAAAACTTTCTCTAGAAAAGTACATTTCATTTCCGTTAGGTGCAAACGATACTATACCTTCATGAAAACTTGTATTAATTTTACCGCTTACCAATTCTGCCCCTTGGTACGAGCTATCAGAGCTCTTAGCTATTGAATAGATATCTAAAAAAGGTTGCTGATTCCAACCATAAGTCCTGCGGTTATTGCTACGACTAGATGTAATATATAATTTTCCATCATGCAAAGTTCCACCGAAATCCGATTGCTCTGAGTTAAAATCTGCATTTTGTATATTAAACCTTGTACCTTTTTCTAAAATCTTAGGAAGATAATCAGGTCTTTTTCTATAAGCTTTAGCTCTGTCGTCAGAAGGGAGCAATGATGCAAACCGTTCCATTTGTTGGTTAGATTCTTCATACTTACCGTTTGCTTTTAGCATTTGCGAGTATTTATAAATCATTTCTGGACTATCTGAAGATTCTAAGGCTATAGCATACCATTTTTCTGCCTCAACAGTATTAAAAATATTGTAATAACTTTCCGCTAGTTGATTATAGACGTAGGCATCTGCTTTTTCATCTTCTACTAATTTGTTATAACTGTTTGCGGCTTTTACAAACTCATATCTTGCAAAGTGTTTATCAGCTTTTTTAGTGTCTTTGTTCTGAGCAGTTAAGCAAAACCCACTCATCAACGCAATAAATAATAATGTCTTAAAGTTTTTCATAATTGTTTAGCTTAACTGATTAAAAATATCTTGGTGAACGAGAAATACGTCTTGGAAAATTAAGGTCGAATAATAGCATTATCTCGTGAGATGCTGGCGCATAAGCTTTGATATCTGATGAAATAACGTCATAAGCATAACCAATCCTTAAAGTAGGTGTCATTGCAAAATTGATTAACCCAGAAAAAGAATCGTCTAATCGATATGAAGCTCCAATTTCAAATTTCTTATAGAAACGCGCATTAAGGTTGATATCAAAAGATGTTGGTGCATCAAATGCAGATTTCACCATAAATGACGGTTTTAGTTCTGTGTTCGGAGACAGATCAAAAACATAACCTCCAGAGAAGAAATAGTGCTGTGTTTCAGACCCTAATTTACGACCATCATTGTCTAAATGAACGGAAGATAAGAGATTAGGTACCGATAATGATAGGTAATAATTATCTGAAGAATAAAACAAACCAGCCCCAAAATTAGGCGTTGTTGAATTTATATATTCCTGAAAAAACGGATCGTTTGCATCGTTAACATTTAAGTCAAATAAACCTATATCATGAAAAGTAGCCCCAGCTTTAACCCCAAAAGCTAAATTATGACCATTTTCAAACTTTAACGTGTATGATACATCTGCATAGACATTGGTTTCTTTAACAGGTCCAACTTGGTCTGCAATGACAGATAGACCTAATCCCATATTATCACTAATAGGTGAGTGTCCAAAAAATGTTCCCGTTTCAGGGCCACCATCAACAGCTGACCACTGTTGTCTGTACAATAATCCGAAAGAAAAGTTGTCACGAGAGCCTGCATAGGCAGGATTAACTATATTCATATTATACATGTACTGCGTGTACTGAGGGTCTTGTTGTCCATGCATTTGAAATGCCAAAAGAAAGACCACTATAATAGAGAGTTTTTTCATTATTTTAAGTTGATTCAGTTAGTCAATTTATCTGTTAATATAAACCCAAGCACTATGTGTTTTTGTGCTGCCTTCATACTCATATTGTATAGTATAGAAATAGGTGCCAACAGGAAGTTCTTCTCCATCATTAGTTTGTCCTTGCCATTCGTTGGTATAATTCTTTTTTGAATATACAAGTGTACCATTTCTATTAAAAATTTTAATTTGAGTGACATCAAAACTACTCAAGTCAAAATTATCATTTTGCCCAGGTGAAACTCCAGGAGAGATACCCTGTGGAAACATCGAATCTTGTAATAATGTTATAAATGCGGTGATCGTATTCATGCAACCTGTTGCATTAAAAATGATTTCTGCAGAATATTCCCCTTCCTGTAAAACAGTATTTAATGTTAAACCCTCAGATCCTGAAATTAGATTTCCATCCAAATACCAATTAACCGTTACATCGGCTGCTATAAAGTTAGTTGGTGCGATACCAATTGTATTAGGTATAGTAGCGTTTGGAGCTACTGAATATTTAAATTGTTTGTCGAAGACTGCCAATGGTAAAATATTGACTTGTAACTTAAATGATGTCGTATCAAATAACCCAGTGACCGTATTTTCAGCTCTTATAAAAATAGTTTCACCTGAACTTGAATGTGGACTCTTTAAAGCACCAGTCCCATTATCGGCATCTGTTTGAGATGTATAATAGGTAACTGCTATATCAGTATCTGTTGTTACTTCACTATCGATTGAGGTTAAATCAAAACTAGCAACACCATCTATACTTTCATCGGAATCATCACAAACGATAAAATCGGCGGGTTGATTTAAAATTGGAAGTGAATTCTGTCTACCAGAAACACCCTCTACTTTTGTGTACAATGAGTTGTATGAATCTGATGAGGCTGCCGTTACGCCAGCTATTTTAGATGTCTCTTTAAGATTAGTATTAGTAGGGGATACTGATGCTAAACTTTTAGATTCCGCAGTTGGAGCAGAATTATACTGTGCACTAGTGGTAAGGAAAAACCCTAGCATGATTAAAAATAGAGTTATGTTTTTCATTATTAATCTGTTAGTTAGAAATTGTATAATGGCCTTATAATCATCCAAACCATAAGGTGGTTTAAAATAATTTTATTTTGCAAGGCCGCGTTGGTTGAACGTTTTTGCAATGCAAACTCGAATATATAACAAACGATTATTAACAAGATATTAACAATACTAAAATAGATTAACTGCAGTATTAATCGATAAATGGCCGGAGAGTTCTTAAGAAGTTTTCAATTGGATATAAACAGGAAAATGATCACTATACCCACCTTTATATTTCTTACCTACATAGGTTCTAAAAGGTTGGCCTTTGTACTTTCCATGGTATTGTGTTAGAAATTTGGAATTAAAGACATCTGCATCATGAAAATCTAGTGTAGAATTCTTGGCATCAAAAAAATTGGTAGAAAATAGAATCTGATCAAACAAATTCCATTGAAAATTGTGACTTAGACTTCCTTTATCTCTAGACCAAACTGTTTTAAACGGATTATAAAGATTACTTTCTTTTTCCATTAATAGAATACTATTACAGTTTGGGTTATCGTTAAAATCTCCCATTACTATAATCTTAGCTTCCTTATCTTCAACTTTTAGTTTATTAATGACAGAGTTGACGACATTAGCCGCTGCAATGCGTTTATATTCAGTTTCTTTAACACCCTCGCGTCTAGAAGACCAATGATTAACTATCACATTTATCGTTTCTCCATTTAACTTGCCTTGTACTAAAAGAATATCTCTTGTGTAATCCTGAAGTCCTGATTCAGTTTGGAGATAAACCGAGAAGGTTTCAGAATTTTCAACTTTAAAGACATCACTTTTGTAGAGAAGAGCTACATCGACACCGCGTTCATCAGAAGAATCATAATGCACATAGCTATAACCTTCATTAATAAGGTTTTTACTCCGAACCAAGTCAGATACAACTTTACTATTTTCAACTTCAGCTAAGCCAATTAATGCAGGTGCTGTGTCTGTATTTTCTACTCCTATTTTTGAAATTACAGTTCCTAGTTTCAGTAATTTATTTTGATAACGTTTTGGTGTCCAACGCTTTCTTGATGTCGGTAAAAAATCATCATCATTAGTAAGAGGGTCATTTTCTATATCGAATAAGTTTTCGATGTTATAGAATGCAATTGTGAAGGCAGTATAGTCATTATTACTCATGGCAATAAATATATGATTTTAAAACCTTATTCTAAATAATGCATTTGTTTAACTTTGTACTTTAATTACCTTATGATAGAGAAAAAAGATATTGCATTAGAAAAAGTTGTTTTAATTGGTGTAATTACTCAAGAACAAGATGAAGAAAAGTCTAAAGAGTATTTAGATGAATTAGAATTCTTAACCTATACAGCTGGTGGAGAGGTTATAAAACGTTACACTCAAAAAATGGCCATGCCTAATCCAAAAACATTTATCGGTACTGGTAAGATGAATGATGTCATGGAGTTTGTAAAAGAAAATGAAGTCGGAACCGTAATTTTTGATGATGAATTATCACCTGCTCAAGAGCGTAACATAAGTAAAATTCTCAATTGTAAAATTTTAGATCGAACAAATCTCATTCTAGATATTTTTGCTCAGCGTGCACAAACAAGTTATGCAAGAACTCAGGTAGAATTGGCACAATGCGAATATCTACTACCGCGATTAAAAGGAATGTGGACACACCTCGAAAGACAAAAAGGTGGTATTGGTATGCGTGGACCTGGTGAAACAGAAATAGAGACAGATAGACGTATAGTACGCGATAAAATTTCATTGCTAAAAGCCAAGATTAAAACCATTGATAAACAAATGGCAGTACAACGCGGTAATCGCGGTAAAATGGTACGTGTTGCATTAGTAGGTTACACCAATGTTGGTAAATCTACTTTGATGAATGTAATTAGTAAGAGTAAGGTTTTTGCAGAGAATAAGCTTTTTGCCACTTTAGATACAACGGTTAGGAAAGTTGTTATAGGAAACTTACCTTTTTTAGTAAGCGATACTGTTGGGTTTATTAGAAAATTACCAACACAGTTGGTTGAATCTTTTAAAAGTACACTCGATGAGGTTAGAGAAGCAGATTTATTACTTCATGTAGTCGATATATCACATTCTAATTTTGAAGAACATATTGATTCTGTAAATCAGATTTTAGATGAAATAGATAGTAAGGATAAACCAACAATTATGGTTTTTAATAAGATTGATGTCTATGAAGCAGAACCTTTTGATGAAGATGATTTGATAGAAGAGCGAACCAAAGCTAACTATACTATTGAAGAATGGAAAAAAACATGGATGGCAAGACTAGGAGAAAATGCATTATTCATTTCAGCATTGAACAAAGAGAACTTAGACGAATTTAGAAAACGCGTTTATAAAGAAGTTAGAGAAATACATGTAACACGTTTTCCATACAATCATTTCTTATATCCAGACGTTGAAGATATAGAATAATTAAGTCTACTCATGGATTCTTACCAATCACGTTTTAAAGTATGGATTAAAAAAGCTTTAAAAAAGAAATGGATAAAATGGCCGCTTGTTTTAATAACTACAGTCTTATTATTTCTTTTTGGACTTTACTTCTGTATATACTTTGGCTTATTTGGAAAACTACCTACGATTGAGGACATAAGTTCTATTAAGCAAGAGGAGGCCACACAAATATTAGATAAGGATGAAAAATTAATAGGTAAATATTATATATATGATAGACAACCTGTAAAACATAAAGATTTCCCTCAACATCTTATATACGCATTGGTTGCTACAGAAGATAGCAGATTCTATGAGCATGATGGTATTGATAATATAAGTTTAATTCGTGTTTTTGTAAAAAACTTGATTCTTCAGGATAAAACTGCAGGAGGCGGAAGCACAATTACACTGCAGTTAGCAAAAAATCTTTATGGAAGAAAAGATTATGCGGTATTTAGTGTGCTAATCAATAAGTTGAAAGAGTCCATTATTGCTAAGCGAATTGAAGACGTTTATTCTAAAGACGAAATCATAACTCTGTACCTCAATACAGTTCCGTTTTCAGACAATACGTATGGCATTGAAAGTGCTTCCCTTAAATTCTTTAATAAATCAGTAAAAGATATATCAATAAATGAAGCTGCAACTTTGGTTGGTACATTAAAGGCTAATACATATTATAACCCAAGAGTGCATTTAAAACGAAGTGAAGAACGACGAAACGTAGTATTAAATCAGATGGTTAACTACGATTATATTTTGGAAGACTCTTTGGAATATTACACAAAACAAAAGCTAAAGTTAGACTATAATTCTTTTAAACACGATGTAGGTTTAGCTCCTTATTTTAGAGAAGAGGTAAAAAAACAATTGTCAGCATTGCTAGATTCTATAAAAACCCCAGAAGGAGAAACCTATAACCTCTATAGAGATGGCTTAGTAGTGCATACTACTTTGGATTATACTATGCAGCAATTAGCTGAAGAAGCTTTGAAAGAGCATCTTACTAAATTGCAGAATGATTTTGAAAGATCTTACGGCAGCAGTTCTCCTTGGGATAAAAATTCGAAGACCTTAAAATTAGCTATAAATAACTTACCTCTTGTAAAACGCTACAAAGCAGAAGGACTAACAGAGAAAGAAATACGAGACTCATTAAATATAAAGCGTAATGTTGAATTATTTGGTTGGAAAGGTGACAACATCAGAAATATTTCAGTAATTGATAGTTTAAAACATTATCTAAAATTTCTAAATACAGGTATGTTATCTATAGATTCTTCAACAGGAGCAGTAAGAACCTATATTGGTGGTATAGATTACAGATTCTTTAAATACGACCATGTTTCTCAAAGTGAGCGACAAGTTGGTTCAACGTTTAAACCTTTTGTCTACACTGCAGCAATTGAAAATGGATTAGATCCATGTTCATACTTTTCATTAAACAAAGTGAACTACACAAATTATGGAGATTGGACACCAAGTAATTCTGGCACCAAGGAAGATGATCCCTATATAAATTACACTTTAGAAAATGCATTGAGTAATTCTGTAAATACCGTATCAGTAAAGGTTTTAGAAAAAGTTGGGATTCCAAAAGTTTTAGAACAGTTGAAAAAACTGGGTGTTTCTAAATCTATACCAAATAAACCTTCAATAGCTTTAGGAGTTTCAGAAATTAATTTAAAGGAATTAACTGGTGCTTATGCAAGTTATGTTAATAAGAGTAGAGCAGTAAAACCATTTTTTATTACTAAGATAGAAGACAAATTCGGAAATGTAATTGCGTCATTTAAACCTGAGGTTATTAAAGAAAAAGCCTATAGTGATTATACAAGACAGATTATGCTAGAGATGATGAAATCTACAGTAAATAAAGGTACAGCATCAAGACTTAGAAACAGTTATGGGCTAAATAATGCTTTGGCAGGTAAAACAGGAACAACGCAAAACAATAAAGATGGATGGTTTGTAGCACTAACACCAAGTTTAGTTACCATCACTTGGGTTGGTAATGATAATCATAGTATTGGTTTTAAATCGACCAGCCTTGGCCAAGGTGCTAATTCCGCTTTGCCAATATTTGCTAAATTTTATCAAAAACTGAATAAAGAAAGTGAGTTTAATGAGATTACAAGAGCTAGGTTTGAAACGTCTTCAAAAGAAGTTTTAGAAGATTTAGATTGTGAACCAACTAAAAGAGATGGGTTTATTAAAAGGTTATTTAAAAAGAAAAACAAAAAGAAGAAGTTTAATTAGAATAAAAAAAACCCTGTTAAGATTTAACACTCAACAGGCTTTTTATAATTTCTATAAGATCTAGAAAGCGTAGCTTAAACCTAAAGTATAATAAGTTTGTATTTTATTATCTGCATCTGCTAAATTTACACCTTGAAAGTTTGCAGCTTCTTGCTGATTACTTCTTAAGGCAAAGTCAAAACCAACACCAATCATTTTCCATAGTGTATAGCTAAATGAGTTTGTCCACGTCCAGTTAGACAAGTCGCTAGACTTGTAACTCTGGAATGTAGAGAAGTTAGTCTTAAAGTTAACAGCACCAATTGATCTTGTATAATCTGCTACAATTTTTGCACCAGCTGAAGATTCGAAAGCCGCATCATTTTCAGCAAAAACAAAATTGTAGTTTAAAGGATGAATTACAACAATTAAATTTTCAAGTGGAGTCCAAGTTGCACCAACACCAAAATCTAAAAATCCTGGGTCATTGAAATTATCTAATAAAGTAGTTCTGTATTCTGCTAAAGCAGAAACAGCCCATTTGTCACTTAATTTGTATCCGTAAAGGGATGATAAATTAAATACATCTGTAGTAGGATTGAAATCACCACTATCTGTATCTATGTCTTTATTGTCTAATTTTACCCAGTTTAAGTTTGCTGTTAAAGAATTTCTCCAGAAATATTTTTCTTCAAGTTTGTTTGCAAATGCATTAACTGTAACACCAATATTACCAGAAGCGTTATTTGGAGCTCCTTGAGCGTACCAATTATTAAAGTTAGATAAGCTTCCTCCTATAGTACCAAAAGCGCCAGTTCTCCAACCTGGTAGAGCATCTATCTGAGCTTGTATAGCATTAGCTTCACCTTGAAACTTGTCTGCTTCAGCTTGCTTTTCAGCTTTTTGAGCTTCTAATTCTTCTTTTGTCTGAGAGAATGCAAAAGTTACAGCAAGCAATAAGCATATTGATAAAAGTAATTTTTTGTTCATAATGGATTAAATTTTAATAAGTAATAGTTGTTATTAATTTACAAATATAAATGTTTATTCATTTAAGTTGAATACTTTAATGAAAGTAATTATCACTTGTAAGACCAAAAAAAACTAATAAAGTCACATTATTAATAAATTATTTTTTCTTAAATAATGGAACGGAAGAACAAGCCTCACCAAACATAATAGATTTTGCAATGGGCTTTAATTGTTGGGACAATAAAACAAGTGCGTTTGGAGGTACAGGTTTATGAGCACACCCTTTTATAATTACTGGTAAATTCTCATATAGTGAAAGATCTAATTTTGAAATAATTGTAGTGTATAAAATAGATTCTAAATGCTCTAAATCACCAATTACAGTTAATTTAGCGTACGCCTGAAGCTCAATTGAAACAAGCATATAGGCCCAATCGGGCACAATAGCATCAGTAGAACAATACAAAGCAACATAGCAATCTTGATACTGCGACCAATTATGTTCAGTAACAAAATTTCTAAAGTCTTTTTCTCTTAGCACTAAACCTTCAAGCAACCAATCTTTAATATCAAAAAGAATGCGTTTACCTTCTGGATAGTAATCTTCCAAGTCAATGACCTTTAGTTTGCTATTGGCAACTCTATTTATGATTTCATCTGCCATATTATAGCATGCCTAATTCTAGCTTAGCTTCTTCACTCATTAAATCTTGAGTCCAAGGAGGATCGAAAGTAATTTCTACTTCAGCATCTTTTACCTCATTAATGGATTTTACTTTTTCTTCTACTTCAAGCGGAAGCGTTTCTGCAACAGGACAGTTTGGTGTAGTTAATGTC
This sequence comes from Winogradskyella sp. R77965, assembly GCF_044594915.1. Lineage (GTDB taxonomy): Bacteria > Bacteroidota > Bacteroidia > Flavobacteriales > Flavobacteriaceae > Winogradskyella. The sequence continues at coordinate 2,429,923 of NZ_CP138990.1, read as the reverse complement.
ATTAAGATTTTTACATCATAATCTTCGTTTACCATAACATCGTAAATTAATCCTAATTCGTAGATATCTACTGGAATTTCAGGATCAAAAATGGTTTTTAAAACTCGTACTATTTTTTCGCCGAGTACATTGGTATCTATAGTTGTGTCACTCATTTTAATTCAATTGTGTTTGGTATGCAATGGCATACATTTTTATTTGCTTTATCATACTCACTAAACCATTGGCTCTAGTAGGTGATAAATGTTCTTTTAAGCCTATTTTATCAATAAATTCAGTATTTGCATCAATAATATCTTTAGGGTGTTGATTAGAAAACGCTCGGATTAATATGGCAATAATACCTTTTGTTATAATCGCATCGCTATCTGCTGTAAAGTTTACCTTATCATTAACCATATCAGCATGCACCCAAACTTTACTTTGACAACCTTTTATGATATTATCTTCAGTTTTATATTGCTCTTCAATTAGTGGAAGTGTTTTTCCTAAGTCTATCATATATTGATAGCGCTCTTCCCAATCTTCAAACATTGAAAATTCATCAATAATATCGTTTTGAACTTCTTCAATAGTCATAGTCTAATTCTTTTCAGCAAAATTACAAAATAGCTACTGTTTTACTGTATTTTCTTTAAGGGATAACACTTTATTAACTAATGCTTTAATTTCTTTTGGCGGATTACCATGATCAAAAGCAGGTGTAATATGCAATACATCACCCATTTTTATGGTTAATGTGGCTTCTGCTGCGGCATCTGTAGCTCTATTGTTAGAAGGGGCTTCTAATGCTCTAAAAGTATCTATATCAATAGCCTCAATTAAGGTATTAATTGTAGTCCAATCTTTTTTATTGTTGCTGAAATTTCTTACAGATTTTAATCCTCTATCTGTAGAATATGAAACTGTCGATTCTGAAATATTAATATATTCAAATGTACCTCTGGTTGAAATTTGATAGGTCACACCAATGCCATAACTACCTCTGGTGTATTTTTTGCTTTCAATAATATTAGCTTTTAACAATATATTTTTGTCATCTAATAATGATAAAACATCATTTGTTATAGTGAAATTATTCACCGTATTTAGGACTTCTAAAAATTCGTTTTCTAGATCGCTTATTTCTGAGTGACATAATTTTTTAGATCTAGCGATATCACTGAATTTTAATTCACTATTTTCAATAGAATAAGTACCAAAAAAGCTATTACAACCAGCAAAACCCTTTATTTCATTCGATTTTTCATCAAATGAAATATTGAGTTTGGGTGAAACAGTCTTGTTTTCACCAATTTGAGAAATAGTATAATTTCCTGAAAGTGTTGTTTCCTCTTTATTCATAGGTTCAATATTATTATTTTCAATGGATCTCTGTGAAGAATTGCAAGATTCTGCAAATAGCATCAGTGTAAATAAGCTGAGTAAAAATTTCATAATTCTAAATTAAAAGTAAAGGTATTGCTTTTTTGTAATCGAAAAGTATACCAAATAAAAAAGACGCCTGATTAGACGTCTTTTTTATTGATGTTTTTTGAAACTAGTTTCCTGTAAACTCGTCTCTTGGACCTCCAGAAGCAAAAACCGATCGCATTCTCATTTTTTGACCCTCTGTAAATAATCCCATACAATCGTCATCAGTATAATCCATATAGTTTTCTACCATATCAATTGATCGACAATGAGAGACTGAACCAGGACAACCATAATTTGGTCTATCCGATTTTGGTGTATCCGAAACGAAGTCATCTCTATTACATCTCCCATCTCCCCATATATGTCTTAGGTTCATCCAGTGGCCAACTTCGTGAGTCATTGTACGACCTCCATCAAATGGAGCCTGAGCAGTACCAGTTGTGCCAAAATATTGTGGTGATACTACTACACCATCTGTAGAAGCATTGCCTCCAGGAAATTGTGCATAGCCTAAAATCCCACCACCAATATTAGCAACCCACATTGTTAAATAACCTGGTTGAGCAGGATATACTGATTTTACAGCATCGTTTGTTCCCCATTGAGCAGTGGAGTTAGCTTGTCTATCTACTACAGATAAATTGAAGTTGATATCTACATCTGCCCCTCTATCCGCGTAAAGTGAATTAACATCATTAAAGTTTGTATCGTTGAAATCTGCATTTAAAACAGAAATTTGAGAATTGATTTGGCTATCACTTATGTTTTGCGAACTATTTGCATATACCACATAAACATAAACAGGAATATTGATAGTACCTAAACCATCATCAACTGGATCACCACCACCATCATCGCCACCTCCGTTTCCGTTGCCATTTCCATTTCCTGCACCATCTGGTTTTTTACTATTAATAAAACGTCTTGTATGCAATTCTGCATTATACATTTTTTGATACAGTCCTGGGTTTTCATTAAGTTGACGATTTAGTACCTGCATTGAGTTACAGCTTTTTGCATTCAAAGATTTACTAATATCAGATTCATTTGGGTCTGTGTAAACAAAAAAGTCACTCATATCGACCTTAGATTGTTGGTCTTGAGTTTTGTCTTGATCGTCGCTACAGCTTGTAAAAAGAGCTGCAACTATGGCTAGCCCTAAAATAGATTTTTTCATAAATAGTTATTGATTTTTTAAATTCGAAACCCAATATATGATTAATCATTAATAAAATTAACAAATAATTAAGAAAAAAATAAAATACGAACAGGGAGTAAACATAAAAAAACTCCTTTACCTCAAGGAGCTTTTTTATAATCTATTAAATTTCAAATTGTTAAGATAACATTAGTACAGCTTTTTTAAGTGAAGCTATAAAAACATCAATTTCTTCCTTGGTGTTGTAAAACATAAAAGATGCTCTAATTGTACCAGGAATTTTATAAAAATCCATAATTGGTTGAGCACAATGATGTCCTGTACGCACTGCAATTCCCATTTTGTCTAGAATTGTGCCAATATCATATGGGTGAATAGTGCCAACATTAAAAGAAATAACTGATGTTTTTTCCTTAGCAGTTCCGTAGATTTTTAAACCCTCTATTTGAAGTAATTGCTCAGTGGCATATTCTAAAAGTTCATTTTCGTAGTTAGCTATAGCTTCAAACCCAATACGATTCATATAATCTAAAGCCGCTCCAAAAGCTATTCCACCGCATACATTTGGCGTGCCGGCTTCAAATTTATGAGGTAAGTCCGCATAAGTGGTTTTTTCAAATGAGACCTCTGCAATCATTTCTCCACCTCCTTGATATGGTGGTAATTTTTTGAGCCACTCTTCCTTTCCGTAGAGCATACCAACACCAGTAGGGCCACAAATTTTATGTGCAGAACAGACGTAAAAATCTACATCCAATGCTTGCACATCTGGTTTTAAATGCGGACAAGATTGTGCGCCATCTACTAAAACAGCTGCACCTACCTTATGCGCTTCTTTTATGATATATTCAATAGGATTTATGGTTCCTAAAGCATTCGAAATGTGATTAACAAACACTAATTGGGTGCGATTCGAAAGCAAATTATCATATTTACTTATGATTAGTTCGCCATCGTCATTCATCGGAATAACTTTCAAAATGGCTCCTGTACGCTCACAAAGCATTTGCCAAGGCACAATATTACTATGATGTTCTAGAGCCGAAACTATAATTTCATCTCCTTTTCTAAGTAAAGAAGAGAATCCATTAGCGATAAGATTTATTCCATGCGTTGTTCCAGAAGTATAAATAATTTCGTGAGCATGTTTTGCATTAAAATGCTTTTGAATTTTAATGCGTGCTTGTTCATAAGCATCTGTTGCTTCTTGACTTAGACTATGTACACCTCTGTGAATATTTGCATTATAGTTTGTGTAATAATCTACGATAACATCAATCACTTGCTGAGGTGTCTGAGATGTTGCAGCATTGTCGAAATATATGAGTGGTTTCCCGTTGACCTTGCGGTTGAGGATAGGGAAGTCTTTTCTTATTTTTTGTACGTCTAGCATTGGCATAATTCCTAATCGCAAAGATACAACGCATTGCTCTTAAAGAAAAACTTATAATTAGTCATTAAAACAATTATACACACATTTTATTAGGATACATTTATATAAAATGTATATTTGTACTATGTATAGTAAAGAATTAACAAAAGGAACATTGCAACCAATCATTTTATCAGTTATCAATAACAAGGGTAGAATGTATGGTTATGAGATTACACAGGAAGTAAAAAAAATGACTTCAGGAAAAATTGATATTTCAGAAGGAGCATTATATCCAATTTTACATAAGCTTGAGGCAAAAAAGGTTTTAGAAACTGAAAAGGTTTTTATTGGTAAACGTGTTAGAAAATATTATAAAGTGACAAAGGAAGGGAAGAAAATGGTTGAGACAGTTACAGAAGAAATCAATGATTTTATTGAGACCCTAAACTTAATTTTTAATGCTAAACCAGTATAAATATGGAATTGTCAGAAAAACACATTGCTTTTATAGAGAATAGTTTGACCTTATATGGTGTTGAGGACAAGGATTTAAAAGAGGATTTGGTGGACCATATCTGTACTTATATCGAAAATCAAGACTCTAATGATTTCAATATATTATATCAACAAGCTTTACAGAAGTTCGGTGGTTATACGAATTTTCAAAATCTACAATTAGAAACTAACCATCAGAAACTTGCCAAACAAATCATTACGGTTAATAAGTTGAAATTCACTTTAGGCTTTGTAGTTATTGCTTTATTGGTTATCAGTTTAGTTTTTCAAATGATGCAATGGCCTTATGCTAACGCCTGGCTGCTTGGTGCGATTATAATTTCAGTTTTAGTCATTCTTCCAGCTCACTTTTATGCGAGCTATAAAAAATCTATTCACAAATATTCTTAAATCATTTATTATGAAGAAATCATTTTATATCCTCGGATTTATAACATTCTTTATTCTTGGTATTGGTGCAATGTTTGAGTTTTTAACATGGCCATACAGGGGAATTATTGTTTTTATTGGCTTTCTGTTTCTTAATTTTGGACTTATTCCTGTATACTTTTTTCAAAAATATAAACAATGTCAATCTTAAGATATAGTTGCGTATTGGTTTGCTTTTTTCTGTGCCGTATTGCAACAGCTCAAAAAGATGTTATTCAAAAGATTGATACCTTATTAGAAGTTTACGATGTAAAGGATACACCAGGATTAAGCGTAAAGGTCATTAATAATGGGAAATCTATTTATTCTAGAGGTTTTGGACTTTCAAACTTAGACTACAATATTAAAAATTCGGATTCAACTATTTTCAGTTTAGCATCCATTGCAAAACAGTTTACAGCATCTTCTATTTGGGCGTTAATTAATGAGGAAAAAATAAATTTAGAAGATGATATTAGAACTTATTTACCCGAATTTCCAGAGTATGAAGATGTCATAAAAATTAAGCATTTATTAAATCATACGAGCGGGATTAGGAATTACCATACACTAATGTATTTGGCAGGTTTTGATTATGACGCATCTTATTACGATAACAATACAGTATTAGAATTAGCTGTGAAGCAAAAGGGATTGAATAATAGACCAGGCGAAAAAGTAAGCTATTCTAATACCAATTATAATTTATTGGCGATTATAGTTGAGCGTATTTCAGGACAAAATCTAAATGATTATTTGAAGCTTAAAATTTTAAGGCCTTTAAAAATAAATTCTACTTTTGTTAGAGTAGAACATGGTAAGTCAATTAAAAACAAAGCCGTTGGTTACCAAAAATATAAAGATGGCTTCAAGTTTTCTACAAGTAATCAGTTAAGCTATGGCGCAGGAAGTATGGGTTCTTCTGCCAACGACATGGCTATTTGGATGCAAATGCTGAATGAGCAGATTTTAGAATTTAAACCATTAGCTCAATTCTTAAAAACAACCGAAGTATTGGCGTCTGGCGAAAAGACAAAATATGCAAGAGGATTAATGATAGATGACTACAAAGGTTATAAAGCTGTAACTCATAGTGGTTTTGGTTTTGGTGGGCGCTCTCAATTAATTACTATAGCTGAAAAACAAATAGGCATCATCGTTTTAACTAACTCACAATCCATAGATGCACCAAGGGTTGGTTATCAAATTTTAGATATTCTCTTATCTAATAATGAAAAAATTATAGTAGAAAATGAAGATAGCAACTCGTTTAATAAACAAGGTTTTAATGAATTCATTGGAGAATACAAAGAAATTAATAGTGATATGACTATGACATTATTTGTAGAAAACAACACTTTAAAGTCTAAGGGTTCTATGGGTAAAACGTCTGTGGATTTAATACAATTCGCAAAAAATAAGTTTCATAGAGTACAAAGTGAGAATGTTAAATATGATTTTTCGCCATCATCAACTCATGATATGATAATTTCATTTGGTGGTACGCCATTTTATTTTGAACGTGCTAAATTTATTGATAAAGATATAGTAGTTGTTAATGAATTTGAAGGTTATTTTTATTCTGAAGAAATAGATGTTAAGTATCGTTTTTACACAGAAGAAAACACACTTAAACTGACTTATAATGGAAAAGATACTATCATTTTAAATCCTATTCAATTAAACCAATTCGGAAATAACAATAGAACGCTTTATCATTTTGTAAAGGACGAAAATAATCTAGTAACAGGTATGCTGCTCTCTTGTGATGGCACTGTGAAAGAAATTGTGTTTAAAAAAGAAAAGGATCACTAGTTAGCAATCCTTTTCAACTTATATGTTTTTGTAAATCCTATAGGTCAAACCCAATATTAACGCCTAATTTTTTAGCAATAATCTTAGTGATCCTATTCTTAATTTCAGGAATTTTAACAGAATCTAAAACGTTGTTACTAAACGCAAACATTAATAAAGCTCTTGCTTCTTTCTCAGGAATTCCACGAGAACGCAAGTAAAACATGGCACTTTCATCTAATTGACCGATAGTACAACCATGAGAACATTTTACATCATCTGCAAAAATCTCTAATTGAGGTTTTGTGTTAATGCTGGCTTTATCACTTATTAAGATATTGTTATTGGCCTGAAATGCGTTTGTCTTTTGCGCTTCTTTTTCAACTACAACTTTTCCATTAAAAACACCAGTAGAGCTGTCATCAAAAATACCTTTATAATCTTGATGGCTTTCGCAATTTGGTTCTATGTGATGTACTAAGGTGTTGTGATCTACATGCTGTTTGTTACCAATGATGGTAATGCCTTTCATTGTAGAATCTATGCGCTCACCATTTTGATAAAAATTGAGATTGTTTCTAATTAACTTGCCTCCAAAAGAAAAGGTATGCACCTTGGCTAAACTTTCCTGTTTTTGACTAACATAAGTATTATCAATTAAAGATGCATTTTCGCTATCATTTTGGATTTTATAGTAATCTACAATAGCACGCTTATTTGCAAAAATCTCAGTGACACTGTTTGTTAATACAGGGTTATCAGTTAAACTCTGATGACGCTCTATAATCTGAACATGAGAGTTTTCATCAACAACAACCAAGTTGCGTGGTTGCAACATTAATGCGGCTTCATTTCCTGTAGAAAAATGTATGATTTGAATCGGTTTTTCAACCAACTTGTTTTTTGGAATATGGATATAAGCACCTTCAGCTGAAAATGCTGTATTTAATGATGATAATCCATCTTTTGGCGCAATTTTATTGAAATAGTTTTCAATAATTAATTGGTATTTCGGCTTGTTTAAAGCTGAGGACATTAAACAAACATCGATACCATCATGAGTAGTTTGCGATAAATGAGAGGAGTACTTTCCGTCGATAAAAATGATTTTATAACAATCTATTTCATGTATAAAATATTTTTTCACATCCTTATACTCCAGAGCGTTTTCGTGCTTTGGAAACACGCTGTAGTCGTGTTTTAAAACTGAATTTAACGATGTGTATTTCCAAGCCTCTTTACGTTTACTAGGAAAACCTTCAGTTTCAAATGTCTTTATAGCTTCGGTTCGTATATCGTGCACAGGAGAATCTACATCTACTGTATTTTCAAAAGCCATAAATGACGATACTAATTTTTCTTTTAAACTCATGTTGCTTGCATTAAGCGTTTACTTCTTCTTTAATCCAATCATAGCCTTTAGCTTCAAGCTCATGAGCTAATTCAGCAGTTCCAGACTTTACAATTTTCCCATTGTGTAAAACGTGTACATAATCTGGCACTATATAATCTAATAGACGCTGGTAATGCGTAATCACAATAACAGCATTGTCTTTAGACTTTAATTTATTTACACCATTAGCTACAATTCGAAGCGCATCGATATCTAAACCAGAATCTGTCTCATCTAAGATGGCTAATTTTGGTTCTAACATTGCCATTTGAAAGATTTCATTTCGTTTCTTTTCACCTCCTGAAAACCCTTCATTTAGTGAACGCGATAGGAACTTACGGTCAATTTCTAACATTTCAGATTTTTCACGAATTAGTTTCAGCATTTCATTAGCTGGCATGTCCTCTAAACCTTTTGCTTTTCGAGTTTCGTTAATCGCTGTTTTCATAAAGTTAGTGACACTAACTCCTGGAATTTCTACGGGATATTGAAACGATAAGAAAACCCCTTTGTGAGCGCGTTCTTCAGCAGCTAATTCTTCAATATCTTCATTTTCAAGTAAAATATTACCTTCGGTAACTTCATACTCTTCTTTACCAGCAATTACTGAAGCTAATGTGCTTTTACCAGAACCGTTTGGTCCCATAATGGCATGGACCTCACCTGCTTTTACTTCTAGGTTAATACCTCGTAAAATACCTTTATCTTCTACACTTGCATGCAAGTTATTTATCTTTAACATAGTCTTAATTTGCTAATTTTATAACGTCTTCTTTATTTGGGTTTGGCGCTTCCACCTTTAAAATTTCTTTGATTTCTACTCTGTATGGCCAGCCTTCTTCACCTTCAGGTTTTTCAAATTTTCTAACCCTAACAGTTACCGGAACCATATCAGTTGCTTCTTTTTTAAAGGGCTTTACTTGCTCTTCTAAAAGTCGCAAATTATCGTCTATTACAACTCCGTAAATTTCATTTGGAGCTTGTAAAACCGCAGCATCTCCGTAGTAAACGAATTCACCTTTCATAGTTATTAAACCATCATTAGCGTCATAAGATTTTGCACGATTTTCCTCTAAATTTACTTCTGTTTTTGCTTCGTTTTTACAATTTGAAAAACAAAAAGCAATTGTCAATAAAACAAATATCTTTTTCATAATTAAAAATTAACCGACACTTCCTTCTAAACTGATTTCTAATAATTTCTGAGCTTCAACTGCAAATTCCATTGGCAGCTTGTTTAGTACTTCTTTACTAAAACCATTTACGATTAAAGCAATAGCTTTTTCTGTATCAATACCACGCTGGTTACAATAGAAAATTTGGTCTTCACCAATTTTACTTGTGGTTGCTTCGTGCTCAATCATGGCACTTTTATTCTTAGCTTCAATGTATGGAAATGTATGCGCTCCACACTCGTTACCCATCAGTAAACTATCACATTGAGAGAAATTACGAGCGTTGTCAGCACGAGAACTAATTTGTACTAATCCACGATACGAGTTTTGTGATTTACCAGCAGAAATTCCTTTAGAAATAATAGTTGATTTTGTATTTTTCCCTAAGTGAATCATTTTAGTTCCTGTATCTGCTTGCTGATAGTTATTGGTTACAGCAATAGAGTAAAATTCACCTACAGAATTATCTCCTTTTAATACACAAGATGGATATTTCCATGTCACAGCAGAACCTGTTTCAACTTGTGTCCAAGAAATTTTTGCATTTTTCTCACAAAGGCCTCTTTTGGTTACAAAATTAAAAACACCACCTTTACCTTCAGCATTTCCAGGATACCAGTTCTGTACAGTTGAGTATTTTATTTCAGCATCGTCTAAAGCAATGAGTTCTACAACCGCGGCATGTAATTGATTTTCATCTCTACTTGGTGCTGTACAACCTTCTAAATAAGATACATAACTGCCTTCGTCAGCAATTACTAAGGTTCTTTCAAACTGACCTGTTCCTGCTTGATTAATTCTGAAATAGGTGGACAATTCCATTGGGCAGCGTACACCTTTTGGGATGTAGCAGAAACTACCATCACTAAATACTGCCGAATTTAGAGCAGCATAAAAATTATCTTTTTGAGGGACAACAGTTCCTATATACTTTTTCACAAGCTCTGGATGCTCTTTAATGGCTTCAGAAATACTCATAAAAATAATACCCTTTTCGGCTAATGTTTTTTTGAATGTTGTAGCAACAGAAACCGAATCCACAACCACGTCCATCGCAACACCAGCTAATTTCTTTTGTTCATCTAAAGAGATTCCTAGTTTTTCGAACGTTGCCAAAAGTTCTGGATCTACTTCGTCTATACTATCATATTTTGGTTTGCTATTTGGAGCAGAATAATAAGAAATGGCTTGAAAATCTGGCTTAGCATAATGCACATTTGCCCATTCTGGCTCAATCATTTCTTTCCAGGATTTAAACGCTTCCAATCTCCACTCCGTCATCCATTCTGGCTCTTCCTTTTTCTTAGAAATTGCTCTTACAATATCTTCATTTAATCCAACAGGAAAAGTTTCAGATTCAATATCTGTATAAAAACCATATTCATATTCTTTGGTTTTTAATTCTTCCCTGAGGTCATCTTCTGTATACTTTGACATAGCTTGTCTTTCAGTTTTATATTATAATGAAAACGATTCACCACAACCACATGTGCGGTTTGCGTTTGGATTGTTAAAAACGAAACCTGTTCCGTTTAATCCACCTGAATATTCTAAAGTAGTCCCAATAAGATAGAGAAAACTCTTTTTGTCAACTATGATTTTTACACCATTGTCTTCAAAAACCTTATCTTCTTCTGCATGATTATTGTCAAATTTTAAATCGTAAGATAAACCAGAGCAACCACCACTTTTTACACCAACTCTTACATAATCTGTAGATGGATTAAAGCCGTCGTCAGTCATTAATTCTACGACTTTCTTTTTAGCTGTTTCTGAAACTTTTATCATATTCTTATATAGATTTGATCTGTTTTTATTGATCTCTATAAATCCGTTAGATCGAACATCTTTATTTACTAATTAGTTCTAATTTAATTATTTGATAAGATGTTTTTCTCTAAATAGAGGGCAAAGATACGATATAAGTCTCTTTTAACCACATAACCTAACATTATATTAGGATATGCATTAATAGATTCAATCTATGGTGCAGGTATTAAGTAATTGAATAGGTTTAAGACGATATTTTCAATTCTATAAATCTCTGAGAGAGACGATATAATTCTTGAAGTGTATCTTTTATTCTAGAGTCAGAAATAGTGATAGTTTCAAAGTTTCCTTTTGTATCAGTTGTGACAACAATATTACAGTGAGAACAGGTTAATTCAGAAGTACGATTCAAATTTTCTTTAGTAACCGAATAGTTATGACCAAAGAGTGCACATGGTAAATCTTTATTTGAAGTAGATTTCATTATAAGCAGTAATTAAGGGGGGAGCAATTTAAATAAAATACAAACTTATTTTAAGATTAAAAGCATTATTATTCGACGAAATGCATTATAATAACAATTTTTTCTTACTTTTTAATCATTAAAATCTTGATTGCTAACAAATGAAGGATCGGAAAGTGTTAGTAAAAAGGCCTTAAGATCTTCTTTTTCTTGAGAAGTTAATTGAACTCCACCTTCATTTATTTTTTTCATAAGAGGATCGATAGTTGAAGAATTTTGAAGCCCTTCACTGTAATGATTAATAACTTCATCTAAAGTGGTGAATCTGCCATCGTGCATGTAAGGTGCAGTGTATGCTAAGTTGCGAAGCGAAGGTGATTTAAATTTACCATTGTCATTCGGATCTCCTGTTACTTCACCCAAACCTAAATCTGAAAAATTACTATCTAATCCATTATTATGGAAGTCATTATCCGTCCAAAGTGGATTATTGGGATTGCCATGGCAATGAAAACAATCTCCTTTATCTTCTCTAAGAAAAACATCGAGACCATTTAATTCTTGCAGAGTTAGAGTGGCTTGTCCTACAGAGTATCTATCAAATTTAGAGTTTGCTGATATTAATGTACGTTCAAACTGCGCAATAGCCTTGGTAGTCAATTCTTTTGTAATGGTGCTAGTTTTAAATGCTAATCTGAATAATTCTGGATACTCAGGATGTTGTTGAAGTCTACCTACAACAGCTTCCCAATTACTATGTAATTCAATCGGATTTTCTACAGGTTCTTCAGCTTGTCGCTCTAAACTAAAAGCAGTTCCGTCCCAATTAAAACGTTCATTATAATTCCATGCGAGATTAAATAGTGGCATAGAATTGCGTGTTCCAAAAATACCATCTACACCACTGCTTGTTGGCGTATTATCTGTAAATGCATTTTGAGGTGAATGGCAACTAGCACAAGCCTGAGTTCCATTGGCAGAAAGAATTCTATCAAAAAAGAGTTTTTTACCTAAGGCGATACCTTCAACAGTTTGTGGATTATCGTTTGGAATTACTGGTGGAATAATATTATCTAAAAAAATTGCTGGAATATCCAAAGGTTGCGCTGTTGGCTCATAGCCAGTGTCTTCACTTGAACAGCTCAAACAAAGGACAGTAAACGTAACAATATATAACCACCTATGAATCATTTTAGTATTTATATTATTGAATAACTTCACCCAAACTAAAGACATTCTGTCCATTATCGTACATCATTATTTGGGCAGTGGAATTAGGCATTAGCATTTGATTAAAATCATTCAGATCCCACGGAATAGGATTTTTAAACCATTCTGCAATGTTCATTTGTACTTCAATTTCAGTATTACTGGTTATATCAATCATTCCCAAATCTACAGTAAAGAATGTATCTTGTGGAAAGGTAGGATTCGTTCCAGGATTATCCACAGCTCTTATAGCGTGATAGTTAAAACCCTGTTCTTCTGAGTTTGAATTGATAAATTTTCCGTCAAATTGCATGTAATGGTAACCGCTTCCGAGCATTTCTGGCACATTAAAAGATGCTGAGTTTAAATCAATATAATTTTCGACGTTATCTTCGTTGTCTAATCCAAAGGTGAAGGAAACAGTATAACTACCTGTTGGGATTTGTGTTTGAGGTGTAAAACTCAAATTATTATTGTTAGTCACATCGACCAAATTATAAACATCTAATTCAATAATTTCATTGTTACTAGACGTAAACGTAATATCCGAAATTACGTAACGCAATCTTTCAATACTTAATAAGTCTCCGTTTTCGTTGGTATATTCAAAATTATTAAAATTAGCATTAGTGACTAAAGTTCCATCCCAATTATGAGTAAAATTGAATGTTGTTAAATTCTGAAGACTTAGATTATCGTCAAGATCCTCGCTACAAGACGTTAAGCCCATTGTTGCGAATAAGAATAGGGCTATAATCCTTTTACTCATATGGATTTGATTATTTTTTTTGAATTCGTGAATCTTCGATTTCATTTTTTAATCAACTTTTATAATTAGTAAGTCGGTAAAACCTTTATTTTCTATGATATCACCATCATTACTTGTGCTATCACCAACAGCAATAATGGATGTGTCATTAAGCTCTGTAATACTATAAGCAAAATCTATATTTGAGCCACCAACGGTTTTTTCCCATTGTAAATCCCCATTGGCATCTACTGTTAATACCCATGCATCATTCTGTCCTTTATTTTCTGAAACATCACCATCACTGCTTCGAGAACTGCCAGCTAATAAAAAACCATTGTCTTGAGTTTTTACAATAGAACGCGCTACATCGAAACTTGTACCTCCAATAGTTTTTTCCCAAATTAAATCACCATTAGGTGAAATTTTAATTAACCACAAATCCGCAGCTCCATTGTTATTAGAGACATCATTATTACTACTTCTTGTGTCACCAGCAATTATAAAATTACCATCTCCAGATTTTACAATAGCTCTAGCTTCATCAATTTGATTTCCACCAAACGATTTTTCCCAAACTAAATCGCCAGAAGCAGAAATCTTAATCACCCAAAAATCGTAAGATCCAATATTATTAGAAATATCAGTATCGTCGCTATCGGAACCTCCTGCAATTATGAAATCATTATCTTCAGTTTCAATTATACCTTCAGGAGTATCAGTAAAATTGCCACCAAAGTATCTACTCCATTGTAACTCGCCTATAGTATCTAACTTTAAAACCCAATAATCTCCTCCAGCATGCAGAACTTCAGAATTTCGAGAAAAGTTTCCTAAACCACCAGAGGCTGTAACATCTAATATTCCTGAAATTAAGTATCCTTGATCATTCGTTTGAATAACAGAAATACCAGAATCCGCTCCTTGATATCCAAACGATTTTTGCCAAGATATATTTCCACTAGCATCTAATTTTACTAACCAATAATCTTGCAAACCTGCATTTTCCGAAAGATCACCATCATCACTAAAACTGAATCCTATTATGGCATAACCTCCATCTTCGGTTTGTATAATATCATTTCCTCTTTCATCAGCAGTACCTCCATAAGTTTTTTGCCATTGCAGTTCATCTTCAGCACTAAATTTCATCACCCAATAATCAAAACTTTCATTTTGTTTATTAGTTATGTCGCCATCCATACTTTGTGTGAATCCCAAAATTGCATAACCTCCGTCTGCAGTAGCAACGACAGATTGTGCGCTATCATTTTTGCTGCCTCCAAAAGTTTTTACAAAAGCGTTGTTTCCCTCTGGATTTGAGTTGGAGTCATCGTTATTAGTACAATCAAAAAAAAGTATAAATAACAAAATAGACACTATATATCGTGAAACTTTGAGTAGCATTTTAGTTACTTGCTTTAGCGATAAACATACCACCTTCAATATCACTTATGAGTATATTTCCACTTTCAAAAAACGGATAAATATTCCATGCTCCATTAAATGCGGTATTGTCATTTGGGATATAGGTGTCTATAAAACCTGTTTCTACCATAACACCCGAAGCGATATTAGATATGTCAACTATTCGCATACCTGCCGAATAATTGGCAATGTAAAATGTATTTCCAACGACATAACCATTGTGGTCTATGGCTGCAGTTGGTCCTAGATACTCCATATGAAATAATGGATTATCTAAATCGGTAAAATCAAAAACTAATGTTCTTGAGTTTACACCAAAGTTGATTTCATCGACTTCATCTCCCAATAAAAAATACTCCATGTTTTCCGTAAACCAGCCCTGATGTGTATAACCAATATTACTATAATCAATGGTCGAAATTTGAGCGGGTGCATTTTTATCAGTTACATCTACAATAACAACTTCGTTTTCGTTACTACCAATTAAAATCTCCTTTCCATTATGATCTGTATCTGGACCACTATAAGTGACTACTTGTGCATCGTGTGAATAAGCGTCATCTGCATAACCACCTGCCGCAACCGGATTGGTAGGATCTTGAATATTAACAAAATGAGGTCCTCCGCCAAAGGTATCTGAACCAACTGCGTAAGCAAATCCACTATCTTCGTTTATCACAATATTATGAGCTCTTCCAAATCCATTATAAATGGCATCAGCAGTAAAAGTTTCTGGTGGATTGGCAACATTTCTTAAACGCGTTAAATCAAAAACCTGCATACCATGTCCTGGTGCTTCACTCACAACAAAGGCATGATTGTTATATACTTTTATATCTCTCCACAAACTGTTGACTGTAGCTGTAGGAAGTCGTCCCAAGAAAATAGGATTTACAGGATCAGATAAGTCAACAAAAGCAGAACTTGTTGTCGTGCATACTAAAGCATATTCTTTACCTGTTTCAGGATCTGTCCAGCCCCAAGAATCGTTACCTTCTGCTCCTGTACCACCTAATTCTTCAACAGGAATATGACTCATCAAATCTATGCCATTGCATGGTAAATTTCCAGAAAAACCATTTACGCAAGGGAAAGGGGATTCAATATTATTTGCATCACTTTGATTATTGTCATTGGAGCAATTGGATATTATAAGTACAATAAAACAAAGAAATAATTGGGGTTTTAATTTCATAGTCTTTTTTTAGCAATTTAAGCAAATTTTATTTCAAGAATAAGGGCATAAATAAATAACGCGAATATTCACTTGATATTTGGTAAAAGCATAATATTTTTGCACTATGATAGAAGATAAAAATCCACAGCGTACTCCTCTTAGCGACTTAGGTGAGTTTAAACTTATAGAACACTTAACTGAGCATTTTAAGGTTACTCAAAAATCTACCATAAAAAGTATTGGTGATGATGCGGCTGTTTTAAACTTTGAAAAAAAGCAAGTTGTTGTTTCTACAGATTTGCTTGTAGAAGGTGTACATTTTGATTTAAGCTATGTACCGCTCAAACATTTAGGTTATAAAGCAATAATGGTTAATCTTTCGGATATCTATGCCATGAATGCTACTGCAACTCAGGTTACTGTTTCTATTGCGGTTTCTAATCGTTTTCCTATAGAAGCATTGGAAGAATTATATGCAGGAATCGTAACAGCGGCGAAAATATACAATGTAGATGTTGTAGGTGGAGATACGACATCTTCAACTTCTGGATTAGTTATTTCTGTGACTGCAATTGGTGAAGTAGACAAAGGCAATGAAGTGTTACGCTCTGGCGCAAAACCTAATGATTTATTGGTAGTCACAGGCGATTTAGGTGGTGCTTATATGGGATTACAAGTCTTAGAACGCGAAAAGGAAGTTTTTAAAGTCAACCCGAACAATCAACCAGATTTGTCTATGTACACTTATATTGTTGAGCGTCAATTAAAACCTGAAGCAAGAAAAGATATTGTTGAATTATTAAAAGAACTCAAAGTAAAACCAACTAGTATGATAGATATTAGTGATGGTTTATCTTCTGAAGTTATGCATTTGTGTAAACAGAGTAAAGTTGGTGTAGATGTATATGAAAATAAAATTCCGTTAGATCCTCAGGTAATTTCAACTTGTGAGGAATTTAATATAGATAGTACAACGATAGCCTTAAATGGAGGTGAAGATTACGAGTTATTAATGACAATTTCTCAAGAAGATTTTCCAAAGATAAAAGGAAATCCTAATCTAACAGTTATTGGGTACATGACAGATGAAGATAGAGGCATGCACTTAGTAACAAGAGCAGAGACAAAAATTCCGATTATTGCAAAAGGGTGGAATGCGCTTAAAGATCAAGCATAAAAAGCTTTTGGCTTTTTTCTAGGCGCTTAACGTGAACGCGATTTAAAACAGAATTAATTTCTTTGAATTTTGGTGTTAAGGGAATAAAATTACCATTTCCGTCAATGGTCATTTCAGATTTACAATTTTTGCATTTGTATTCTCTGACATGATACGTCACAATTTTGGAGACTTTATAGTCATGCCCAAATAGCGAACAATAAACGTTTTTCATTTTTAATTAGTCGTCTTAAAGGGTTAAGGGATAGTTAAGACTTAAATATATGAAAAACTGGTGTTGATAAGTTGTTAATAATTAATAAATCGACGAACTGAGTGTTTTTCGCTTTAAACGCATCATTCTGTTATTGTATATGCGCTCTAACGCTGAATTTATTTCTTGATATTTTGGAGTAAGTTCCGTGAGTTTACCATTACTATCTGTAGTTAGCTGCTTTTTACAACATGTGCAGGTGTATTCTTTAACGTGGTTGGTAACTCTTTTGGTTATTTGGTAGTTGTGACCAAAGAAATCGCAATAAAGTTTTGTAGGTGTCATAAGTAGGTCTATTACATTATTTTTTTTAATCTAGATGATAAATTTAGAAAAAAAAGACAAATAAAACGTTAAAGTGAATTATTTTTCGACAAAACGTTTAATTTCGTAAGATAATTCTGATTTATTCTCAATATGACTCATATGACCTTCTGAAAATTCTACATATTTAATATCGGTATTAGCAACTCGGGATTTTATTTTATCGCTATCAACAATCCAGTCCTTTTTTCCAATAATAATTAACTTATTACAATTTAAGTTTCTAAAACTATCGAAATAATTAGGTCTTAGCCTCATACCTTCTGAAGCCGCAATGTAACTCTGAACTGACGTCTGTAGTGCAATTTGTAAAGCGACCATTAGTTCACCTAGAAACTTCTGTCTACTTTCAGCGGCAAAAAGATTCGCAAAGGACATTTCAACTAAAGTTTCAAAATGGCTTTTAGCCATTTCGTTTGCACGAGCTCTGAGATCTTTACGTTCTTCGTCGTCGTCTTCATAAGAAGAATTCATTAAGCATAAACCTTTAAAAAGTTGAGGTTGTTTCTCAGCTAACGCTAGGGCAACATAACCTCCCATAGAATGACCAATAACGTCAGCTTTTTCAATTTCTAGATGACGTAATACAGCAAAAACAGCATCAGCCATAGCTTCCATGGTGTGAATGTAACCAATACAATCCGTCTTGCCATGACCTAATAAATCAATACAAATGACTCGATTCTTTTGAGATAATTGAGGAATTAAATCATCCCACATTTCTATAGATTCGAGAAAACCATGAAGTAAAACAATCGCAGCACCTTTTCCTGAAATCGTATAATTAATAGTTATGTTTTTGTATTCTAAAGTCATATCGCAAAGATATATTTTGAAACCAATACTTGGTTAAATCATCACCAACATTTTAGTATATTTGAAACTATTCAAACAAAATTGTATTTCATATGTTTTTAAAGCGATTCATTGTTTCTGCAATAGTCCTGAGTACTATTTCCTTACATGCTCAAATTGAAGAAAAACAACTCGATAAATTAATCCAAGAAACCTTAACCACTTTTGATGTGCCAGGTATTTCTGTCGGTATTTTAAAAGATGGAAACGTAGTTTATGCAAAAGGTCATGGAGTGCGTTCATTGACAACAAAAAAGGATATGAACGATAACACCTTAGTTGGTGTAGCATCCAATAGTAAAGGCTTTACCTGTTTTGCATTGGCCATGATGGTTGATGCTGGTAAATTGAATTGGGACGATAAAGTTCGTAAGCATATTCCAGAATTTCAGTTACATGATTCGTGGGTCACAGAAAACTTTACGGTTAGAGATTTAGTCACCCACAGAAGTGGAATGGGTTTGGGTGCTGGTGATTTAATGTTCTTTCCAGAAGGCAATGATTTTGATGTGGACGATGTCATTAATAATGTAAGATATTTAGAACCAGAAACATCTTTTAGAAGCAAGTTCGCTTACAATAACAACATGTTTATTATCGCAGGTGAAGTTTTAAAACGCTTGAGTGGTTTGTCTTGGGAAGAGTTTATTGAAACCAAGATTATGAAACCTGTTGGGATGAAAAATAGTAAAGCCTCTTATAATCGTGTTACTGATAAATCTAATATTATAGATGCACATACAAGAGCTGAAGGCAAGGTGATTCAGATTCCGCACGATTGGTGTGAAACTGCAAATGCAGCAGGAGGCATTGTGAGTAATGTGCACGACATGATGACTTGGGCAAAGTTTTTAATGAATGATGCGGTTACTGAAAGTGGAGAGCGTTTGTTAGATGAAAGATTATTTCATGAGCTATGGCAGTTGCAAACTCCACTAACGGTTCGACCTGGTGATTGGTATGATTCCAACTTTAGAGGTTATGGATTAGGTTGGTTTGTCACAGATGTAAAAGGTGGACACAAACAAGTGTATCATACTGGTGGTTTATTAGGAACGGTAACACAGTTTACTATGATTCCAGATTTAGATTTGGCAATTGTAGTCTTGACTAATCAGATGAACGGTTCAGCTTTTAATACCATTACGAATACGATTAAGGATTCTTATTTAGGTTACGAGAACAGAGGTTGGTTGAAAAGATATGGAACACGAAATGCAGATTACCTAAAATATAATGATAGTATAAAAACGGCGGTTTATACTAAAACATCAAAAATCAAAGGTAATCCAACTTTGCCAAAACCAGAACAAATCGTTGGCACATATACAGACGATTGGTTTGGTGATGTTATGATATCTCATGATGGTAAAACCTATAGCATAAAGTGTAAACGTTCGCCAGCCATATTTGGTGAATTATTACCGTATAATGCAACCACTTTTGTAACTAAGTGGAACAATAGAAGTTTTGATGCTGATGTCTTTGTACAATTCACATTTAACGAAAAAGGCGAAGCGGTTTCAGCAACCATGAAATACATTGCTCCAATCACTGATTTCAGTTTTGATTTTCACGATTTAGAACTTAAAAAGACCAACTAAGTGAACATTGAACGTAAAGAACTATTAGTCACAAGTTTTGCTTTGTTCTCGCTTTTTTTTGGAGCAGGCAATTTGTTGTTACCGCCATTGTTAGGTTATAATGCTGGTGAAAACTGGCTGTGGGTAACTCTAGGTTTTATGATTACTGCTGTACTGATTCCCATTATCGGCATCTTAGCACATGCCAAATTACAAGGGACGATGTACGATTTTGGCAAGAAGGTCTCTCCTTGGTTTAGCTCCATCTATTGTATTATTGTTTACATCATTTCAGTAGCAATTCCATCACCGAGAACAGCATCTGCAACACACGAAATTGCCATCCATCCTGCTTTTGGGACAGATCCATTATTAACTAGTGCGATTTACTTTGCATTAGTTTTAGTATTTGTATTGAATCGTTCAAAAATCTTGAATCTTATTGGCAAGTTTTTAACGCCATTCATCGTGATTATGCTTTTGGCAGTCATTGGCATTGGCTTATCGTCTTCCTCATTTTCAACAGGAGAATCAACCTTTGGGTCACCAGTAGTTTCAGGAATTTTAGAAGGCTACCAGACGTTTGACGCGATTGGAGCCGTTGTGGTTGGAGCTGTGATTATTATATCCTTGAATTTTAAAAACATGAAGGTGAGTCAGTTTGAATCTAAACGAAAACTTATTCGACAATCTGGTTTTATTGCGGGTACAGGGCTCTTTGTTATTTATGCCGGACTCATTGCTGTAGGAGCGTATTATGGTTCTCAGATTGAAGTCAACGCAGAACTCAGTACAGATATGCAGCGTGCTAATTTGTTGCGAGGTATAAGCATTGCCGCTTTAGGTAATTTTGGAAACACGGTGTTGAGTATTTTAATTTCTCTGGCTTGTTTTACCACAGCAGTTGGTATTGTGGCTGGTACGGCTGATTATTTTAGAGGTTTGTTCAATAAATCGAATACCGCTTATATACTAACAGCTGTCATTGCTTGTATGGCAGGTATTGGAGTTGGGCAAATGAATTTCCACGATATTATTGTCATTGCTTATCCGGTTTTGTTATTCATTTATCCAATTACCATAATGCTTATTCTTCTGAATGTATTACCAGAACGTATGGCAACACCTGTAGTATTTAGAGCTGTTGTTATTGTGACATTTATATTTAGTATACCAGATGTGATAGGATTTGTTAGTCCTTCTGATGGTTTAAAAAGTATCACTGATTTTATTCCATTAGCCAAACATAGTTTAGGTTGGGTTTTACCAGCTTTATTGGCATTTGTAATCACAACTCTTGTGCAACCAAAAAGTAAGGTAGCATGAAGTACATGGGAAGCAAGGCACGCTTTGCCAAAGATTTATTGCCTATTATTTTAAAAGATAGAAAACCGAATCAACCCTATCTCGAACCTTTTGCTGGTGGAATGAATATGATAGACAAAGTCGATGGTATCCGTATTGCTAACGACCAGCATCAAGAACTCATGGCCATGTGGCAAGCGTTGATTTATGAGAATTGGAATCCACCAGAGTTAGTAAGCGAAGAGGATTATAAGCACATTAAATATAACCAAGACCAATACCCAAAACACTTGGTAGGTTATGTGGGTTTTAATTCTTTTGGTGGCAAATGGTTTGCAGGTTACCGACGCGATAAAGAAGGTAAGCGCGATTATTGGGGAGAGCATTATAGAAACATCACCAAACAAGTGCCAAAACTAGAAGGCATGCTATTGTCTTGTAAATCGTATCTCGATATAGACATTCCAAAACACAGTATCATCTATTGCGATCCGCCTTATGCATCAACCACTAAATACAGAGATGGTTTTGATCATGAGGAATTTTGGAAATGGTGCAGAGAGCAAAGTAAAGCGGGTCACCAAGTATTTATAAGTGAATATAATGCACCAGAAGACTTTACCTGCATTTGGGAAAAAGATGCTAAAACCACCTTTTCTTGGCATGCAAAAAACATATCGACTAAATCTAGTGTAGAGCGTTTATTCGTTTTTTGATTCCTATACTTGTTTATACTTACAATCTTCCGAATGATTTGTTATATAATTAACAATTTGTGAAAAAATAGACTATTTCTTGAATTTTTTATGAACGCTTTAGATTAGAAAATAAATTTGTTGTCTAAATAAAGTCTGGTTATGAAAGTTTATAAGTTTGGAGGCACATCAGTAGGTTCAGTAATAAATATGAACCATGTAAAAGATATTAGTGTCGATGGTCATAAAAAAGTAGTGGTATTATCTGCAATGTCTGGCACTACAAATGCTTTAGTTGAGATTTCTGAAACTATAAGACAAGGAGAGCATGATACTGCGATAGCCCATATTAATGCACTTAATGAAGCATATAATAGTAGAGTTTCTGATTTATTGTCTAATAATGACTTAAGAAATGAGGTCAGCAACTATGTGAATGACATATTCAAAGATCTACTTAGTAACGCTAATCAAAATCATTCAGAGCTTTTACATAATAAAATAGTAGCCAATGGGGAGTTATTATCTACATATATGTTTAGTGCTTTTTTAAAACAAGAAGGAGTTAATGCGGCACTTTTACCAGCATTAGATTTTATGAGAATTGACGTCACTAACGAACCCGATAATTTTTATATAAAGAAAAATATAGAACGCTTAATGGCGTCAACACCAGAAGCTGATATCTATATTACTCAAGGATTTATTTGTTTAGATGCTATAGGTCAAGTAACAAATCTTCAGCGAGGCGGATCCGATTATACGGCAACTATTATTGGTGCTGCTATTGACGCAGATGAAGTCCAAATCTGGACTGACATTGATGGTTTTCATAACAACGACCCAAGATTTGTAAATGATACCAGAGCCTTATCTCATTTATCATATGATGAAGCTGCGGAGTTGGCTTACTTTGGTGCTAAGATTTTACATCCTCAAACGGTAATGCCAGTGCGCCAACTCGATATACCATTACGTTTAAAAAATACAATGCAACCAGAAGCGCATGGTACATTAATTACCAATAAAACAAACGGAGAAGGTATTAAGGCGATTGCTGCAAAGGATGGCATTACAGCCATAAAAATAAAGTCAGTAAGAATGTTGTTGGCTCATGGCTTTTTAAAGAAGGTATTTGAAGTTTTTGAACGTTATGAAACGTCTATAGATATGATTACTACCTCCGAAATAGCGGTATCATTAACTATAGATAATACAACACATCTAGAGACTATAATTAACGAATTAGAACAATTTGCAACCGTTGAGGTCGATGACTTTATGAGTATTATTTGTTTAGTAGGCAACCAAATTATTTACCACCCAGACACACCACAATTATTTCAGGTACTACAAGATGTTAATGTACGTATGATTGCTTATGGTGGCAGTAATAATAATATCTCATTGTTAGTGAACACAAGTGATAAACTCGAGAGTTTACAGAAATTACAGCGTTATGTGTTTGAGGGAACAGCTGAAGTTGCACTATAATTTATAACTTTTTCCGGGCATGTTGAGAATTTATCGACTAAGGTTGCTTTGGAGCGGTTTTTTGTATATTAATTACAAGCTGTAGCATAATTTGCTGAGGCATCTTTATTCCAGTCATCTGGAATATTTTGAAGTTGACTATCACTAACTTGTATACAATTAATATTATTTACTGTGCAATCTAAAGTCGACAAATTTGTATTATAGCTTAAGTCTAAATTTGTAAGCCCATTATTAGATATTTCTAAAATGGATAGATTACTAATAGTGCCAAGATTTAAATCTGAAACGCTACTATTCTTACATTCTAGCCAAACCAATTCAGGGTTAGCACTAACATCTAAACTAGTTAATTGCATATTATCATTAAAATATAGAAATTCTAGAGCATCGTGATTACTGATATCCAAAACAGATATTTGTGTATTATCACCATAAATATAAGTGAGCAAGGTATTATTACTAAGATCTATGTTACTAATTGGATTACTCCAAAAACTAATGTTTTTTAATTCAGTATTATTAGTAACATCTATCGTACTAATTTGGTTGCTTCCAAAAGCCAAACCCTCTAAAGCTGTATTATTGCTCACATCTAAAGTTGATAATTGATTACCGCCTAAACCAAGACTTTCTAAAGCTAAATTATTACTCACATCAATACTTGTTAGTTGACAACCCAAACATGACAGATGTTCTAACTCCAAATTATTACTCACATTAAGATCAGATATCTGAGTATCCCAAAAGGATAATTTTTTAAGCTTTGTATTAGTACTAACATCAATAGAAGAAAGATTTATAAAGCGAGCATCTAGCACTTCCAAATCTAAATTATTAGACACATCAATAACAGATAAATTATTACTATAACACCATAATATTTTTAATAAGGTATTATTACTGACATCCAAATTTGATAACTGCAAATTGTCATACGTATATAATTCTAAGAGGTTTATATTATTGCTAACATCCAAGCTCGTTAAATTATTACCATGGCACCTTAGAATTTCAAGTTCAGTATTTTGACTTACATTTAAACTCAATAGTGATTGTAATCTACTGTAACTACAATCGAGCTCTTTTAAATTTAAATTACTGCTCAAATCTAAGCTGGTAAGACTTTGCCCTCCACAATTGAGGATTTCTAAACTTGTAAAGAATTCGATACCAGTTAAATCCATAATGTCATTACTGGTGTCGTTAAAATCAAAATCAGAAACATCTAATTCTAAAACATTGGCTACGTTTGAGATAACGATGCTACCATCTAAGACATCATCATAACCCATATCTATTAAGGCTTGCTCAAAATTTGGGTCTGGGATATTACCAACGGCTGGTCCTTGATTACCATTATCATCAGTTCCGCAGCTAATAAAAAGAGAACAGTACCCAAATAAAAATAGCGTCAAACAAATTATTTTCTTCATAGAAGTCTAAGTTATAGTCTTAAAAATAAAATAATATTTTTTGATACGTATTGTATGTTGAATACCGCATACAATACCTATAGTTTTGGTAAATGGTAAATGAAATCGTACTTAATAGTTTGAGTAAAGATTTTGCTTAATCCCTCAATTCATCAAATCCTCAATCTCGTCAACCTCAATAGGAATATTTCGCATCAAATTAAAAGGCTCTCCGTTTTCCTGTATCACCACATCATCCTCTAAACGAATACCAAAACCTTCATCAGGTATATAAATTCCAGGCTCTACAGTAAATACCATATTGGCTTGCATGGGTTCATGTAGTAAACCATAATCATGTGTGTCTAATCCCATATGGTGAGAGGTGCCATGCATAAAGTATTTTTTATAGGCTGGCCAATCTGGGTTTTCGTTTTGTACATCAGCTTTGTCAATAAGACCAAGACCTAATAATTCAGAGGTCATGAGTTTACCAACTTCAACATGGTATTGTTCCCAAAGGGTTCCTGGAACTAGCATTTTAGTGGCTTCATTTTTAACACGGTTTACAGCATTATAAACCGCTTTTTGTCTGTCGTTATAGCGACCAGAAACTGGAATTGTGCGTGTCATATCGCTAGCGTAATTTGCATATTCTGCACCTGCATCTATTAAAATTAAATCACCTGCTTTACATTGTTGGTTGTTCTCTATATAGTGCAATACATTGGCATTGTTTCCTGAGCCTACAATTGGAGTATAGGCGAAGCCTTTAGAACGGTTATTGAGAAACTCGTGCATAAATTCGGCTTCGATATTATATTCCCAAACGCCTGGCTTTACAAAATTAAGCACGCGTCTAAAGCCTTTCTCAGTGATGTCACAAGCGCGTTGGATGAGGTCTAATTCGATCTGATCTTTTACAGAACGCAGACGTTGCAAAATTGGATTGCTCTTAGCTACGCTATGTGCAGGATATTTATCTTTTAACCATTTAGTAAAACGATCTTCACGTGTTTCGGTCTCTACATTAGCTCTATAATGTTCATTGGTATTGATATAAACCGTGTCGCATTGCGTCATGATTTCAAACATGATTTTTTCTAGGTCTTGCAACCAATACACCGTTTTTATTCCACTGGTTTTTAAAGCGGCTTCTTTAGTTAGTTTTTCACCTTCCCAAATGGCGATATGCTCATTAGTTTCTTTTAAGAATAAAATTTCACGATGCTTTTCCTTTGGACAATCCGGGAACATAACCAAAATACTTTCCTCTTGATCTACACCACTTAAATAAAAGATATCGCGATGCTGTTGAAACGGCATAGTACTATCTGCACTAATCGGATAAATATCGTTAGAGTTAAACACAGCCAAACTGTTTGGCTTCATTTGAGCTGTAAAGTTTTTTCGGTTTTTTATAAAGAGGTTGCGGTCTATTAGGTCGTATTTCATAAGTAATATTTATAAGTTATTGTGTCACGTCGAGCGCAGTCGAGATGTCTTTGAATAAAAACTTTAAATAGTTCTCGACTGCGCTCGAACAGACAAATGATGTCTACAACCCAAAAATACCAATTTGATAGGCATAAAAAAAGGCAACCTTATTAAAGATTGCCTTTTTTGTATTTTTAAGTGAAAGTTATTTAGCCATCGCTTTTTTCACCATGCCAATGATAGCCATAAGGATACCACCACCAACACCACCTCCGGCAACACTGCCTAAGATACTGCTAAGATCCATGCCAGTAGATGCTTCAGCTGCTGCTGCTCCACCTAGTCCTAACATGCCTAGAACTTGACCGCCTAGTCCGCCGCCAAGAATACCTGTTACTGAATTCCATAATGTTCCTAAGGATGATCCTTTCATGAGTTTGCCTGCAAGATTTCCGCCGACAGCTCCACTAACGATTTGAATAATGTAAGGTAAATACTCTTCCATTTTAATATGATTTTATTAGTTAATTGCGCTCAATGTAATGAATTTATTTAAAAAATTGTTAAAAAATAAAGAATATCATGTTTTAAAGATGTTAATATTGTCAATTTTATAATTAATAAGATTTTAAACTTTAATGTACTTTCTTGATGATTATGCGATAATTGATTAATTTCATGCCACTTAAAACCAACCAAAATGTCGTATTCAAAAATTCTTTCGTTTGTACTTTTTGTAAGTTCACAATTTGCTATTGCCCAACAACCTGCAACTTCTGCTGAAATCATTAAAAATGCTTTAGAGGAGAAACGTACAATGACCCAATCATCGTTGGTTAAAAATGTACCCTTTGAAAATATTGGACCAACCATTATGAGTGGTCGTGTGGTTGATGTGGATGTGAATCCAGAAATGCCATCAGAATTTTATGTAGGTTATGCTTCAGGTGGTGTTTGGCACACTACAAATAATGGAACAACATTTACTCCGATTTTAGATAGTTCAGATACGCAGAATGTTGGTGATATTGCAGTGCACTGGCCAACTAGAACAATTTATGTTGGAACTGGCGAAAACAATGCATCACGATCATCTTATGCTGGTATCGGAATTTTAAAGTCTACAGATAACGGAAAGACCTGGGCGAATGTTGGGCTTATGGATGCACACCATTTTGCGCCTATTTTAATTCATCCAGACAATGCTGATGTTGTTACGGTTGGTGTCACAGGACATTTATACTCTCCAAATGAGGAACGCGGAATTTACAAAACGACAGATGGTGGTAAAACATGGAAGCAAACCTTGTTTGTAGATAATATGAGTGGTATTATTGATTTGCAGCACAGTCCGAATAATTATAATGTGATGTATGCAACCTCTTGGACAAAAGATCGTAAAGCATGGAATTTTTCAGGAAATGGAAGCAATTCAGGTATTTATAAGAGTACAGATGCTGGAGACACTTGGACTAAGGTTTCAACTTCTAAAAGTGGTTTCCCAACGGGTGAAGGAGTTGGTAGAATAGGCGTTGCTGTTTTTAATGATAATATAGTCTATGCAATTCATGACAGCCAATATAGAAGACCAGATGATAAGAAAAAAGATGGGAAAGAGGGCTTAACGAAAGAGGATTTTAAAACCATGTCAAACTCAGATTTTTTAGCCTTAGATGATAAAAAATTGAATGGATTTTTAAAGACCAACGGTTTTCAAGAAAAATATAGGGCTGAGAATGTGAAGCAAATGGTACGCTCAGGTAATGTAAAGCCTATTGATTTGGCAAAGTATTTAGAAGATGCTAATTCTATGTTGTTTGATACTCCAGTTATTGGTGCTGAGGTTTATAAAAGTACGGATGGAGGAAAAACATGGAAGAAAACACACGAGGGTTATTTAGATGGTATTTATTTTAGTTATGGCTATTATTTTGGGCACATACATGTGCCTCCAGCAAATGAAAATGACATTTATATTTATGGAGTACCAATTTTAAAATCAAAGGATAATGGAAAGACTTTTGAATCTATAAGTGCAGAAAATGTACATGCAGATCATCATGCGCTTTGGATAAATCCTAAAAATCCAAATCATTTAGTTAATGGAAATGATGGTGGAGTTAATATTACGTATGACGATGGTGAAAACTGGATTAAAAACAACTCACCTTCAGTTGGTCAATTTTATGCTATTAATGTAGATAATGAAAAACCATACAATGTGTATGGTGGTTTACAGGATAATGGTGTTTGGAAAGGAGCACATAATGCTAGAGAAAACAAAAGTTGGCAGCAACGCGGACAGTACCCATGGAAAGGCATTATGGGAGGTGATGGTATGCAAATTCAGATAGATAGTCGTAATTCTAATATTGTGTATACAGGTTACCAGTTTGGAAATTACTTTAGGCTCAACTTAGAAAAAGATGAGCAAAAATATATTCAGCCTAAACATACCTTAGGTGAAAACCCATACCGTTTTAACTGGCAAACACCAATTTTATTATCTCCTCACAATCAAGATATTTTTTATTTAGGTGGGAATAAATTAATGCGTTCTATGAATCAAGGAGATGATTGGGAAGCGATTAGTGGCGATTTAACAAATGGAGGTAAAAAAGGAAATGTAGCTTATGGTACATTAACGTCAATTAGTGAAAGTCCATATCAGTTTGGATTAATTTACACAGGAAGCGATGATGGTTTAATACATGTGACTAAAAATGCAGGAGGCAGTTGGACTAATATTACAGGAAATTTACCTAAAGATTTATGGGTAAGTCGTGTCATTGCTTCACAACATAAAAAAGAAAGGGTTTATGTAACCTTGAATGGTTATCGTTGGGATGATTTTAAAGTCTATGCGTATGTGAGTGATAATTATGGACAAACATGGAAGGCAATTGGAGGGACTATTCCTGCATCGCCCGTAAATGTGATAAAAGAAGATTCTGAAAATGAAAATCTGCTGTATTTGGGCACAGATAATGGAGCCTATGTATCTTTTGATATGGGAAATTCTTGGGAAGTGTTTTCAAATGGAGTCCCAAATGTGGCAGTTCACGATATTGCTGTTCAGCCTGAAGCGAAGCATTTATTATTAGGTACACATGGTCGAAGCATTTACAAAGCAGACATATCCGCTTTACAGAAAATGAATTCAGATTTAAAATCAAAATCTATTACGTTTTTCGATTTAAGTTCTGTACGTCATTCGAGTCGTTGGGGAAATTCATTTAGTCAATGGAGAGATGCTTTTGAACCAGAAAAATCGATTCAATTTTACAGCAATTCTTCAGGTAAAAAAGTGATTAAGATCTTATCAGAAAAAGGATCTGAATTGAATAGGATGTCTGTTGATGTTGATAAAGGGTTCAATTATGTGGATTACAATTTAGAGTTGACTGATAAAGGAAAAAAAGCCTTAATGAAGGAAGACAGTAAATTAGATTTTAGAGAAACTGGGAATAAAAAGAATTACCTACCCAAAGGAGTTTATACTATTAAAATTGATGAAACTACAACAACGCTTGAGGTTAAATAATAGCATTTACTTAAAACCATTCTAAATAATTAATTATAGTACAGTGCAGTTGGCAAAACGCCAATTGCACTGTATCTTTGTAAGATTAACTATAAGTTTAATTCAACAATGAGCGGAATTCTAAATTCGTCGATTGGAAGAAAGTTTGCCATGGCACTTTCGGCACTCTTCCTAATGTTTTTCATATTACAACACTTTGCAATCAATATTCTTTCTGTATTTAGTCCAGATACTTTTAACGAAGTGTCTCACTTTATGGGAACAAATCCGTTGGTACAATTTGCATTACAGCCTGTTTTAATTTTTGGTGTGATTTTCCATTTTGCAATGGGATTCGTTTTAGAAATAAAAAACAATAAGGCAAGAAAAGTAAGCTATGCAAAGAATAGTCCCTCAGGGAATTCTACTTGGATGAGTAGAAATATGATTTGGAGTGGAGGATTTATCCTTGTATTCTTAATCATTCACTTTATTGATTTTTGGATTCCAGAAATAAACACCAAATATATAGTAGGTGATATGAGTGGAATGCATAACGGTGAATTTAGATATTATGAGGAATTAGTCCACAAATTTGTTCCTATTTGGAGAGTAGCATTATACTGCATCGGTTTTGTATTCTTAGCGTTACATTTATTACATGGATTTGACTCTGCTTTTCAATCTGTGGGAGCTAATAATAAGTATACCAAAGGCATTAAGGGATTAGGAAAAGCATATTCAATATTAATTCCACTTGGATTTATTTTCATTGCACTATTTCACCATTTTAACCACTAAAAAACAGCTTGTATGGCTTTAGATTCTAAAATACCAAAAGGACCACTTGCAGATAAGTGGACAAATCATAAAAATGAAATTAACCTTGTTAATCCAGCCAACAAGCGTCTTATTGATGTGATTGTAGTAGGAACAGGATTAGCAGGAGGCTCAGCAGCTGCAACACTAGCGGAATTAGGCTATAATGTAAAAGCATTTTGCTTTCAGGATTCACCAAGACGTGCACACTCAATTGCAGCGCAAGGAGGAATTAATGCAGCAAAAAATTACCAAGGTGATGGTGATTCTACATACCGTTTATTTTATGATACTGTAAAAGGTGGTGATTACCGTTCGCGTGAGGCTAACGTTCATCGTTTGGCAGAGGTATCTACTAATATCATCGATCAATGTGTAGCTCAAGGAGTTCCTTTTGCACGTGATTATGGTGGACTATTAGATAACCGATCTTTTGGTGGTGTATTAGTATCGCGTACGTTTTATGCCAAAGGACAAACGGGTCAGCAACTTTTATTAGGAGCCTACTCGGCAATGAATCGCCAAATAGGTCGTGGAAAGATAAAAATGTTTACGCGCCACGAAATGCTAGATGTTGTGATTGTAGATGGTAAAGCAAGAGGTATAATTGCTCGTAATTTAGTGACAGGTGAAATTGAAAGACATTCGGCTCATGCTGTAGTTTTAGGAACAGGTGGTTACGGAAACGCATTTTATCTTTCTACTTATGCAATGGGATCTAATGTAACAGCGGTTTGGAAAGCACACAAACGAGGTGCTTACTTTGCAAATCCATGCTATACACAAATTCACCCAACATGTATTCCGGTATCTGGAGATCATCAATCAAAATTAACATTGATGTCTGAGTCGTTGAGAAATGATGGACGTATTTGGGTGCCAAAACACAAAAAAGACGTAGAAGCGATTCGTGATGGAAGTTTAAAACCGACACAATTAGCTGAAGAAGATAGAGATTATTACTTAGAGCGACGTTATCCTGCATTCGGAAACTTAGTGCCAAGAGATGTAGCTTCAAGAGCTGCTAAAGAACGTTGTGATGAAGGCTACGGAGTCAATAAAACTGGTGAAGCCGTTTATTTAGATTTTGCTTCAGCGTTTATGCGTTATGGAAAAGAGCAAGCACACGTAAAAGGACTAGATGAAAATGATGAGGCTTTAGTTAAAAAACTAGGTCAAGAAATAGTAAGGAATAAATATGGAAACTTATTTCAGATGTATGAGAAAATCGTAGATCAGAATCCATATGAAACGCCTATGATGATTTATCCAGCAGTGCATTACACAATGGGAGGTGTTTGGGTAGATTATAATTTAATGACAACGGTTCCTGGTTTATACTGTATAGGTGAAGCTAATTTCTCAGATCATGGAGCAAATAGACTTGGAGCTTCGGCATTGATGCAAGGCTTGGCTGATGGATATTTTGTTTTACCATACACTATAGGTGATTATTTAGCCGATGATATTAGAACTGGACCAATCTCAACAGAGACGAAAGAATTTGACGAAGCTGAAAAAAGCGCAACCGATATTATCAATAAATTAGTCAATAATGACGGAACACATTCTGTTGATTATTTCCATAAAAAGCTAGGAAAAATTATGTGGAATAAATGCGGAATGGCTAGAAACGAAAAAGATCTAAAGGAAGCAATTGAAGAAATTGCGGAATTGAGAGCGGAGTTCTGGAAAGATGTGAAGATTCCTGGAAAAGCTGATGCATACAATGAAGAATTAGCTAAAGCTGGTCGTGTTGCTGATTTTCTAGAATTAGGAGAATTATTCGCTAAAGACGCCTTGGTTAGAGAAGAATCTGCAGGAGGGCATTTTAGAGAGGAGTATCAAACTGCTGAAGGAGAAGCGATGCGTCGTAAAGAATTTCAGTTTGTTTCTGCTTGGGAATATAAAGGAGAACCAAAAGATGCTGTACTTCATAAAGAAGATTTAGTATACGAAAATATTGAAGTGAAAGAGAGAAGTTACAAATAAAAAAAAGCTATGAATTTAACGTTAAAAATATGGCGTCAAAAAGACGCTAATGATAAAGGAAAGATTGTAGATTATCCTATGAGCGATGTATCTCCAGATATGTCATTTCTAGAGATGCTTGATGTTTTAAATCAAGAGCTTATCGATAAAAATGAAGAGCCAATTGCTTTTGATCATGACTGTAGAGAAGGTATTTGCGGAATGTGCTCAATGTATGTAAATGGTAGAGCTCACGGACCAGATTCTATGGTTACAGTGTGTCAATTGCATATGAGAAGCTTTAATGATGGTGATACTATTTTTATAGAACCTTGGAGAGCTACAGCGTTTCCAGTTATTAAAGATTTAATTGTAGATAGAAGTGCCTTTGATCGTATACAACATGCAGGAGGATTTATTTCTGTAAATACATCTGGTAATACTCAAGACGCAAATGCGATTCCGATTGAAAAGCATAATGCGGATATGGCCTTTGATGCTGCCACTTGTATTGGTTGTGGCGCTTGTGTAGCAAGTTGTAAAAATTCTTCAGCAATGTTATTCGTATCAGCTAAAGTATCCCAATTTGCACTTTTACCTCAAGGACAAGTTGAAGCAACAGATCGTGTATTAAACATGGTTAAGCAAATGGATGAAGAAGGCTTTGGTAACTGTACTAATACAGGAGCTTGCGAAGTTGAATGTCCTAAAGGCATTTCCTTAGAAAATATTGCACGTATGAACCGCGAGTATTTAGCCGCCAGTTTTAAAGGATAATACATCTTAACATATATTTATTAAAATCCTAAGTATTTACTTAGGATTTTTTCTTTAATTTGAATTAAACCCTAAAACTCTAAAATGAAAAACAGAATAATTTACCTAGTATGTCTTTTATTTTTTGCGATGCTCAGTTTCGCACAGAATGAAACCCAAAAACTTAACGAGGACAAACTCTTAGAGCATATAGAAATCCTCAGTTCAGATAAATTCGAAGGTCGTAGAACTGGAGAAAAAGGCAATGATTCTGCTAGAGCTTATATCATTGAGCAATTTAGAAATCTTAATGTTGACGGTCTTGACGGAGAATACGAACAACCATTTTCTTTTAAAAGTATAAAGAAAGCATACAATGCTACAAATATTTTGGCTGAGATTAAAGGAACTGAATCACCAGATAAATATATTGTTATCAGCGCACATTATGACCACCTTGGGATTTCTGGAGGTAAAATATACAATGGTGCTGATGATGACGCATCTGGTGTTGCTGCACTTATAGTTTTTGCTGAATATTTTAAAAATAACCCACCTAAGCATTCAGTGATATTAGCTGCTTTTGATGCCGAGGAATTGGGACTCAAGGGAGCTAAATATTTCGTTGACACTTTTGATACTAGTAAAATTTTGGTGAATCTAAATATGGATATGATAAGTCGTAGTGCAAAGGATGAGTTATATGCGGTTGGTGCACGTTATACAGAATGGCTTACCTCAATTCTTGATGGATTTAAAAATCCAACTAAAACAAAGCTTTTACAAGGACACGACGGTACCGACAACAAGGACGATTGGACTATGGCGTCGGATCATGGACCATTTCATTCAGCTAAGATTCCATTTCTCTACTTTGGTAATGAAGATCATGCTGCCTACCACAAACCGACAGATGACTTTGAGGATATTTCACCAGAGTTCTATAAAAACGCAGTCGAAATTATTTTATCTGTTTTTGAAGCTATTGATGCTTCAGGACTTTAGTTAAAGATATGCAAAACCCAATTACATTTTATAACGCACGGCTAGAATTAAATAAGGCGAAGTCAAAACGTATATTTAAGCAACTAAGTATTTACAGTTTGCTTAGACTTTCTGTTTTTGTACTTACAGGAATCGGCACCTATTTCACTTATCAGAATTGGCAAATTGCTGTTGCTATTGGAGTAGTTGGAGTTGGTATTTTTCTTTTTCTACTTTCAAGATATACAGATTTAAAGTCAAAAAGAAATTTACACAAACGATTGATTACAATTAATGAAGACGAATTAAAAATAGCAAAAGGGAATTTTCATAGTCGGCCGGATGGCTCTGAGTTTCAAAATCCAAAACATTTTTTCAGTCTCGATATCGATTTATTCGGGAAAGGGTCTTTCTTTCAATTTATCAATAGAACAGCAATTAAAGAAGGTGCTCAGAAACTCTCTGAAAATTTACTTTCAAATGATATTTTGAACATTGAAGAACGTCAAAAAGCCATACAAGAATTAGCAGATTTACCAGAATGGAGGCAAATCTATTCGGCAATTGCTCAGGGAGTTGAAATAGAACATTCCGCAGCCTCAATCATTACATGGTTAAAAGGCTACAAACCTTTTTTAGGAAAAACGCAGTATGGGTTAACCATTGCTTTTAGTATAGCCTCTATAGTATTTATTGTATTAGGAATTGCTGAAATAATTCCGATTTCAATTGCTGGTTATTGGTTACTATTAGGGTTAGGAATTACAGGTCGCTATTTAAAGAAAATCAATATACTGGCGCAACACACAGAGCGAGCAAAAGACACTTTTAGACAATATGCATTGTTGCTAAATGCTATTGAAACTACTGAATTTAATTCTGAGTTATTAAAGTCGAAACAAAAATTGATTCAGTCTGAAGATTTGAAAGCTTCTGCGATTTTTTCAAGATTTTCAAAATCCTTAGATGCTTTAGACAATAGGAATAATCTTATTTCTGCCATTTTTGGAAATGGTTATTTTTTAATAGACATAAGAAATAGTTACAGGATAGAGCAATGGGTTACAAAATATGCAAATAAAGTTGATGATTGGTTTGAGGTCGTCACCTTCTTTGATGCCTTTAACAGCTTTGGTAATTACGCCTTTAATCATCAAAGTTTTACTTACCCTATTTTAACTGACGAACCTGTTACCATCTCTGCAGAAGACTTAGGGCACCCTTTATTAAATCCTGAAAAACGAGTAGATAGTGATTTAGAGTTAAGTGAAGAACAATTCTTTATCGTTACAGGAGCAAACATGGCAGGTAAGAGTACCTTTTTAAGAACCGTTGCGCTTCATATTGTTATGGCTAATGTTGGATTGCCAGTTTGTGCTAAACAAAGTAAATACAAGCCTATTAAGTTAATTACCAGCATGCGAACTACAGATTCATTAACTGATGATAGTTCGTATTTCTTTAGTGAATTAACACGATTAAAATTTGTAGTAGATACCATTGAAAAGGATACCAATTACTTTGTGATACTTGATGAAATTCTGAAAGGTACGAATAGCACAGACAAAGCCATTGGTTCTAGAAAGTTTGTAGAAAAATTAGTAAAACAAAATGCCACAGGAATTATCGCGACTCACGATTTAAGCCTTACAGAAATAGAAAGCGAACTAGAAGCTGTAAAGAACTATTTTTTTGATGCTGAAATCATAAATGATGAGCTTCATTTTGATTACAAACTAAAACAAGGAGTTTGCCAGAATATGAATGCTAGTTTTCTATTGAAGAAGATGGAAATTGTGTAGTTAAGATGTCATTCGGAGCAAAGCGAAGAATCTTATCTACAAAGGAATTATAATCAAAGAGAAAGATTCTTCGCTTTGCTCAGAATGACAAAAACAAAAAACCCTCTCTATTTCTAGAAAGGGTTTAAATTTTGAAAAGAAATAAAATTCCCTAAGCCTCAAAAGGCTCAATAGAAACGTAAGACTTGTTGTCTTTTTTCTTAGTAAATTTTACTAAACCATCAACTTTAGCGTGTAAAGTATGGTCTTTTCCTTGGTAAACGTTTTCACCTGGGTGATGCGTGTTACCTCGTTGTCTTATGATAATGTTTCCAGCAATAGCAGCTTGTCCACCAAATATCTTAACGCCAAGACGTTTCGATTCTGATTCTCTACCATTCTTCGAACTACCAACTCCTTTTTTATGAGCCATGATCTATAAGTTTTATATTGTTATACTTAAGTGATTTAGCGATTATGCTTTACCACCATCTAATTCGTCTTGCCATTTTTTAAGCTCGTCCCACTTACCATCTGCAGCTAATTTAGCTTGCTTTGGCCAAGTATCAGTAACATGGTTACCACGAACACCTGCTATGATTTCAGAAATTTTAGCTGGCTTAGTTTTAGCTAATTCAGCAAAAGTAGCAACACCTGCTTCTACTAGAGTAGAGGCAATCTTTGGTCCTATACCTTCAATTTTCTTTAAGTCATTTGCTTTACCTGTTGCTTTTTTAGCAGCTGGTTTAGCTTTAGGCGCAGCCTTTTTTGGAGCTGCTTTTTCAGCTTTTGGAGCAGCAGCTTTCGCTTCTACTTTTGGTTCGGCTTTTTTAGTTTCCTTTTTCGGAGCAGCTTTCTTAGCTCCAGAAGCAACAATACTTTCAATCACAATTTCAGTTAAAGATTGTCTGTGTCCATTTTTAACACGGTAACCTTTACGTCTTTTCTTTTTGAAAACTATTACTTTATCACCTTTTAGGTGCTTTAAGACTTTTGCACTTACTTGTGCTCCGTCTATAGCTGGGGCGCCTAAAGTAGTTTTGTTACCATCTCCTATTAAAAGAACATTATCGAAAGAAACTTTCTTACCTTCTTCAGTA
Source organism: Winogradskyella sp. R77965 (assembly GCF_044594915.1). Classification (GTDB taxonomy): domain Bacteria; phylum Bacteroidota; class Bacteroidia; order Flavobacteriales; family Flavobacteriaceae; genus Winogradskyella. The sequence goes on along the minus strand of NZ_CP138990.1, from coordinate 2,392,420 downwards.
GATAAACGGTTAACAAAAACTTTTTGGTCTTTTTCAACTTTAAATTGATGCCCTGCTATCTCTACAATTGCGTACATAGCGTAACGTTTTTATTAATTTGTTTATTAAATAAATCACTTTCTTCTCAGAAAGCGGATGCAAATATACTCCTAAATTCGTAATTTACAAACGTTTCGGGCGTTTTCGACTGCTTTTTAAGCGACTTTTTGAAGGTGTTGAAATAGTGCCTTTAAATTCAAGGTGTTTTTAATAGAGTTTTCACATTTTATTATGTTAATAAGCCGAATCATTCCTTATTTTTGTGAGGCTTCATGTAACAAAAAGCATTTAGTACACACTAACACAAAAACAATTTAAATTTTAAACACACTTAATAATGAAAAAAAGTTTATTTACTCTGGCACTTTCCTTGCTTGTTGGATTTCATTCCAATGCGCAGAAAGTAGAATTTGAGGAGTACGATTTAGACAATGGGATGCATGTTATTTTGCACCAAGACAATACAGCACCTGTAGTTACAGTTTCAGTAATGTATCATGTAGGTGCTAAAGATGAAGATCCAGAACGTACAGGTTTTGCTCACTTTTTTGAGCATTTATTATTTGAAGGTACAGAGAATATTGAGCGCGGAGAGTGGTTCAATATCGTAACTGCTAATGGAGGAAGCAATAACGCAAATACAACGGATGACAGAACCTATTACTACGAAGTGTTTCCTTCTAACGCTGTGGAAACTGGGTTGTGGATGGAATCAGAGCGTTTACTGCATCCAATTATCAACCAAATAGGTGTTGACACGCAAAACGAAGTTGTAAAAGAAGAGAAAAGATTACGTGTAGATAATCAGCCTTATGGAAATATTTTGGCTGAGGTAAAGAAGCGTATGTTTAAAGTACACCCTTATAAAGGAACAACGATTGGCGAAATGGAACATTTAGATGCAGCAACTTTAGAAGAGTTTCAGGCATTTAATAAAAAGTATTATGTACCTAACAATGCTGTTTTAGTTGTTGCAGGCGATATTGATAAAGCTGCAGTTAAGAAAATGGTACAAGATTATTTTGGGCCAATTCCTAGAGGCGAAGATGTCACTAGAGATTTACCAAGAGAGCAGCCAATAACAGAGTCCATGAGAGATAAAGCTTATGATGGTAATATTCAAATTCCAGCCGTGATAGCTGCTTACAGAACACCTTCTTTTAAAGATAGAGATGCCTATGCTTTAGACATGATTTCTAGCTACTTAAGTGGTGGAAAAAGTTCAATCTTATACAAAAAGTTAGTAGATGAGCAAAAACAGGCCTTAGCTGTACAAGCGGTGAACATTAGTCAAGAAGATTACGGTATTTATGCCTTGTTCGCTCTGCCTTTAGGTGATGTTTCATTAGATACATTGATTACGGAAATGGATGAAGAAGTTGCTAAAATGCAAACAGAATTAATTTCTGAACGCGATTACCAGAAACTACAGAACCAGTTTGAAAATCAGTTTGTAAATTCTAATTCGAGTGTAGCTGGTATTGCAAATTCATTAGCACGTTATTATATGTTATACGGTGATGTGAATTTAATAAACAACGAAATTGATATCTACCGTTCTATCACAAGAGAAGAATTGAGAGATGTTGCCAAAAAGTATTTGAATTCTAACCAGCGTTTAATACTTGAGTATTTACCTAAAAAAGATGATCAATAAGATGAAAAATTTTAATATGAAAACTAAAATATCTGCATTCGTTGTATTGTTTTTAATGGCAATGGGTGTAAATGCACAAATAGACAGATCAAAACAACCTGAACTAGGACCAGCTCCTAAAATCACTTTAGAAGTACCAGGTGAATTCGATTTAAAGAATGGTATACAGGTACTAGTGGTAGAAAACCATAAATTACCTAGAGTATCTTACTCATTAAGAATAGACAACAAGCCGATTACTGAAGGTAAAAAAGCAGGTGTTTCTAGTATTTTGGCAGCAATGCTGGGGAATGGAACCACAAACATTCCTAAAGATGAATTTAATGATGAAATTGATTTCCTTGGTGCTAACCTAAATTTTGGAGCTCAAGGTGGTTTCGCTAGTTCATTGTCTAAATACTCTGATAGAATTATAGAATTAATGGCAGATGCAGCGATTAATCCATTATTAACAGAAGAGGAGTTTGAAAAGGAAAAAGAAAAACTTTTAGAGAACTTAAAATCTCAAGAAAAAAGTGTTGATGCTGTTGCAGGACGAGTAGGAGGAGCTTTATCTTATGGTGTAAATCATCCTAGAGGTGAATTTACCACCGAAGAGACTGTGAATAATATTCAATTTGGTGATGTATTAGCGTTTTATGAGAAATATTTTAATCCAAACAACGCATATATAGTTGTTGTAGGTGATGTTGAAATAGGTGATGTAAAGAAGCAACTAAAAAAGCACTTTGGTAAATGGGAAAAATCAGCAGGAGTAGAAATTGCACTTCCAGAACCAAAAACTAACGCGCAGTACACACAAATTAATTTTGTGGATATGCCTAATGCTGTTCAATCTAACATTTCATTGACTAATAATGTTAACTTAAAAATGAAAGATGAAGATTACCATTCTGTATTAATTGCCAATAAAATATTAGGAGGTGGATTTGGTAGTTATTTGAATATGAATCTTCGTGAAGAACATGGTTATACTTATGGAGCGCGTTCTAGTGTTGGTACAAGTAGATGGAATGCTTCGCGTTTTACTGCGGGTGCAGCGGTGAGAAATGCTGTTACTGATAGTGCTGTTGTTGAGACGCTAAAGGAAATTAACCGTATTAAAACTGAACCTGTGGAAGCAGAAAAATTAGCAAATGCTAAAGCAAAGTATGTTGGTGATTTTGTATTGGCTTTAGAGCGTCCACAAACAATTGCAAATTATGCTTTAAATATAAAGTTGAATGACTTACCAAAAGATTTCTACACGACATATTTAGAAAAGATTAATGCGGTAAGTAAAGATGATGTAACACGTGTTGCAAACAAATATTTTAAAACTGAAAACGCGCGTATTGTTGTTGTAGGTAAAGGAAGCGAAGTATTAGAAAATCTTGAAAAAACAGGAATTCCTATCAAATATTTTGACCCTTATGCTAACGCCACTGATAAACCGGTATTTTCTAAACCCTTACCAGAAGGATTAACAGCAGAGAAAGTAATTAAAAATTATGTAACTGCCGTTGGTGGAGAAGAAAACCTTAGAAAGATCAATACGACGCTTACTAATGCAGAGGTTACAATCCAAGGTGCACCTTTTAAGCCAAAGGCAATTTTGAAGCAAATGTCACCAAATAAGTTTTCAATGGAAATGGTCGCTGAAGGAATGGGTACATTATTCAAGCAAAATTTTGATGGAGAAAAAGGATACCAAGAACAACAAGGACGAAAAGTTCCTATGGACGAAAAAGATGTATCTTCTAGAAAAGCTGAAAAAGGATTATTTTCTGAGTTGTTTATGGAAGCTTCTAGTATTGAGTTAGAAAGCATGACTACTATTGATGGTACAGATGTTTATAAAATTAAGTTAACTAAAGATGAAAAGGAAACTTATAGATATTATGATGTAGAAACAGGTTACTTAGTAAGAACGGAAGCTACAACTGAAGCTGGAGGTCAAACTGTAACTACAGTTACTGATTATTCTAATTATAAAGAAGTTGATGGTGTAATGATGCCTTATACAATGAAAATTGTTAATGGACCGCAAGTCATAACTTTAGAAACTACAGATGTTAAAGTTAATGAAGGTGTTACTGCTGAAGATTTTAACTAAGCATTAGCTATATTATAAAAACTAAAACCGAAGTGAAAGCTTCGGTTTTTTTATGTTTTTCTTTTGTTAGATAAGTAGACACCTACTAATATGAGTAGTGCAGCCAATCCTTGAATAAGACTAAATGTCTCACCATCTACAATTCCCCAAATTAAAGCCACAATAGGCATAATATATGTCACTGAAGAGGCAAAAACAGGTGTAGAAATTTGAACCAGCTTAAAGAAAATTACTTTTGCCATTGCGGTACCTAGAACAGATAGTATGGTTATATATATTAATGAACTTAGTAAATACGGATTATTAAAGCGTTCTGAAGTAAAAAAGTCTGTAAATAATAAAATAATTATAGCTGGTATTACAATAAAGACATAATTTCCTGCAGCAATTGCTAAGGGCTTCACATCTTGTAAATAACGTTTTATAATATTTACATTGGCCGCATACATTAATGTCGAAGCTATTACAAAACCTGCATATAAGTAATTTTGATTAGGATTTAATTCAGCTCCTTTTAAAATTAAAATAGCAGTGCCAATAAAGCCAATAATGACACCTAAAACCTGCCGCTTAGTTGATGCAATTCTAAACACTGCAAAACCCAATAAAATGGTGTTTAAGGGTACTAAAGAATTCAATATAGAAGCTACGGCACTATCAATTTCAGTTTCTGCAATGGCAAAAAAGAACGCTGGAATAAAAGACCCAAGTAGTGCGGAAATTAACAACCATTTCCATTTAGATTTAGGGATATTTTTGAGTGTCTTATATCCTGCAACTAATAGAATTAACCCTGTAATTATAGTCCTCAGAGCACCAAGTTGGTATGGATTTAAACCTAAGAGTGATTTCTTAATTAAAATAAATGAACTTCCCCAAATGATAGAAAGTATTACAAGATAAATCCATTTTATATTCGGGTTTTTCATACAAAAGCTCTGTAAACAAATCACAAAATTCGTTAATTCTTTCGCAAGAAACGTCAATATTTATTAGATTTATCCAAAATATAATAGATTTAATATATGAAGACATTAAAAAACATTTTTATAGTTTCAGTTTTATCCCTTATTATTTCATCTTGTAAGAACGAAACACAACCAGAAGTTAAAACAGTAGATGTAGAAGTTTCTAAAAAAGATGTTGCTCAAAATTTAGATCCTAATGCTACTTATGCAAAAGTAGAGTTTGGTATTGATGGAATGACCTGTGCTATGGGTTGTGCTAAAACCATTGAAAAGAAAATGGCGAAAATGGAAGGTGTTAAATCTGCAAAAGTAGATTTTGATAAGCGTTTAGCCATGGTTGAGTACGATGAAGCCAAAGTAACTCCAAAATCGTTAGAAGAAACAGTGACTAAAGTAGCTGATATCTACAAAGTAAAAGATATGCAAAAGGTTGATAGCTTTGAATCCGAAAAGAAAGCTTGTAAAGCAGACTGTGATAAAGCATGTTGTGCAAATAAAACTGAAGCAGAAAAGGCCGCTTGTAAAGAAGATTGCAAAAAAGCATGTTGCAGTGGTGAGAAAAAAGCTGAGTAAGCTGAGAAATAAAATATAAATTAAAACGCTATCTGATAAGGATGGCGTTTTTTTATTGTACTTGCAGTAAAATAAATGCAATAGCTAAGCAGCCAAAAGGTAAAAACCACAATAAATATATTGAAGTGCGTATATTTTTTGATTTTGCATTGAGAATATTTCTTTTCTTCCCGTTATAGCGCATCCAATTTTTAAATATTACGAATAGGGTGATCAAGGCAAACAATATCCAAAATTTAGTTGGCGACATTACAAGCATTTTCATTTGACTTGCAAATGCCATAAAAAAGGCAGCCAAAGCTAATATGATAGATAACTCTAGAAAGTTGATGTATAATAATGCAATGGTTAAACTTCGCTTTCCTAAAGTTTTTTTGTAATTGTTAAAAATGGAAATATAAAAAGTGTCTAACATAGGTTGTTTATTGAAAAATAAAAAGCCGCATCTTTAAAACAAAGATGCGGCTTTTTTAGTTATTTTATAATTTCTTAGTTACCAGTAACTTCAATATTATCTACATGGTATCTTGTTGTTGCGCTTGGGTCTGAACCTTCGTAAAAGAAACCAAAATGTACATTTCCGTCAATACAAGAGATATTGATTGGGCCAACAGATTCAAAAGTACCGAATCCACCACTAGGCCCTGCAGGTATTGTAGCATCTAGTAGCTGCCATGTCGCTGTTGTTGGATCACCTGTAAAATCAGAAGACACATACACTGTTAATATAGTTCCGCTGTCAAAGTTAGCTTGAACATCAAAAGATAATTCTTCACCATCTGTTGTATCCATATTTATTTCTGGAGTTACCAACCAAACATTGATTTCATCATCACCACTATTAAATCCTGAGATTTGTGCATAAGTTGAACCACTGAAACTACCAGTAACCCATTGCGTATTGCCTCCGCTTATATTAACATTGGTCCAACCTTCAGCAGCATATCCTGCAAAGCTTTCAAAATTCTCCGAGAAAAATACTGAGCCTCCACCAGATGTGGTTGTACATTCGAAGAAATCTGGATCGCAACGCTCTTCATTATCAAAATTGATGTCTTCAGGAGAATTGATAACTATAGTATAAAAATCATCAAAGAAATCTCTGGTGAGGACACCAGAAATAGATCCTCTATTTGCCGGAAGTGTTAAACTTTTAAAATCAGAAAATGTACTTGTGCTCATAATAACAGATGCACCAGTGGCACAACTTTCAACGCTACGTTCACCATCAAATTCATCTGTATCTTCAGCAGCAAAAGTCAAAGGATTTTCTCCTAAAACATCATTTCGATTAAACTGCATATCGTTTAATCGAATAAATTGACTTTCTAAATCATTTGTAAAATCAGCTATGGTAACATCTAAAGGTATAATAGTAGCAACCTCTGGGTCTAAAATAATATGCTCAGCTCTTTTTGCACCTGAGATTTTTTCTATACTATTTCCTGCAGCAGTACCTAATTGTAGTACACCATTGTCGTCGGCGATTGTTAAACCATCTAATTTGATAAATACTTTTCTCCCAAATTCATAAAGTGTAAATAAAGGATTAACATCTACTTGAATTACAACACCTGCTGTAGGGTTTTCAGCTTTATCCTGAATTACTAATTCTTCAAAAAAGTTTCCGCCTTCATCACTAGAAATTACATAACCAGATGTGTAAACATCATAATTGTCAAAATCTTCGAACGTATAAGGTTCTCCATTCTGATTGAAATTACCTAGTACGGCATCAATATCAATTATAATATCATCTTCGCCAAATTCAACTTCATTTACTGAGAGGTTTGGTAAGTTGTATTCATCATCTTCTACACATGCGGTAAACACTAATAAACCAATTAGTAAAAGCGCTAGTTTATTTAATTTATTTGTTTTCATTTTTTTGTCTTTATAAAGTTAAAGATTTTATTTTTTTAGAATCTTACGTATACGTTTAAATAATATGTTGTGCCATTTCCGTAGAAATAACGATTGCCAAATACTGGACCATTTTCATTGGTTTGTTCAGTTAATTGACTTCTGTAATCTACTCTACGAGCCTGCTCAAAACCACCTGTTCTATATTGTTGATTGAATACATTATTTATTGTTGCGAAGAACCCAATAAAGTAATCATCTACCCTCCAAGATTTTCCTCCAATTATATTTACAAGCATGTAATCATCAAATTGCTCTTGTCTTAATAAATCTCTTGCAATGGCTTCATCGTAATCACTAAATCCATAACCCGAGATGTTTCCACCTTCTCTGTATCTATCTTCAGTAATTAGGTCAAGGTTGGTATTAAAACGCCCTGATCGCTTTAGATTGTTTACATCTACATACGCATTAGAGAAGAAGTTACTTGTAACACCAACATTCCAATAGTCAGGGTCTCTATATTCAAATCCTATTTGATAAGCTCGTTCGGGACCACCAGCGACATGATAATTTTCAAGATACGTTTTACCATCACCGTAAGTTAAGTCCTCTTCAAAATCATCACCAGATAAATACATATTTGGATTGTTTGTGAATATATATTGTCCCACCGAAGCAGCTCCTTTCAATTTAATTGTTGGTGTAACTTGTGCTTCTATACCAAATTCTCCACCAATATGTCTTCTATTCACATTAGTCAATACTTCTTGGGTAAACGCACCAGAACTTCCTTCGGTATAATAAAATCCAATATCTGTTCCATCTTCAAATGTTGAATAAAAACCTGTAAGACGTGCTTTTACAATTGGTGATCTAAATATATAACTAGCGTCTACAGATGTAATGACTTCACTATTTAAATCATTGATAAGCTCGTTGTTTTGTCTTGCGTTTTCGAATGTATTTCTAATACTTGGTGCTTTCGTCATATAAACTGCATTAAAATCGATAAGGTGTTTTCCGGTAATTTTATATGTAGCACCAGCTTTAATACCTACATTAGAGAAGTCTACTTTCTCACTTTTTCCGAAAGAGTTATCTTCAAAATACCCATTTTGATATAGACCGTTTCTCTGGTAACTAGTCTGAGACATATTGGCAGCGGCATAAAAATCTACTTTGCTGTATTTAAACTGCGCTTGTGCAAATGCACTAACTACATTTGCATCTATTTCGTAATTGTATTTGTAGCGTTCACCTTCTCCGGCAATACGATTAGGGTTTCTAATATCTGATTGTGCTAGGTTACTAATGTTTTGACTTGGATCTATTTCTTCCGCAAAGAAATCGACATCTAAATAACCATTAGCTCCAAATAAATCCTTAATCAGTGCGTAATTTTCACTCTTTAGATTTCTAAAATTTAATCCACCATTTAGTTTTATATTATCGGCAAGTTCTGCATCTAATAATATGTTTGCGCTTAGTTGCTTATCATCTATTCTGTCTTCTTGTAAAGCATATATAGCATTGTGCCCTCTTGCAGTAGAGTTAATATTTGCTCTATAAATGTTTTCCCAATTAAATTGACCGTTATTGATAAATTCTTGCTCAGCTAAATAAGCTAGTTGGTAATCTGATGCTTCTGGTGCACCTCCGACATTTAAAAAGTAACTTGGTAAATTCTGGTAGTATGTAGGATCTGTGTTACGTGCACCACCAATATAAGTATCTTCTCCATTAAATGTAACACGTCGTGTACCACCATTGTCTATACGTGTATTTCCTATCTTTCCAAATTGATAAGCAATATTAGTGTTTAATTTTACTTTAGAGGATACGTCCCAATAATGGTTTAACATTAAAATAGGCTCATTAATTTCTCGCATTCTTGAATTGCGTTGTTCGCCATTTAAATCTCCCCAAAATGGATTATACTCTCTTCCCTTTAAGTTAAAAACTTCTTCGGTTATTGCGGTAGAACGACCACGTCTATTACTGGCATATATACCTGTAAAGTTTAAACTGTGTTTATCATTAAGCTGTTTTTCAACGGCAATAAAGAATGAATTAGCATCGTAAAGCGTTCCGTCAATAAAACCCTGTTCACCATAGCGTCGAGAGCCTAAAACAGAATACGACCAACCACCCTTTAACAATCCAGAACTATAACTGGCCATTATTCTTCCGGTATAACTTCGATTGGCAGAAGCATAAGAAGCACGTCCACCTTTTCTATATTTTGAGGCGCGCATCACAATATTATTGGTACCTGCTAAATCACCAAAATTATAATCGTTGGCAGATATACCCATTGAGAATTCTTGGTTACGTTGTACATCATTTAAGCCTCCCCAATTTCCCCATTGTGGTCTTCCATTAAATTGCTTGTTCATTTCTATGCCATTAATAAGCACTTTACCGTTGGCATTGTCTAAACCTCTAGGTCTAAAAAATGTAGCGCTAAAATCAAATGCTGCAGCACTAAGGAATACATCTCTAGAGGCTTGTAATAGTCCAGAAATATTATCCGTTAAGCCGTCATCTTCACTATTTAAATTTGCATCCGATATAGAAATCACAAATAAGTCTTTTTTATCACTACTATCAAAATCTAAAGTCATACCACTGATATCAACAGTTTGACCTTCGTTTACGACAATGGGATAACGTTTTGTAACATAACCTACTTTTTCAATCTTTAAAACTTGTTCCCCAAGCGGTACGTTTACCGTAAAACTGAATTCTCCTCTGGCATCGGTTTTAGTTGTTTGTAAGGTTTCTTCAATAGTAATTGTTACATCAGGAATTGGTTCTCCTGTAGTTCCGTCCAAAACACTTCCTTTAACGATGGTTTGCTGCGCAAAACTTGTTAGTGAAAAGGCAATTGTGAACAGAAAGAGTAAAAAACTTTTTTTCATGCCTAATATGATATTGATTTAATTTAAGATTCCCTTAACATTTACATTTAAGGGCATTCAAATGTACATTATTTATAAGAAATACATACTTTTGGCAAGCAATTTGCTTTGAACATAACAATGCGATAAGATATCAACTATGCAATTATTAAAATCACTTTTTATTCTACTTGTATTAGTAAGTGTTTCAAATCTTCAAGCTCAAGAAGAGAAACGTTTTAAAATACATACTGTAGCGTTCTACAATTTAGAAAATTTATTTGACACTATTAATGATCCAGAAAAATATGATGAGGCTAGTCCCATCATGGAGATTAAAGCCAATCGTAGTGAGATTTATAAGAAAAAAATAAAAAATATGGCTCGTGTCGTTGCGAACATAGGTAGTGATAAAGCAAATAATTCACCTGCAATAATTGGAGTTTGTGAGATAGAGAACAGACAAGTTTTAGAAGATTTAGTAAATGATCCATTGCTTTTAGGTAAAGATTATGGAATCATTCATTTTGATGGACCCGACAGAAGAAGTATAGATGTAGCTTTATTATACCAAAAAGACTTATTTCAACCTATAAATGAAAGTTCTCATGAATTAGTAATATACGATGATTTAACTCGAAAGCGGGTTTATACGAGAGATCAACTGTTAGTAAGTGGAAAATTAGATGGTGATTTAATACATGTTTTAGTGAATCATTGGCCATCTCGAAGCGGTGGAGAAGCTAGAAGCAGACCCAAAAGAGTAGCTGCGGCTAAATTAAATAAAAGATTAATCGATTCTTTACAGTCTAAAGATCCTTATGCTAAAATTTTTACAATGGGAGATTTAAACGATGACCCAACTAATGATAGCGTAAAAGACGTTTTAAAAGCAAAAAAAGATAAAGAAGATGTGCCTTTAAAGGGCATATACAATCCTTTCGAAAAGATGTTTACAGAAAAAGGTTACGGAACTACAGCTTATAGAGATGCCTGGAGTTTATTTGATCAGATTATGATGACTAAGCCCCTATTAGAAGATGACTATTCATCATACAGATTTTGGAAAGCAGGCATTTACAATAAAGCATACTTATCTAATAAACGAGGGCGTTACGAAGGTTACCCATTTAGAAGTTTTGCAGATGGGGGTTTTACAGGAGGTTTTAGCGATCACTTTCCAGTGTATGTTTATCTTATTAAAGAAGTTAAATAGGAATCCAAGAAAACTGAGAATTAGAGAAACTCTCTAAAGACATAAAAAAAGCGTTAAGAAATTTCTTAACGCTTTTTTTATGTCATATATATTCTTAAAACCAAATATTCCATGGGATTTTAGCCAACACTAAAATCAAAGCAATAGTGTAGAAAATAGCTAACATCTTAAACTTAGGTTTAGAGGTTAATTTCTTTTTGTGTTTAGAATAACCAATAGTCACCAATGCAACAGCGATTATCATAGTAAGTGGATGTTCTACTATGAGGTTTCTTAAATCTGAATTTTTCATCACTTCTCCCATACCACCAACTTGTTTAATAGTAGAGAAATAATCTTTTACGAAAAATAAGATCAGTCCTAATAACAACTGAATGTGCATTGTAATTAAAGCAAACAATGAAATTCTAAAATCTTTAGCATCAAATTCTTTGTCACCAAAAAATTTAATGAGTGCGTTAAATGTAGCTAAGACTAAGACGACTAAAACTAAATAAGCCCAATAGGAGTGTAAAAATTGCATCATTTGATTGTTAGGTTATTTGATTAATGAATACAAAAGTAAGGATTTGAAAGTGAAAGTGATTATTCGGTAATAGTAATTTTGTGTTTTATCTCATTACCTAGTTCATCCATAACAGTAATAATATGATCACCAGAAGAAGGTAAAACAGCCATATCGTGTATGTCTTTTGTACTACCAACAAATTGATTATCAATATACCAATAGAGTTCTAGTTCTGGTTTTGAGTGTGCTACTTTTAAGACTAAGTCGTTAGTATTTCCATCAAAATCCTTGGGTAAAAAAATAGTGCTTTGTTGATTAGGATATATAAAATCCATAGATACTCCAGAAGATTCAGCGCAGTCATTTCGATAAGGAGGAGGACTTTTATAAAAAGGGTTTTTATTTTTAAAATAATAGGCTTGTAAAGGCGGAAGTACAAACCAAGGCTTGTTATTAATATTCGATATAGATTCACAAGAAGAGTTCACCTGAAATTGTTCGGACATATCCAAGTGCAACAATTTATGAAAAGGACAAGGTGCCGTTTTTCTGCCACTAGCTTGAATATATCTTAACTCAGTATCATCACAAATTGAAGAGGCTCTATAACCACTTTTTATACAGATATTCACTTCTAACATTTCATCATACGGTTGATCGAACCATTTACTTTTTGGTAGCATATCGAACACATCAAATAGAATAGGAGCAGCAGTTTGTACACCTACCAAACCTGGTCGTCCTTCACCATCTGCATTACCAACCCAAACACCAACCACATAATCTTTTGTTGTGCCAATTGCCCAGGCATCTCTAAAACCGAAGCTTGTTCCTGTTTTCCATGCAATTTCTTGAGAAGAATCATAATATTCCCAACTATCATCGCCTTCTGGTCTATTGACTTGTTTCATACTTTCAAAAGTGAGATAAATGGAAGCCGCATCAAAAACGTCTTTTTCATTTTTAAGTTTTCCAAAATTTATAGGTTCTCCATAGATGTATGTAGGTTGTGTAAATTCATGGTCAAAATACTTGCTTGAGTTGTCGTTAAAATGATTTAAAGTTGAAGCCATTGCAGCATAACTTTTACACAAATCCCATAGATTACTTTCTGCACCACCGAGAACCAAAGACAAACCATAATGGTTGGCATTGTATTTTAAATCTTTAAGTTGAAGTTCTTTTAAATAATGATAAAAGCGATCCAAACCAAAATCCTGAAGCATTCGCACTGCAGGCACATTTAAAGACCGTGATAAGGCTTCATTAGCAAAGACTGCTCCGTCGTAAGTTTTGTTATAGTTTTCGGGCTGGTAACTACCAAATTGAGTCGGTACATCAGCGACTAAAGTATTTGGTAATAAATCGCCAGCATCAAGCATTGAGGCATATAAAAAAGGTTTTAATATGCTGCCTGTGCTTCTAGGCTTATCAATAATATCTACATTTTTTTGATGCGCTTTATCAGTTGGTGAATTGCCAATATAGGTTAATACTTCACGCGTGTTTACGTCTAAAACTAAAACAGAAATATTATAAATTTCGTTTTGCTTTAATAAATTGTAGTGCTGTTTTACAATGGTATTAGTTCGCTCTTGTAGCGCTGTTTTAATAGTCGTTTTAATACGTTTTCCTTTATGATCTCTTGCCACTTTTTGAAGCAAATGAGTTGCAATTTGAGGCAATGGATAAGGTTTTTGTGGTAAACCTTCGGCAATTGATAGCTCATAAGTTAGCTCATCAATTTTACCTTCTGCATATAATTTTTTTAGTAATCGATTACGTTTTTCTAACAATCGCTTTTGATTTTTCCCGGGATAAATCAAACTTGGTGCATTCGGCAGCACAGCTAAGGTGGCACTTTCTGCCCAAGATAAGTTGGAGGCGTTTCTATTAAAATAACGCCAAGCTGCTGCATCGATTCCTACAACATTTCCACCAAAAGGAGCATAACTTGAATACAGGTTTAAAATTTCATCTTTTGATAGTCTAAACTCTAATCGTGTGGCAAGAATGAGCTCCTTGAGTTTTTCGGCATAGGTGCGCGATTTTCCTTTTCGAGACAAGCGAATCACTTGTTGGGTTATTGTGCTTCCTCCGCGTTTTACACTTCCAGAACTTAAATTACCTTTTAAAGCTTTGTAAATTGAAATAGGATTAAAACCAGGATGCTTATAGAAATATTCATCTTCAAACTGAAGAATACAGGTTTTAAATTTATCTGGTACACTATCACTAACAGGAAATCTCCATTGTCCATCTTCTGCAATTAATGCTCCTAATAATTCATTTGAGTTACTGCTTATAATAGTGGCTGTTGGATCTTTAAATAATTGTTGAGGTAAACAGAAATAGTAAGTAATAAGAAGTATTCCGACAATTGTCGATTTTATTTTATTACGTTTTATGTAGTTAACTAGTTTCAAATTGAAATGACAGTCACATTATATTTTTAGGTTCTATTCATCAGATTCCTGCTTTAGCAGGAATTCGTATTCTCGTTCAACTTTACAAATTCTCACATTATACCAATTGTACCATTGCTCACGTCCTTTTTGCTGAGCGAATAAATGTTCTGTATTGGCTTTCCAATTTTTAATCGCTTCTAAACTTTCCCAATAACTCACTGTAATACCTACACCTGCACTGAGCGCAGTCGAAGTGTCGTTTCTAGCACTATCAATACCTATGTAACCTTCTTGCTGTTTTGCTAAGGTCTCCATTTTTTCAGCCATTTCGGCATAGCCTTCGATATGTTCAGTCTGAGTTGATGTAAATATTACAGCAAAGTATGGTTTAAAGTTTTTTTTCATATTTATACAAATTCTTAATTGAACTGTCATTGCGAATCACGTCTTTTTACGTGATGTGGCAATCTGTTTATTTAATACTAAATTTCTTGAGATTGCCACGTCAATCGTTCCTCATTCCTCGCAATGACAGTAAGTTTAAGAACCTTCTGGCATCTCAAATTCAATAATTTTTTCAGTGATATTATCTTCAAAATCTGTCAATATAAATTTAATAAAAACACGCTCAGTTGAAATACTAACCGGATAATCTTTTATATTCTTTATAGTTTTTACATGGTCTAACCAGTCTTTACCGCATTTGTTTTTAGCGTCATCTTTTATTGCTTTAGTAGCTGTTTTAATAAAATTGATCCAGTCCTTTTCTGTATAGGTTAATGTCTCAAAAGTATTGGATTTTAATTGCTTAACGGGCTTCCATTCTGTGTTAAATTGTTTCCATTCATTAGAATCACACTTAGAATCAGAACTCATAAAAGAGAAACTATTTTCATAGCGTTGAAATAAACTCACTTGTTTATAATCATTCTCTATTAAAACAATATTTTTACCCTCAGGCTTATCACTTATATCAACATTAATTGTAGTAGAATCTGCTTCTTTTAAGCTATGTGATCTTTTATAGTCGCTAGTGGCTAAGTTTTTAATTTCCACATTCAAATCATTGAATTTTAGTCGAATTGTTCTTGCAATTTTATTTGTTGATAAATAGCCATTAAATACGTAACCTATATGGTTTCTGGTTTCCACCTTTACCCATTCTCCAGATACTTTTTTTCCACTATCTAGTATTACCAGTTTTTTATTGGTTTTTTCTATGACTCCAATAGCCTCACCATATGATAATTTACTAAGCATTTTGGCACTGATATCTGGTTGTTCTCTAAGAGATAGTCCACTCTCTGCCACCACATAGGCTTCTTTTTGTTCTTGTGCGTTTAATATTGCTAAATTGAATACTAATACGATCGCTAAAATCTGTTTTAAATTTTGCATAATTACTTGTTTTTAAGTTAAACATTTTAGCGGTTTGTTTTCTAGGATTCTTGTCTGTCGACCAACAAGTTTTAGTTTGTTTTGTCATTCTGAACTTGATTCAGAATCTACTTGTTTTGTTTGTTCATTAAATATTTATTCAGCTTGGGAAATTCATCCTTAATGTAAGTCTCGTCCATTTCACCATCGTAATCATTATCTCCATATTCTAGACCAACATCTATATAACTTCTGAAATTGTTTAATTCATTTGAGTCATATTTAGATACCATTTTTATGATTTCATCCTCTCCAATTTTATTTATAATTTGAGTAATCACATAGCCTAGATTATATCCACTTTCACCTCCTCCGTGTGAAAATTCAATCAAGCTTTTGAATGCACTCGAGTCTTTATTCAATGATGATTTTATCAATGAGACCATCCTTTTGTTTTTAGAATAATCTTGATGTACAACCAGATTATTTTCTAAAAGAATTCCGTTAACATTATCGGTCTTACATCCTAAAAAGAATATAAAGCTTAGAACCAATGCTATATTTAAACCTATTTTTTTCATAGTTATGAGATTCCTGCCTTCGCAGGAATTTTACTTCTCAACGGTGACCCATTTCCCTTTGTTTCTTACGAAGTAGTCATCAACATCATACATGGCTTCAGCTTGTGCTCCAGGTAAATAATAGGCTCCTAAGTAAGATGCGTTAAGCATTACTGTAAAAGTTTTAGTTCCATACTTTCCTTTTCTATTCATATCAAAATAGAAATTGACTCTATCATCTCTTATATCTGTATACCTCGCATTACTCACAGTAGTATCTCCAAAATCTGTGAATCTTGTATTTACAATATCCCAACCTGATGGGAAAATCTGTGTCAATGCCACATCATTTACATAATCGCGGGTTAAGTTTGAAATACTAACTGTTGCCACAAAATCCTGTCCTTGTTGTAATTTGGTCACGTCAATTTTGTTGCCTTGTAAATCTTTATAAACGGTTGAAATTGATAAACCTCTTTGTTCTGCCATCTCTTCACCCAATTTCAACTTACCAGAATTAAGAACTCGCACATAAACCAAATTGTCTTTTGAATTACTAATCGCTATTTGATTTGCTCCATCATTTATAGGAATATTGCGCTGGGCAATACCATTTTTTGTATCAATAGTTTCTGATTTACCATTGATGGTATAGGTTAGTTTTAATTCTTTTCCACCACTTTTACTAATCATTTTTCCCAATGCTAACAGATTATAAGCTGTGGTTTGCGTACTCATCCATCGACTACTTGATAATGATTTTGCAATGGACTTAGCTAAATCTGTTTTTTGAGGATGATTTGTGAGCAACATAGTTTCTAAAGCCATAGCTCTATTTCTGTATATGGAACCATAGGTGTAACGATTAGATTCCGTGCTTTCAAAATCGATATTTGCTGATTTTGAAATCGCCTCACTAGCTTCTTTTTGTCCTGCTAAAGCATAGGCTGCAGCTAATCTCCATTTAGCATCATTAGAAATCTCATCAAACTCCCTAAGTCTATTCATACTTGCTAAATCTGGTGCACCAGCTAATGCTAATGTGTATAGTCGATATGCTTGAGCAAAATCGGTATGATAAGACTGGTAACTTGGTCTCCAATTACGAGCTGCTTGTCTTTGGTAGGCAATCCAATTACTCTTAAATGTTAGAGGTAAAACGAATCCTTTCTTTTCAGCTTCAATCATAAAATGACCAGCATAGCTTGTACTCCAATCGTTTGCCGTATTCTCACCAATCCAATAACTCATACCTCCATTTGCTTGCTGGAAACTCCCCAAACGTCTTATACTATTTTCAATATTATGTTGCACTTCTTTTTTCTTTTGAGGCGTTAAATCGAAAATATCGGTTAAATACAATTGTGGAAATACTCCAGATGTGGTTTGCTCTAAACAACCATGTGGATAACGAATTAAATAAGCCAATCGTTTTGTGAAATCCATAGGAGGTAAGGTTGAAAACTCTACTGTTGCTGAGTTACTTCCTGGCACTCCAAACGTTGTAAAATCAATCGTTTGTTTTGCATTGGCTTGCAGTTCTTTATCAATAACACGAGATGCAAAAGGATTCGGGTTTTCGACATCAATCTCTACTTTGTAAGTTGATTTTTCGCCATTTCCTGTGGCTATAATTTCAATGGTGTTGATACCTTTTGCTTTGGTTACATCTAATTCAAAATAGACCATTTTTTCATCAGGTTTACTAAATTGAAGCGATTGTGTTTTGTTGCCTTTTATGGTTATACCATCACTTAGATTCACCGTAAGTTTTACGTCTTTCACTTTCTTTTCCATAGCGAAAACCGTGACTGGTAATGTTACTTTTTCGCCAGGACTTAACTTACGTGGTAAAGTTGCCAATACCATTAATGGCTTTTTAACTTTCACTGATTTTTCAGCACTTCCATAAGCTTCGGTATTACTGTTTCCGGCAACAACCATGGTTCGCACAGCACCAACATAATTTGGCATTTTGAGCTGGTGTGTTTTCGTTTTTCCTGCATCTAGTAAAAATGGACCTAAATAGGTAACCACAGGCTTAAAGCGATTCGCTTTTTTGTTTTTACCTTTAGCAGCGGCTCCATCTCCACCAATAGCAAACACTTGATCGATACTACCTGAATAGGCTCCAATAACATCATCGAAAATATCCCAAGTCTTAACTCCTAAAGCTTCACGAGCGTAGAAACTGTTCCAAGCGTTTGGTGTTTTAAAACGGGTTAAATCTAATAATCCTTCTTCTACAACAGCAATCGTATAGGTCATGGCTTTGTTATTCTTTTCAGATACTTTTATCTCGTAAGATTGCTCTGGTTGAATGGCATCTGGCATGCTAATCTCTGGCTCTAACTTCGTAGACGGATTTTCGACCATCATAGGAATCACTCCAAATAAACGAATCGGTAAATCATTTGAGGTAATCGCATGAGGTTGTAAAAGTGAAATATTAATAAACACATTTGGAGCCATGTCTTTAGTCACAGGAATATCAATCGTTGTTTCACCTGGTTTTGTTTTTACCCATTGGTGTTGTAATACTTCTGTTCCATTTTCAATACTTACTAAAGCTCTGCCTTCACTACCAGAAGGAAAGGTGAGTTTTGCTGTATCACCAACGTTATACTTGTCTTTGTTGGTTGAGAAGACTAACATTTTTGCAGCTTCTTTATCACCACCTGCTGAATTAGACCACCAATTTTTATAAAAATAGGCTGTTCTTCCTGTGGCATGACCACTCACAGGATCAACTACTCTAATGAGGTAACGTCCACGATCACTTTCTGGAATTTTGAGTTTGAAACTTGCTTTTCCTTTTGCGTCTGTATCAATTGAATATTGTTGTACAGGTCTATGATAATTACTCGACACATAACTCGAAAGATTATCGTAAGAGGAATTCCACCACCATCTCCATTCAATTTTATAAACTTTTACTTCTAATTTTTTACGTTGAATGGGTTTGCCTTCAGCTGTAACTGTGGCGATGTCGAAGGTTTGGTTTTCATCTGTAAAGAATGACCCATAATTGTTTCCTTTTGGTGATTGTAGACCAACAAAGCTTTCATAAGGTGCATAAGGCTTCGTAAACGCATCGAGAGAAAAATCACCTCCCTTTTCAAACGCTCTCACTAAAAATTGAGCAGTTAACATGCCTGGTGCATTTTTACCAATGTTTAGTTTTGTGTCTACTTTTGCATTGCCTTCAGCGTCTAAATAACCTTCAAATACATTGGTTTCTTCTGTACTAAAGTTTTTAGTAGGATCGTTAAACACATAATTCTTATAGCCTTCAAAACTTGTGTATGAAGTTGAGAATTTTGCTTTTATTTCAGCTTTTAAATTCTTAGCAGGTGCACCATGCAGCCAAGCCACATTTAAGTCTCCTTGCAGAGGTTTATTATTGGTTAAAACGTCATCTTCAAAATCGATTTTAATTTTTAATCGGTTTGGTTTTACCGTTTCAATTTTAAGACCTTTTGTAAAGTTGGCTCCACCAACAGAAACTTTCGCGTTGTAATTTCCTGTTTTATAATCTGATGATGTTGGGACTTTAAAATCATAGAAATTATTGATATTATCTACAGAGACTTTTCTGTAAACCAATTTACCAACAGGATCTGTGATTTCTAATTTCACAGGATGTCTTTTCGGTAATTTATTAGCTTTATCATTTAGAACAAAAGTTAAGAATAAACTATCTCCAGGTCTCCAAACTCCACGCTCTCCATAGATGTATCCTTTTAATCCACGTTGAAGTCGGTTTCCAGAAACATCAAACTTACTAAGCGATAGAGAATTCCCATCATGAAGTTTTACATAGCTTACACTTTTTGCTTTTGAAACAATAGCAAAAGCTGCACGTTTTTTGGCATCAATTTCTATGATACCTTCATTATTGGTATTGCCTTTAGCGATTTCTTGTTGCTGATAATTGTATAGTGTAACGTTAGCGCTAGATTCCGGATCTGTGGAAAGGATATTGGTCACCGCAAAGAAGTAATTAAAATCATTGCCTTGCTTTGCAATAACACCCAAATCTGAACCTATTAGATTTAGCGATACAGAACGATTACCGTAATTAAAATACGAATCTGTACAAGGATTATCTCTGTCTCTATATCTGTAATTGGTGTTTCTATAGCTGTAGCTTAGATTATCCCAATAGCGCTCTTCTCTTAATTCTTCCTCTTCTTCTGTAAGCTCTTCAGAAGCATAGAAATCTTCTTCGTAATACTCGTCGTAGTAATCGTCCTCTTCTATTTTTGTTGTTTCTGATTTTGATGTACAATCATATAAGGAATAGTCTTTTTTAAATCCGACTTCGACTCTGTAGATAGCTCCAGTATCTGCTTGTAAATATTTAGATAAATCGATGCTGTAGGCTTTCCACTCACCAGTATTTAAACTTTCATCTCCTATTAGAGTAATTGTTTCTTTTGCAATACGACGTCCTACTTGTTTTATGGAATGTTCGTAATTGCTGTTCATGTTATTTTCTTGAAGAAATTGAAGTACATTATCTTCAAATATTTTGATGATTCTAACATCGACTTTACTTAGATTAACGGCTTCGAAATTGAATTTTAAATCTTGGGAATTTGGTAAAATGGAACCGTTGCTTATGAGTCTTACTTGTGGTTTTAGTGCTTCAAAAGCTAAAGTTTGCGAGTAAGCATTTTTAAGTTTGAAACCATCTGTGTTTTGTATGCCAGTAAACACATCAACTTTAATAGCACCAACTAATTTGGTGTCTGGATAGACTTTTAATACGTTACCATCAATAATGTATTTTGGCTTTTTTACATTTTCTATGGTAACTAAACCTGCAAAATTTTGCTGCTTTTTTAGTGGGTCCGAAAAATTGATGGATAAATACTGTTCTGGACTTTGAATGACTTTAGTTTCAATAATACTGAAGTTATTTTTCCCTAGAATATTGATAAAATTTTCCCCTTTATTTTTTGCTTTTATCGCTTTGCCATCCCAAGCGATATCAATTTTACTGTCTTCTGTTTGACGTTTGATGCTATCAATTCTGAATTCAAAATACTTAGAAGGTTCTTGCATTTCTAGCCAAACTAAGTTGAGGTCTTTTTTATTCTGCTTTGCCGATACCAATTTTTTAGCATCTCCTAAATTTATAACATCCGAAGAGCGTAGTTGACCTAATACATACTGCCATTCTTTGCTATACGATTGTACATTATTGGTCATGATACTAAAACTCGGAGTTATGGTTTTGAATTGAAAGGTATAATCTTCAAATTCTGTTGGCATTGTTTCATAGATTTCACCAAGTTTAACAGTAACTGCATACTCGGTTGCTGGTTCTAAAGCTTCGTCTGGTGTAAAAAGAAGTGTATGCTTGTTAAGTGCTTTTAAGGTACCTTGAATGTGAGGTTGAGTTTTAATTAAACTAGCATCGAGCTCTTGATTCATTTCCCATCCTTCAATTTCATTCGCCAAATTTATTCTTATTGGATCTGCGACAGAAACTAATCCAGAAGTGGTGTAACTTATGTAATCACGATACTTAAAAATATTATCCGTTTCTACTGGCTTTTTTTTACAAGAAAATGCAACTATTAGAATAAGAAGTAGGCGGAGGTGTTTTTTGATGTTCATGGTGTTGACGGATTTAAAAGTAAAACTTTGATCTAAAAAGAGGGTAGGTGCATTCTTGTTAAATAGGTACGCTAAATTTTTAGCGTTTAGACTTTGGGCTGTTGTTAAATTGTTCTTAAAGTTAAGAATAATGCCAAAAAATGCAGGTTAACAATAAAGTTCTTTTAAAAAATCAGCCATAATTTTAGTGTATTGTCAGTTTGAATGATTCTGGGTTTTAACAACGAAGTTCCAAAAGATTTTAATAATCTCTAATGTTATTTAATATTTCTTTGGTTTGAATTTTAAATTCTGTTAAGAGCAGAAGATGCACCATAGCGTAACCTTCTCTTGATGCTAAATGATTAACAAATAATAATTCGTTTTCTTCATTTTTAAGAAGTTTAGAACTTATCGTCATTAATCGTTCCATGTTTTCTGTAGTTAGAGGGTTTGGGCTACTAAATTTTCTCTCATAACTTTTAGATATATTTTCCCATTCCTTACTAGCATCAATAACACCTAGCTTAAGTACAGTGGGTATAAATTCTTGGTCGGTGTATAATGAGTTATTACCGTCAATAACCTTTTCAATACGTTCTAATTCTTCGTAATAATTGATGAGTTGATCTTTAAAGTTTTCATTTTTTAGAAGCTCAATATTACCTGACGAAATAAGTTCGATATAAGCAGGATTAGGGTTTAAGAATGTACGTCTGCTAGCTATTGTTCCCATGACAACTGCAAAAGTGCTATCTATTTTAAGTGTATTAGTTTCAGTGTAAGATTTAAGGGCAATTTTACAATAATCTGCGACTTCTGCTTCAAAGTCTATTTGTCTATCAATAGCCTTTATTTGATTATTAAGGTCACGTTCTATATTTTTAATATAACCAGCTTCTCTTTTTGAATCGATACGGTTGTTATTCCAATTATTAATCTGTAGCGCAATAAGAATCCCAATAACTACAAGGATAATTTCGCCAATAGCGTATTTAAAGTACCTGCCTGCCGGCAAGGCAGGTTTGCCTGTTTTGTTTTCACTCATAAGGTTGTATCGTATTTTACTAAACAATTTAATCATTATCTAATTCTTTATCAATTTGATTAATAATGTCTTTTATAGCTATTTTTCTTGTAATTAACTCTTTTACAAGGACATCAGAGTTTTGCATCATTACAAATAGACTAGATATTAAGGTGTCATTGTTATATATTTTAACGTCATCATTAGATTTAAGATCTAGATCTAATCCCATGAAAGATTGAAAAAATTCTTTAGTCATTAATTGCGGGATGATATCATCTGTAAATTCTCTTGTTAACTGTTTTGTTCGTTCTTGGGTTCCATCTCTATAACTAAAATCGCTATAGTAGTTAGACAATATGGTGCGTATTTTTTTATTTCTTATTAGTCCTATTTTTTCAGAAGACACCATATTATCAAAACCTGTTCTCACAGGCATAAACACTTTAAAATCTGTTAATACCTCGATTTTTGGTCTCAACTTATAAAAATAGGGTTTGCCTTGCTTAGCCACTTCAAATAAGCCAAAAACGTTAGCTATAGTGTCAAATTTTCTTTTGTGAAAATTTACAGTGCTATTAATGTTTAAGGTGTCCTTAATTAGGTTTTCTTTTATTTCGGATAAATATGAGCTTTCGAGTGCTATCTTTTGTCGCCTTTCATTCCAATTATTAATCTGTAGCGCAATAAGAATCCCAATAACTACAAGGATAATTTCGCCAATAGCGTATTTAAAGTACCTGCCTGCCGGCAAGGCAGGTTTGCCTGTTTTGTTTTCCATAATTAGGTTTTGACGGATTTTTCTAAAAAACTTTATCATATGTTTATAGTTAAGTTTTTATGAATTCCGCAAGCGGCTATCTTCACCAAATGTCCACAGGACATTTGATTTTGATGAATCAAAATTGTGTTGCGATAATGGCGAAATCGCCTAAAAAATTTAATCATTTACTTTCTTTTGGTTGAAAATAAATTAGGTTGATGGTTGTAGTTGAGGTTGGTTAATTATATGTGTATGAAGATAGTAATTTGTTACAGAATGAAGTTTGTCTCCTTGAGCATTGTTGATTGCAAAATATATTTTGCATGAAAGCACCTTGCAAAGCAAAACGAAAGGTTTTAGGTCTCGACTGCGCTCGACCAGACATTATTGTTCATAGATACCAATAACCAATTCCCCTTTGTCATTCATGGTCGCTCTATACATACCAGCAGTATTAAACTCGGCAACCATATTGCCATCTTTATCTACAGCAACAATACCTCCATCACCCCCTAAATCCTTAACCTTATCTAAAACTATTTTTGAAGCTTCTTTTAAACTTAATCCTTTATAATCCATTAAAGCAGAAATATCGTGAGCAACTTGTGCTCTAATAAAATATTCTCCCCAACCAGTACTTGAGACTGCACAAGTTTCATTATTAGCATACGTACCTGAGCCAATAATTGGAGCATCACCAACTCTGCCATAACGCTTATTAGTCATACCTCCTGTTGAGGTGCCTGCAGCTAGATTTCCGTTTTTATCTAAGGCGGCACAACCAACCGTTCCGAATTTAGCATTCTTAATATCGGCATCATAGAAATCTAAATAGGCGGATTCAGTATCTACTTTACCTGCTTTTTTTGCTTCACGTTCTTTAACACGCTTTAGAGATTCTAGACGTCTATCTGTATGAAAATATTCTGGCTCTACTGTAGTTATCCCTTGTTCTTCAGCAAAGATTTCAGCACCTTTTCCTGAGAGCATCACATGTTTAGAGTTATCCATAACAGCTCTCGCTAAATCGATAGGGTTTCTAACAGTTGTTGTGCCTGCTGACGCTCCAGCATTTAAAGTTTTTCCGTCCATAATAGAAGCATCTAGTTCGTTAGTTTCGGCATTGGTAAACACAGCTCCTTTTCCTGCATTAAATAATGGTGAATCTTCCATAACATTGATGGTTTTGGTCACAGCATCTAAACTTGTTCCTCCATTTTTTAAAACTTCATATCCAACTCTAATAGCTTCTTCTAATTTGGCTTTATAAGCGGCTTCTTTTTCTGGTGTCATATTCTTTTTTAGAATCGTACCAGCTCCACCATGAATAATAATAGCAAATTCTGGTTTTTCAGTGGTTATTTTAGATGTATTTTCAGCTTTTGCAGTATCCTTAGAATTGTTTTCATTTTTACATGCAAAGCATATAAATAGTATAAGAATAAATGGAATTGTTTTTTTCATGATGGCTTAGATTTTATAAGTGCTTTAAAGTTACATTTTTAGAATTGTAGCTTCAAGAAAAACTGACAATTTATTAGTAACTTCGCGTCAAAATTTAATAATTCACAAAAAACATACATATATGGAAGCAGTTGCTACCGATTTCGGAATAAAAGAAGCTTTAAGTCAATTAGGTGTTACAGCTTTAAATGAAGGTACTTCTACAGGCTCTAATAATTTTTCTAACGGAGAGATTATTGAATCATATTCACCAGTAGATGGCAAATTAATTGGTAAAGTAAAGACGACGACTAGAGCAGATTATGATAAAGTAATGGACGCTGCAACTAAAGCATTTTTATCTTGGAGAGATGTGCCAGCGCCACAACGAGGTGAAGTAGTGCGTCAGTTCGGAAATAAACTAAGAGACTTAAAGGAACCTCTAGGAAAACTTGTTTCTTATGAAATGGGTAAATCGCTTCAAGAAGGTTATGGTGAGGTACAGGAAATGATTGATATCTGTGATTTCGCTGTTGGCTTATCACGTCAATTAAATGGACAAGTGATTCCATCTGAACGTCCAGGTCATATAATGCGTGAGCAATGGCATCCAATCGGTGTAGTTGGAATTATATCTGCGTTTAATTTCCCAGTTGCAGTTTGGGCTTGGAATACAGCATTAGCATGGATCTGTGGTGATGTTTGTGTGTGGAAAGCATCTGAAAAAGCCCCTTTATGTTCTGTAGCTTGTCAAAATATCATCGCTGACATTTTAAAAAATAACAACTTACCAGAAGGTATTTCTTGTATCATCAATGGAGATTACAAAGTTGGGGAATACATGACTACAGATAATCGAATTCCTTTAGTATCTGCTACAGGTTCTACAAGAATGGGAAGAATCGTTGGAGCTACTGTTGCGGAGCGTTTTGGTAAATCATTATTAGAATTAGGTGGCAACAATGCGATTATTATTACTCCAACCGCTGATTTAAAAGTGGTTGTTCCTGGTGCTGTATTTGGTGCTGTCGGAACTTGTGGACAACGTTGTACAAGTACACGTCGTTTAATTATTCACGAATCAGTTTATGATAAAGTAAGAGATGCCATTGTTGGTGCTTATGGGCAATTAACGATAGGCAATCCTTTAGATGAAAAAAACCATATTGGTCCATTAATCGATCATGATGCTGTAAATACGTATTTAGCTGCAATTGAAAAAGCAAAAGCTGAAGGCGGAAACGTATTAGTAGAAGGTGGAGTTTTGGAAGGTGAAGGCTACGAATCTGGTTGCTATGTAAAACCAGCAATAATAGAAGCTGAGAATGACTTTGCTATTGTACAACACGAAACATTTGCTCCTATTTTATACTTAATGAAATATTCTGGTGAAGTAGAAAATGCTATTGCAAAACAAAATGGAGTTGCTCAAGGTTTATCATCTGCTATTATGACTAACGAAATGAAAGAAGCAGAAAAATTCTTATCCTATGCAGGTTCTGATTGTGGAATTGCTAATGTAAACATCGGAACATCTGGTGCAGAGATTGGTGGAGCTTTTGGTGGTGAAAAAGAAACAGGTGGTGGACGAGAGTCTGGATCTGATGCTTGGAAAGTGTATATGAGAAGACAGACAAACACTGTGAACTATTCCGATGAATTACCTTTAGCACAAGGGATTAAGTTTGATTTGTAATAAACTTATTGTGATTAGAAAATCTTCAATTGTATTACTTTTTACCTTAGTTTTTGTTTTGAGTAGTTTCTCTCAGAATGAAATCAACTATAAGTTGATTGATTCATTGGGTAAGAATTTTACTAATAGCCTTAGAAATGGTAACATTGAGCATTTAGAAAACTCAAAACCACCAGAAGGCACATGGACCTATGATAGGTTAGTTGAATTTAAGGAAGCTCTAAAAAATTATCCAGATGACCTTACGATAGGTAGCTTTGTTGAACCGTCAAATGATAAAGTGCATTATGCTTTTAACGTATTTGCTCTTAAGCGAATTGACGAGAGAAATTGGGAGTATTACTACGCAGCTATTGTGAATATTGATATTTCAGGAGACTCATATAAAATAGAAAATACATACTTATTTACTGAAAAAGAGCCATTAAAAAGTTGGTGGGCACACATTTTTGGTTTTTATGAAGGCGAAGCAAAAAAAGATATTCCAAAAGAATTCGTATTTCCGGTTTGTCCACCACCACCTTTTAAAGAAGATTAAATTAAAGCCACATTAAAGAATGTGGCTTTTTAATTACTAGTTATTACTTTATTCAACAACTACCTTTTTAGTCTGAACTTGCTTCTCAATCCATATTTTAAACAGATATATTCCTACATTTAAATCGGAAACATCTATTTGGTTAGTGCTTTTCAGTGTCTTTATTTGCTTACCTAAGATGTCGTAAACCTCGATACTATCTATGGGGTTATTTGAGACAATAGTCACTTTATCTGAAGCTGGATTAGGGTAAATATTTATATCATTCATTTCAACTCCAGAAATACCTAAAGCGCTATTGCTAGAACTATTAATGAACCCCTCGGAAATCGAAATGCCTCCGGCACTTATTTCTTGTACATTGACTTCTCCTATGGTATATAATACTTGAATATTTCCTGAAGAGACTGAGGCTCCTCCTGAGTCTATACTAAACTTTTCTATGCTTTGTGCAATTCCTAAATGTGTGTATAATAACACTGATATTATAAGTGATAAAGTTCTCATCGTTGACTTGTTTTTAATAAGGTTTCTAATTGCTTAACACGAGAATCTAGTATTTTGAGTGTTTCTAATTCTGATGTTAAACCTTCAATCTTTAAATTTTGCTTGTTAATAATTGCTTGTTGCTCTTTAATAGCATTAATCAATACTGGAATTAATTCTGTATAACTAAGGCTTAAAGTCTTTTTATCATCATTTCCTATATGTACTACGTTAGCAATGACATCTTGGACATCTTGAGCTATTAAACCAAGGGATTTATGTGTTTGCTCTGTTCTGTTTTTCCAGAAGTATTGTTTAGGCTGTAGTTGTAATATTTCATTTAAACCATAAGGTAAAGTTGTGATATCTTTTTTAAGACGTTTATCACTACTGTGCACTAAACTACCATTAACATAGACGTTGCCATCACCGCGTAGAGACATAATATTTCCAATATTTCCAGAGTAGAAAATATTAAATTCACTACTATTAGTTGTATTATCTGCTCTTCCATAGAGTGTCCATTTATTTGTGGTCTCATATGCATTTTTAAAATCTATTCTAGCACCATCATCTGGCTGATCCTCAATGAGTTCTAGCTGAGGCACTGAGCTATTGCTATTTCTTTGAATACCTAAAAGCCCATTGGGCAGGTTAGTTCCAATACCAACTTTACCACTGTTTAATACAGCAAAAGCATTATTAGGATTTGAGGAATTTGCACCATTACCAACTACAAATAGACGATCAGTATTTGAATTGCCAGGTGTATAAGATTCATTGTATCTCCCTACAACTGTTTCATTAGAAGCATAAGCAACTGTCCCAAAACCCATTGCTGTTGAATTAGCGCCAATTGCTGCAGTTCCAAAACCAAACGCTGTAGCGTTGTTTCCATCTGCTGCAGTGCCTCTTCCTAATGCAACTGAGTAGTCTCCAAAAGCTGAGGTGTTAAGTCCAGCCGCCATTGAGTAATCTCCTGAGGCATTTGTGCCGTTTCCAGTGGCAAATGAGTAAGACCCTGTTGCTCCTCTGCTATTAGATAGTGTACCACTAAAACTCAAATCCACAGCCTGTAAGCCAATATTTCCATAAAATTCTGGCAGCTGACCTTTCAATCGCCAGCCAATGCCATTGCCTTCGTTTAAAGATTCAAGACCCGATACCATTTCAACATTAGGAATATTAGTTAGATCATTATAATCACCACTAAAACGATTTGCATCGAAATACTCTTTTGTGGTTAATGATTTGTCGTTTACAATTTCAGTTACATCCAAACTAGGTGCAGTAATGGTACCATTCTTTAAAATGATAAGGGCATCACTTGGCGTACTATTTCCGTTACCAACGACTAATAATCGATCTGTACCGAACCAGGTGTTTAGCTGATTTGGTGTATAATCTGTATTTTTAATTCCTAAGGCAGTTTCAGCATATGATTTTGCTTCTGTAGCAAAGCCCAAAGCAGTAGAGGCTTCACCATTTGCTGCAGTTGCAAACCCAAGAGAGCTAGAGCTTTCACCTATTGCTGATGTGTTATTACCAAGAGCAGTAGAAAATTCCCCAGAAGCAGTTGTATTGTTTCCCATAGCTGTTGATCTTAAGCCTGATGCAGTAGCTCTTGTACCTGTTGTAAATGAGAAATTTCCTGTAGCACCATAAATAGAAGAGTCAGTAGTATTGGTACTTAAATCAACAGCATTAAATCCTAAATTGCCGTAACTGTTAGGATTTCGTCCAATAAATCGCCAACCAGATCCATTACCTTCATCTATAACTTCTAAACCGTTTACATTAGAGGCTGTAGTGGCACTAAACGCATGAAAAGTATAAGGTACTGACGAAAAGGGTGTTGTCCCTAAATCAAACAAACCGTTACCAATATCGCATTGCACATTTAAAGCATGAATGTTATTTGCCCAATCGATATTAGAGAAACTTCCACCTAGCACAATACCGTTGCCTATATTTAGTATTACAATTCCATTAGCATCTGTGGTTGGCAAATGTCTTTCGTTATAAACATTAGTTTGCGCAATGCCTTGCAAAATACTGAACTCTATAGTGATTTGTTGATTAGTAATAATATTACCTACATCATCTTTTATAACGGCTTTGTAATTAATGCCTTGTTGTGCGAAACTTGTGCTAATTGTTAACAATACAAGTAACATGGTGAGTTTTGATTTCATGATTTTGTTGTTTTATATGAATTCTTAAAATATTAATTTGGAGAGAACACAAAAAGTGGTACACCATAAAGTATATCATACCGTTCAATGGCATCAGGTAATGTGCCAGGCGGACCATCTTTTGTAACTGTTTTCTCTAATGTTATGTTATTTTTTGAGGAGGGTAAAAAATCTTGAGCATCTTGTCTAGAGACGCCATAGGGTTTTGTGTTATTAGATGATATAATATATTTTTTACCAGCTTCAATAGAAATAGGTGTGGCTAAAACTAGCATATTAGAAACGCCAGAATCTGGTATAGTAAATTCTTGTATGATTGAATGGTTAGCTACGTCAAAAATTCTGTATATGGTTGCGTCTCCAGTTATATCAGAGCGTCCAATTTTAGTAATTTCTCCATTTATCGATGTACTAAATACAACACCACGTTCTACCTCTGGCGGGTTGGAGACTACAAGAAAACTAATAGTGCTTAAATTTTCTTCAGCAATTACAGATTGAATAATATTAACCTCACCATTTGCTGTGTTATTATCATCATCATTACTACAAGCTGATAGCAGTATTAATAGTATAATAGTTACGATTGTATAATTATAAGTTTTCATAATTTCTTTATAAAAAGGTTGATTAATTATCTGGTTCAAATGCAAATGTTGGTATTCCTGCGAGCGCTGCTGCGTTTGGGTTTCCTATCGTTGGAAAACTCATGAAATTTGTATCTGCCCTACTTTCAATTAGCGTGATAGAATCCGCCTGAATAGGATAAATTGGTGTTAAAGAATTATTTAAATAGGTTTGGTACATCCTAGTAACTACCGTAATAACATATTTTTTATTAGCAATGATACTAATGGGAGTAATAGTTTGGCTTGCCACGCCTGTAAATGAAGTGTTTACAAGCTCATCGAAAATTAGAGTTTGCGTATCGAAATCCCAAATTTGAATTCTTCCATTGGTTGCTATTATCTTTAATAACAAACCTAATTTTGTTATTTTACCATTGCTATTGGACGAAAAAGTATATCCATATTGTGCGATTGGAGACGTATTATCACCTATTGTTTCATCAAAATCTAAATTGGCAATTTCAATAGTCTTTTCAATTGGGTTTTCTTCTAATGATTGATTAGTGGAATCATCATTATTACTACAGCCATAAAATAATAGTAAGACTGCGATTAAGAAGATGCTATTTTTCATTTGATTTAGTTTTATTACTATAGTTTATGATTAATCTAAGACCCAAACATCATTTAAGCGACCTGGCCCAACTGTATTACCTCCGATAGCATATATTTTACCATTAGCTACTACGGCTTCAAAATCCCATCTAGGATTATAGCCTATACTATTTATGGCCTCTGTCCACGTACTGCCATTAGAACTGTACCATGCACTATTTTGAACACTGTCTCCAATACCACTAATCACCCACATTTTATTATCGAATACAACAGAGGCATGTAAAGTTCGTGTTGGGAATTCGGCACTATTGCTAGCTTCTGTCCAGTTATCACCATCTGTACTATACCAGACATCATTTTTACTTCCAGCATTATCTATTCCTGCAATGACCCACATTTTATTATCATAAATTATTGAGCTATGTCCTAATCTTGGTGCAAATGCAGCACTATTATTTGCAACCGTCCAAGACACACCATCACTGCTATTTAATACATCATTTCTAGGATTGTTGTCTTTGTTTCCACCTACAACCCAAAGTTTATTGTCATATACAAAAGCAGAGTGATTATTTCTTGTGAGTAATGGCTGACTTACTACTTGCGACCAAATAATACCATCAGTACTGCTCCACACAATATCATTTGTAGCACCAACACCGCCTATAATCCATAGCTTGTTGTTAAACTCAGTTAAAGTAAAATTGTATCTGGCTGAAAAAGCTGCGTTCGCAACTTCTTGCGTCCAAGTAATTCCATCTGTACTAGACCAAATATCATTTCTTAAGCTACTATCATAACCACCAATAACCCAAAATTTGCTATTAAAGTAGACCGATTTATGACCTCTTCTTTTGGTGAAAGCAGCATCTGTAGTTAATGCAGGTGTATTAAGTTCTAGGTTGCTTGTTATAGGATTAGAACCATCGTCGTCGCTACTGCATGACATTAAAAAGACTATTGTAACTAATAATACGAGTATAGAATTAAGTGTTTTCATAATGTTTTAATTTGAATTGATTACTTCTAAAATTTTAATTTTGAGACCAAGCGCCATCATAGGCGACTTCTATAAGATCATTAATATCTTCAAACCTATTATCGCCTTCGATTCCGCCATAAGAGTTCGTTGAGACTGCTACTGTAATTCCATTATGAAAGACATACCAGCAAGCATGGCCTCCTTTGCCAATTTGCGGATTTCCGTTATTTCTGAAACCTCCATTATGATGAAATTGCCATCCCCAATTATTTGTGACATCTGTTTGATTGTCATAACAACCCAATGGTAGTGTAGGATTAAACATAAATAGTTTCATAGCAGGAGAAAGTAAATCGTTGGTATAATAAGCTCTAGCCATAATACCACCTAAGATTACTGACGGCATACTAAGTGTGCCACCACCAGCGTTTTGGCATTCATTCCCAGTTAACCAACCAGTATCATTTGGATTGTAGTAATTATAGTAGTGTATGTCTTGGTCATTATCGCAAGAGATGTTGTCTGTACCAAATCCGGCGGAAGCAACGACATAACTTTTAATGTAGTTCATATAACTTTGAATGGTAAGTTGATCAGCGGCAACATCTATTAAAGGACTATTCTTATCCATATCTCCATTAAGAATTGGAATAATAATCCTTAGAATGCAAAAATTTATGTTTTGATAATTCGCTACTCCATAATAGTTACTATAATCTATTCCATTTTCAACTTCTTGTTTTATCTGATTATAACTTACGGCATCATAAGGGAGTCCTGTATTATAAAATGGTCTAAAACCACTTCTATGAGTTAATAAGTCTTCAAATTTTATGGCATCTATATCATCACCAAATGTCCACCATTGTGGTAAATAGTCTTTAATATAATCTCTTGGAGTAAGTCCGTTTTGTTCTAATAGTTGCAATGTTGCTATGGTGGTTAACGATTTAGCTGTGCTACCAACATTCATTGCTGTTATTGAAGCATTAATGTTGTATGGACCACCATCTTGTTGAGTAACAGAGACCCCTTCGCTTCCAATTGCTTTCATCTCATCTTCTTTGTATATGGAATAGCTGAAACCCGTTGTTGTTTCTCCTAAATATTGCCCGAGATTTTCAGCAAAGTCTGTGATACTAAAACACCAACCATCATTACCTGGTGTATCACAGATAGCATCGGTGTCTACTTCAGTTTCATCTTTATTACAACTATAAATTGTAGCTGCTAATACAAAGCATGTCAATAGTATTTTTTTCATAATAGGTTTGTTTTAAATGAATTCAGAGTCTTGATTATTTTTTTGAGTCTTTATTGTCCTTAGAGTCTCGATTTTCTAAGGCATTTAAACGTGCTTCTAAGTGTTCTACTTTTAAGAGTTGCGCTTCTAAATCACTAATTTTTTGGTCTTGTTCTTTTATTGCATTTATTAATACCGGAATCAACTCGATATAGCTTAAACTCAAGGTTTTTTTATCATCACTACCTTCGTGTACAATGTTTGGGATTAATTTTTCTACCTCTTGTGCAATTAAACCTAAAGAGGCTTGCTCTTGTTCTGGGCGCTTTTTCCAGAAGTACTGTTTAGGTTGTAGTTGTAATATTTCTTCTAAACCATAAGATAAATTAGTGATATTTGTTTTAAGTCGACTGTCTGAGTTTTGAAAGAGAGTACCAACTAAAAAAGCATTTCCATCACTACCAACTGTAAATTTATATCCATCATCTATAAAAACGCCCCAGACATCAATAGTATTAGATAAACTATGAGATGCCGCTCCGCTATATATTTTGTCTACACCATCATTATCTGTGAACCAAATACCAGCCGATGTACTATTACCTCTTCTAATCCGCATACGACCACCAGTATCCAATATGTGTCCTGGCGTAAAATTGCCCAAAGCCAGACTACCATTAATGTTTATAATACCATTGCCTTTTATTGACATTAAGTTATTTGACAGACCTGAATAAAAAATATTAAACTGACTACTTTCATGCGTATTATCAGTTCTAGTAAAAAGTGTCCAACGGTTGTTTGTTTCTGCAGCGTTTTTAAAGTTTATTCTTGTACCAGCATTCGCTATATTCTCTGTAATCTGTAATTGTGGATTGTTAGTACTTGCCGCATTTTTAAGGTGCAACAAAGCATTCGGCAAATCCGTGCCAATCCCAGTTTTTCCATTTTTTAATATTGTAAGAGCGTTACTGGTATTAGTAAAACCGTTACCAATAACAAAAAGGCGGTCGGTGTTATTCCAACTGGTAGTACTATTTGGTGTGTAACCTAAATTTCTACTCCCAATAACGGTTTCTGCAAATGAAGGAGCTGTTGTATTAAAACCTATTGCTGTTGAATTAACTCCTGTCGCTCCATAAGATGTAGATGTAACATCCGAAAAGCTTAAGTCATTGGCTTCTAGTCCAATTCTTCCATATAATCCTGGATCTCTCCCTTTTAAACGCCAGCCAATACCATTACCTTCATCTAAAGCTTCAAGACCACTAACGTTGTCTGCTGTTGTGGCATTTTGAGCTTGCAATGCATAAGGCACTGCTCTAAACGTGGTGGTGCCTAAATCTACCAATCCTGCACCTATATTAATTTGTACATTTAGTGCGTGTGTATCACTCGCCCAATCTATAGTCCTGTAATCACCACTAAGGACTGTACCTTCTCCAATATTTACTACAATAATACCATTGACATCTGTAGTTGGAGTGTGCGTTTCTGTATAGACATTGGTTTCGGCTACGCCTTGTAAAATACTAAACTGTACACTTATTAAATCGTTGGCAATGATGTTACCTACATCGTCTTTAATAACAGCTTTGTAATTAATGCCTTGTTGGGCAAATGTTGTAAGAGAAATTATAAAAGTGATAAGTATAACTGCTTTTTTCATAATGTAATAGTATTTATAGTGCTGATTGTCTTAACTTTAGTAAATGTATCTTGGTAAGATTGAATTTTAAAGACACACTGTACAAGTGTGTAGAATTACATGGTAATTTGTAAAAGTGACTGTATAAGTGTTTAAATCGTTTGGTTATGAAGGTTTTAAAGCTGTTTTCACGTTTATCAACTTTAGTGTACGCTTTGTGTTAGAAATGCCACGCTTATACACTGTAGGTATGAGATGATATATTTAAAATGTATTATTAGTGTTTAATTCTAAGAACTTTTTAGTAGTGAACTACAAATCATTAAATAAGATTATAACCTTTTATTGCCTATTATTTTGTTTCCTTTTTTCCGCAGGACAGGAGCAAGAAGGTCAAAAATTAATTGAACATATACAGGCTTATGATACTTTAGAGACTAATGAAGAAAAGGATGCTCACTTAAGACAATTACTTAATTTGGTTTATTACATACCAAAAGATTCTATTGATGATGTGATGAATATTTATAAAGATAATTTTATAGCCAGATTAGCTATGGCAGATTATTTGCGGTCAAATAACGACCATGAAAATGCCAAGAAGGCTTATACTACATTAGAAGAAGATATTCTTAAAAAACAGCCTGTAGATTATACATTACTTGCTGTTATTTGTTGGAAAACGAGTCGAAATTTTCCTTTAAATGATTTTAGCTTAGAACAAGGACTAAAAGAACTAAATCGTGGATTAGGCTATGCGGAAAAAAGTAAGGTTGACAAAAGAATCATCGATTATCATTCTAACTTAGAGTTTTATAATAGTCGGTCTGCCAATTACGAGCAAGCTGTATATCACAATAAAAAGCACTATGATTTTGCATTTAAAATTGGGGATACTATTAATATGATTTTAGCCTTAAAAAAGCTATTAAATGATTTCAATACTACGAATAATTCAGAAAGTTCTATTAAAATATGGAATCAAATAAGACCCATGTTTACTAAAAAATATTCAGAGTATAGAAATCCAAGTAACCTACTTACACTTGTAACTAATGCTTATATTAACATTAATCAATTAGACTCAGCAGCCTATTATAATGCTTTTTGTTTTCGCATTGATAGTTTAGAAGGCAGCAAATTTAAGGATAGTTATAATAAATTGAATAAAGGCAAAATACTATTGAATTTAGAAAAGTTGGATGAAGCTGAAGCTATGTTTTTGGAAAGTAATACAGTAGCTAAAGAAGCTAAAAACAACAGTGTTCAAGCCATTTCATCAACATATTTATCGCAAATTTATCTTCGGCTAAACCAAACAACCAAGGCCATTGATCTATTAAGATCGAGTTATAAACTAAAGAGTAGAATAAGAAATTATCACAAAGGTGGAATTGAGTTATGGCTCTCTAGAGCTTTTGAAGCGAATAAGGTTTACGATTCAGCACTATTTTATAGAAATGAATCAGATAAATCTTTTGAAGCTGAAAATAGAGTGATAGCAAAAAAACAAGTAGCTCTTGCAAAGGCAGAACTAGGAATCAGTGAACTTTTATCAGAAAATGCAAACCTAAGTTCAAATAAAATAGAATTAGATGAACGAGTAATCAAAACAAAAAAAACTAATAATATTTTAATATATTCCTTTCTAACTGCCATAGTATTAATGGGCTTTTTTCTATATCAAAGAAATCAAAAACAAAAGCTGAAAATTAGCCAACATAAGGAACAAATCACCAATACAGAACGTATCGCCATAGAAGCAGAGCTTAATACCATTCGCTCGCAAATGAATCCACATTTTATGTTTAATTCGCTAAACTCTATCAACGAGTTTATACAAAATGATAGTGGCGAAGATGCTTCAAATTATTTGGTGAAGTTTTCGCGTTTAATGCGTTTTACACTTAATTATTCAAAGCGCAAATTTGTAACTTTAGAAGAGGAAATTGATTTACTGAAATTGTATATAGAGTTAGAAAATCTTAGATTTTATAATTCCATAGATTTTAGCTTAACCATAGATTCATCTATTAATAGTAATAAGGTGTTAATACCACCAATGATGATTCAACCTTTTGTAGAAAATGCCATTTGGCATGGGTTAATGGCAAAAGAAAACAACAGAAAACTGAGTTTATCTTTTTCAGAAACTGAACAAAATATTATTTGCAAAATAGAAGATAATGGAGTTGGCAGAGCGGCAAGTGCAGAACAAAAAGCTCATAAACCTAAGTACAAATCTCAAGGCATAGGATTAACGCAACGACGCTTAGAGTTATTAAAAAGCATCCATGGCAAAGAAGCTGGTATTAAAGTCGTAGATTTAAAAGAAAACGAAAAAGCAAGAGGCACTTTGGTTAAAGTCATATTACCAAAACAAATAGAAGTATGAGCAATCCTAAACTAAGAGCAATACTTATAGATGATGAACCTATGGCACTAACATCTATGGAACGTATGTTGGCAAAGTATTGCCCACAGGTTGAGGTTGTGGGTAAAACTATAAATCCCGAAGAGGCTGTAAAACTTATAAATGATACCGGACCAGATGTACTATTTTTAGATATAGCCATGCCAAAAATGGATGGTTTTACATTACTAAAACAAATTGATGATACAAATGTCCAAGTTATTTTTATTACTGCTTACGATGAATATGCGCTCCAAGCTTTTAAAACAGCAGCGGCAGATTACCTCTTAAAACCTGTTGATAAAGACGAATTAATAAAAGCTGTAGATAAAGTGTCGCAACTTTTAGAGAGCGATACCGCGCAAAATTACATTGCCAATTTATTTGAAAGCTTACAAAGCAATAAGAACAATACATCAATAGGCTTACCTACAATGGAAGGCCTAGATTTTGTAAAAACGGATGCTATTATATATTGCCATAGTGATGGTAACTATACGGAAATTTTCCTCAATGATAAACGTAAATTTTTAGTCACTAGAAAAATTAAGTTTATGGAAGAAAAATTAGATGCTTCGCAATTTGTACGCGTGCATAACTCGTATTTAATTAATCTTAATTATGTCGAAAAATACATTAAAGGACGAGGTGGTACTGTAATTATGTCTAATGGTGATAGTATACCAGTTTCGGTACGTAAGAAGAATGATTTTTTAGACTCGTTTTAATTGAACTCTAATAATTATTATCTTTAGAACAAGTGATTAAGTTTGATTTATAAAATTATTCAAAGCCATGTCGAAAAATGTGGCTTTTTTATGAATTGAAAACTCAATTATATATTTTAGTTAAAGGTGTGTAATTGTGACTTTTTTAAGCATTGTGTTTCAGATAAATGGCTAGAGATGTTAAATTTTTAATATCTTGAGGGTCAATTAACAAAAACACTAACTAATGAGTAAAAAAACATCTTACCTTTTAGGTATTTTACTTACAATTTTTATTGGTACGTTATTGTATTGCTATTTGTGTGATGATTGTCACTGTAATCCAAATGGTGAAGCAGAAACTGAAAATACCAATGTTGTAGCAGAACCTGAAGTTATTCCTGCCACTCGAAATGCGTTTAGTATTTCTGATGCTGATGGAGACTTCAACATTAAAATTAATGATAACTTTAATTTTAAAACATCGAACTTTTCAATTTTAGAGCCTATTTCTACTGGTGTAACGTCAGAAGTTGTAAAATTGAAAGATTACCTTTTAGCGAACCCATTAAAGGATATTGATATTACGGGTTATTATCGTAGTGATGAAACTAACAGTTCGGCTTATCCAAACTTAGGATTGGCAAGAGCCAATGCCGTTAAGAATTATTTAATCTCTCAAGGAATCCCTTCTAGGCAAATTGATACGCATGGGGAATTGAATGACAGCATTAATCCAGACGATGCAAGTACATTATTTGGACCTTTAAAATTTGGCATTGTAACCTTTGAAGAAGGTGCGACAGACGAGGCATTGGAAGCGGCTTGTAAAGCTATTAGAGAGAATCCACTTGTTTTACATTTTAAAACAGGAGAAGCACAGATTAATCTAACGGCAGAACAACGTCAAAAAATTGCAGACATTTCTCGTTGTGTAGATAAACTTGGTGTTAAAGTTCAAGTTGTTGGTCATACTGATAATACTGGTGATGCAGCAAATAATATGACATTAGGTCAAGGCCGTGCAGATTTTGGTAAAAGCTATTTAGTACGCAATGGAATTTTGAGTTCTAATATAGAAGCAACATCAAAAGGTCAAACAGAGCCTATTGCAGATAATAATACAGAAGAAGGTAAAGCTGAAAACAGACGTACCGTAATAACAATTAACTAACAAACTTAAAACATTATAAAATTATGAATTGGTGTATATTAATCCCATTATTAGTAGGTCTAATTAGTGCATTATTAGGCTATTTATTAGGTCGTCTATTAGGTGGCGGAAATGACGACAGCGATAGAATTGCAAGACTAGAAGCAGACTTAGAAGCTTGTAGAAATTCGAGAACATCATTAGAAGCAGATTTAAAATCAGCTAAGACTGACATCGCATCATCCTTTGCTGCAACAACTACGGCAATTGCTTTTGATGCAGATGCTGCAAAAGCAGTTTTTGGCAAGCGTATAAAAGAAAATGACTTAACAGTTGTTGAAGGTATTGGGCCAAAAATTCAAGAATTATTCCATAATCACAATGTTAATACTTGGAAAGGCTTATCTGAATGTTCAGTAGATAAATGCCAAAGCGTATTAGACAGTGGAGGAGATCGTTTTAAAATTCACAATCCTGGTTCTTGGCCAGAGCAAGCTAAAATGGCTTACGAAGGGCGTTGGGCAGATTTGCTAAAATGGCAAGATGAACTAGATGGTGGAAAATAATCGCTTTCAAAATAAGTTAAACAATAAACCGTTTCTGTATTTAGGAACGGTTTTCTTATTTCTGAACTAAAGGTTAAGGTTTTAAAATAGTTATCTTAGTGATTAAACTATTATTGATACACATAGTCTAATTCGTATGAATCAAAAAGAATTTCAACATTTATATTGGCGAGCAGGATTTGGAGTGAATCCTAAATTTTTTGGTAAAGAACATAAAGACAAAGATAATGTTGTTGATGCTCTTTTTAAAAACTCTAATACCATTACGCAATTAGAATTAGACCTGTATTACTTAGATGGTGTCAACCCAATGGACATTAAAAAATATCCTTCTTTAGCTAAGGAGATTCGTGAAAAAAATAGACAAAAATATTTAGAATTAAATTATAATTGGATTGAGCGTTTAATGTTTCCAAAAGAACTACTTAGGGAGCGTATGACATTATTTTGGGCAAATCATTTTGTTTGTCGAGATACAAACCCTTTGTATGCAAAGCAATATAATAATACACTTAGAACGTTTGCTTTAGGAGATTTTAGAGCATTTGTAAAGGCCATTTCACAAGAGGCTGCGATGCTTAGGTATCTAAATGGAAAACAAAACCGAAAACAAAAGCCCAACGAAAACTTTGCACGAGAATTGATGGAGTTATTTACCTTAGGGGAAGGTCACTATTCTGAAAAAGATATTAAAGAAAGTGCTAGAGCATTTACAGGTTATAAGCATGATTATAAAGGCAATTTTGAGTTTAGAGCAAGACAACATGACGAAGGTTCAAAACTATTTTTTAGAAGAATAGGCAACTTTTCTGGTGATGATATTATAGATATAATTCTAGAAAATAAGCAATGTGCAAAATTCATTTCGGATAAAATCTATCGCTATTTTGTAAATCCAAAACCAAATAAAAAACATATTGAAGCAATGACCAATGTGTTTTTTAAAGATTACAACATTGAAAACTTAATGCGTTATGTGTTTACATCTGATTGGTTTTATGCTGAAGAAAATATTGGAGCAAAAATTAAATCTCCAATAGATTTTTTAGTTGGTATGGCTAATACAATTCCGGTAAAATTTGAAAGAGAAAGAGATCTTATTAAAATTCAAAAATTATTAGGGCAAACCTTGTTAAATCCGCCAAACGTGGCTGGCTGGAAAGGAGATAAAGCTTGGATAGATGCCAACACCATTATGGTGCGATTAAAATTAGCGTCAGTATTATTCAATAATGCAATGATTTCTTTAAAGAAGCATGGTGACTTTAATGATAATTTTAGGGAGAAATACTTTAAACGAAATAAAGATAAATTACCATTTAAAACACTACCAGATTGGGAAGCCTTTTTAGATAATTTTAAATTAGTTGAAACTGAAAACCTTAAAGATTATATAATTCAAGGAAATATTAATAAAGGGACTGAAGACTATTTAAAAACACTGAACAAAAAATCGAAACAAGATTATTGTATTCAGTTAATGTCATTACCAGAATATCAAATGTGTTAATAGTGTAATTATGGAAAGACGTAAATTTTTGAAAAATTCAGCTCTAGCAAGTAGCTTATTTTTTGTTCCCAATTTTATTAAAGCTTTTGAATCTGTAGCTACTGAAAAATTAGGTTATAAGCGATTAGTAATTATTCAGTTAGCAGGTGGAAACGATGGTTTAAATACCATAATTCCGTATAATAATGATATATATTATAATGCAAGACCTCGACTTGCAATCACCAAAGATATTATAAAGCTAAACGATGATTTAGGCTTTCATCCAAGTCTAGCACCATTAAGAAACCTATTTGATAATGGGGAATTATCGATTTTAAATAATGTAGGTTATCCAAATCCTGTGCGTTCTCATTTTAGGTCTATGGATATATGGCAAACCGCGAGTAGCTCGGATGAGTATTTACAGAGTGGATGGTTGGGACGCTATTTTGACAAGCATGGAAAAAAACCATATAATGCTCTAGAAATGGACGAACAATTGAGTTTAGCTATGAAAGGAGAGCATTTTAATGGTATAGCAACAAATAATTATAAATCCTTGTATAGATCATCTAAAGACCCATATTTTAAAAACGTACTTAATCATTATAATGACACTCATTTAAGCGAACATAATTTAGGCTATTTGTACCAAACGATGATAAAGGCTAAATCTTCAGCTAAATATATTTATGAAAATACTAAGGTAAAATTATCGCAAGAAGAGTATCCTCAAAATAGTTTTGGTAAGCAGCTTAGAAATGTAGCCCAATTCATCAATTCAGATATAGATACTAAAGTGTTTTATTCGTCTTTAGGTGGATTTGATACACATGCCAATCAAAATAATAAGCAGGGCCAATTATTATCTCGATATGCGGATAGTGTTTCAGCTTTTGTAAAAGATCTAAAAAGAAACGGAACTTTTGAAGATACTTTGATATTAACTTTTTCGGAATTTGGAAGACGTGTTAAACAGAATGCAGCAAACGGAACTGATCACGGAGCTGCTAATAATGTATTTATAATTGGTAAAAACTTGAAAAAGGCTGGGTTTTACAATAATCTCAGTAGTTTAAATGATTTGGATAATAATGGAGACATCAAATTCACGATAGATTTTAGAGCTGTCTATACCACAATTCTTTCGCAATGGATGGAAGTTTCAGCTGAAGGTATCATACCTGCCAAACAAAAAGTATTAGATTTTATTTAAGAAAATAAAAAAAACCTTGTTCCAATTCTGCTTTCGCATTAATGAAACAAGGCTTAAATAATTGATTAATAGCACTACAAATATGTGCATAAAATCCTTTGGTCAACAAATTTTATGATGAATGGTAAAAAAAAATGTATAATCTGTACTGTTTTAATTATAACTCCGATAAGATGCGCAAAATAAGGGTAAAAATCTCGTTATTTCCGACGAACTAACTATATTTTACTTTTCTTAATATTCTCATGGTTTCTTTATAAGATTTGTAGAGTTCAGAATTGTAGTTTTTTATATAGGACTTTGCGGCTTCTAACTTAAGCAAAGCATCATCAAAGCCGTTGAGGTAACAAATTAAATAACTGGCAGCCAAATTCTGTAAATCTATTTCTTCATTTTCATTTACAGAGATGTTTTTTTCGAGTTTTTCTAGAATAGAATTGTTGGCATTATAAATATGGTGTAACACTTTTTTATCGAATTGAGGTGGATCGAAAATAAGATTAGTTTCAATGGAATAATTGGCATTATCATCAAAATGAATAAATTTTTCTTCTAGTTTATAATACTTATAAGATTGCTGCAAGCCTAGCTTTACATATTCTATAATCTTAAATGAATTTTCTGTAAAAGATATAGCCACTTCATCTAGTGCAGAATAGAACAAGCGCACTTGCTCATTTATTAATTCTATATCAACTCGAGAAAAGAATACTTTTTCTTTTACGTGTTTTTTATCGCCAGACCAGCATAATACAAAGTACTCTTTAAAGACTTTATACTTAGGATTAAAATCTTGGCGTTTATTCATAAAGTCAAAAACACCGTCAAGTGTTAATTGAATATTATTTCGTGCATGTTTTTCTATAGCAATAACAATCTTAGAATTAACATCTTTAATCTCTATGTCAAAAACCTTCGGCATACTCATACTACCATCTCTAAAAAAGACAGCACCACCATAATATTTCCATATGTTTTTTCTTAGGGAGGTAATATCATTAATAGGCCTTATGGTAACTAAGCCAACGACCTTATCATCTGGTAAATGTGGAAACGGAATATTTTCATATTGAACAATTGGAGGATTACTGAGATAGGCATTAATAAGATTTTGAATTTTACTATCATCAAAAAAGTCTACTCCTATAATTTTGTTGTCCTCATCTTCAACGCCAATAACGATATAAGAATTGTTTTTGGGATTGCTGTTAGAAAGTGCACAAATATGTTTTAGAAATTTTGCTTTACCTTCTTTAAAACTGATATCAATTTTTCGCTTTTTGTCATAGAAACTGTTCTCATCGTTATGAGCTAATAAGTTTTTTATGAGAAGACGTTTGTTAATCAAAAGTTTTATTTTTTTGGTCGGATTTTCTTTTCAGATACAGACATGACTATACTTTTTGGTAGATTTTTTTTCTCTTTTAAATTGGGATTTAAATTTTCTGAAATTCCAACAGCTTCCCATATCATTTTTGAAATATCATCTTTTGGAAAAGACTCTATTTTTTTTACAGATATATGTCTAATCAATTTACCTTTTCCTTCTAATTTTAAATTCCCATTGGTTAATTCTACACCACGATTAAATCCAAAATTGACATGTTTTGAATATACAGCAATATGACAAAATGCATCTTTCAATTTTTCAGATTTAGAGTAAGCCAATGCTACTGCATTATAATTATCCCAAATCAACTCATTAGCCTCAGGAATTAAGTCTGTGACAAAATCGCGTAATGCTAATGTTAGTTTTTGAATATCATGGTCATAAGCCAATAAAAATTTCTTTAACTCAGGATTTGCATTCATTTTTATACAAATAGGTTTATGTTATTCTTTTTTTACAATAGTAGAACTGGCCTGTGCTGTACAAAACATCAACACATCAGCTATATTAACATGAGCAGGTCTAGTAACTGCAAAATGTATGACTTCAGCCACGTCCTCTGCTTGTAATGCCTTATAACCTTTGTAGACATTATCAGCTTCATCTCCACCTTTAAATCGCACTTCAGAAAATTCTGTTTCTACTAAACCAGGATTAACAGCGCCGACTTTTATTCCAAAGGGATTCAAATCGAGCCGCATACCTTCGGTAATAGCTAAAACGGCATGCTTACTTCCGCAATAGACATTTCCTTTTGGATAAACTTCCTTACCAGCAGAAGAGCCAATGTTAATAATATGCCCAGATTTTCGTTCCGTCATTCCTGGTATCACAGCTTTACTCACATAGAGTAATCCTTTCACATTAATATCCATCATGGCATCCCAATCGTCTAAACTTCCTGTTTGTATTGGGTCCAAACCATGAGCGTTTCCTGCATTATTAATGAGTATATCTATATTCTGAAATTTTTTTGGTAGCGATTCAATAGCTTTTAGTGTTTCTTTTCTATCGCGTAC
Source organism: Winogradskyella sp. R77965 (assembly GCF_044594915.1). Taxonomy (GTDB): domain Bacteria; phylum Bacteroidota; class Bacteroidia; order Flavobacteriales; family Flavobacteriaceae; genus Winogradskyella. Next base: position 2,347,482 of record NZ_CP138990.1, on the reverse strand, counting down.
ATCAAAATTTAGAGTGTGTACATCAGTCTCTTTAGATAGGGCTTTTTCAATACTATCTAGTCGCTCCTGCCTTCGACCACATAACACTAAATTGATACCATGTTTAGCAAATTCTTGAGCTGTTGCTCTGCCAATACCACTTGTTGCACCTGTAATTAATGCGACTTTTCTTTTATTCATTCTATTTGAGTTTTAAAAACTCTTCCTTCTGGGAAGGGATGGGATGGCCTCTTTCATTAAGGCACTTTATGCCCTTGACTAGCTACCAATATCAAAAACCAATCCTCTAATTCTAAATCAATCTTGTATGCTCCAACGGCTTGCTTTAATCTTTCTTTGGTGGTAGTTCCTAATACTGGATGGATTCTTGAAGGATGTTTTAATATCCAAGCTAGCAACAATTGATCTTCAGTAGCATTATATTTATCCATCAACTCACCAAGTTGTTTATGTATGCGTCTAGTTTGTTCATTGTCTTCTCTAAATACATTTCCTAACGGTGACCAAGCCATAGGCTTTATTCCGCTCGTCATCATATAATCTAAAGTGCCGTTATGCATAGCAGAATGTTCAGTTAACGAAAATTCTATCTGGTTAACATCAATATCCATTCGCAAACCAACCATTTCCATTTGTGAAGGTTTGAAGTTAGAGACTCCAAAATCTTTTATCTTTCCATCTTTTTTTAGGATGGTAATCGCTTCAGCAATGTCTTCAGCAACCATTAATGGGCTAGGTCTATGCAATAACAATAAATCTAAATAATCGGTTTCAAGATGTTTTAAAGATTCTTCTACTGACCAAATTATATAGTCTTTTCCATAATTGTAATGCTTAACTTTATTTTTTCGGTTTTCGGACATATACTGAATACCACATTTGGAAATCAGTTGAATGTCTTCACGTTTTATTCCTGATGAAGTGAATGCTTTTCCAAAGTCAGCTTCTGTAGTATAAGCTCCGTAGATGTCAGCGTGGTCAAAAGTTGTAATTTGATTAGAAACGCAGAAATTCATTAACGCTGCCATTTCTTTTTTTGAGAGTTGTTTTCCCCAACTTCCCCAAGTCATGGTGCCTGCAATTAATCGAGAATATGTCACTTATTTTTCAGTTTATACGGGTTTTTATGCAATTGGTGTATAAAAATACTCAAAACATACAGAATACGGTATTATTGATCTGTAATTATTATGAAACCCAAATCATGAAACATTTACAACCTATAAAATCACTCTTTTTTAGCCTAATTATTGCAGCTTGTTTCACGAGTTGTACAACAGAAGATATCCGCTCGGGTAATCAATTATCAGGTATAAACGTAAAGTTAAAAAGTACTGTTGGTGAATTTGATAAAGTTTACTTAGAATTTAAAGATGTACAACTAAAAGTAAAGGAAGATGATAATGCACCAAATGCTTGGATAAGCCTAAATGCTATAAATCAAGGTACATATAATATTTTTGATTTTAGAAATGATTCAGAATTATTATTAGTAGATAATTTTGAAATGCAAGCAACATACATCTATGAGATTAGATTGGTACTTGGAGATAATAATTTCATAGATATCAATAATACCTTGTATAGTTTTGATGTTACAGATTTGGGTAATTTAAAACCTTCTAATTTGGTTCAGTTAGAATTGGCAGCAACTCATACATACGATTTTGAAATAGACATCGATATTGATAATTCTATTAATTTTGATGAAGATGAAGACACTATGATTCTCAGCCCAGAAATATATACAGAAATAAGAAAATATTAATATTAATTATCCCAATCCATAATTAATTCTTAAAATGAGCAGTACTTTAGTATTGCTCATTTTTTTTAACCAATTGTTAACAGCAACTAACAAATAATTTTAACATTTTGCAACCTCGAAAATTTACTAAAAATAGTTTCGCTGTTAAACCTTTATAATCATGGAAGAAACGAGTACAATTGATATTAAATCAATTAACGAAAAGATAGAAAAAGAAAGCGCATTTGTAGATTTGCTGACTTTAGAAATGAACAAGGTCATTGTTGGGCAAAAACACATGGTAGAGCGATTGCTCATTGGGTTATTAGGCCAAGGTCATATTTTATTAGAAGGTGTGCCTGGTTTGGCGAAAACTTTAGCAATAAACACACTATCTAAGGCTATAGATGCGAGTTTTAGCAGAATACAATTCACACCAGATTTATTACCAGCCGATGTTGTGGGTACATTAATTTACAACATGAAGTTAAATGACTTTTCTATAAAGAAAGGTCCAATCTTCGCCAATTTCGTATTAGCAGACGAGATTAACAGAGCACCAGCGAAAGTTCAGTCTGCTTTACTTGAAGCCATGCAAGAAAAACAAGTAACTATTGGAGATGAAACATTTATTTTAGATAAACCGTTTTTAGTAATGGCTACACAAAATCCTGTTGAGCAAGAGGGAACTTATCCCTTGCCTGAAGCTCAAGTGGATCGTTTTATGTTGAAAACAGTTATTGATTATCCTAAGATCAATGAAGAGCAAATGATAATGAGAGCGAATTTAAAAGGAGCTTGGGATAAGGTAAATCCTGTGGTTTCGATTACACAAATTCTTAGCGCGCAAGAAGCTGTTAGAGAGGTTTACATGGATGAAAAAATTGAAAAATATATTCTCGATATCATCTTCGCAACACGCTATCCTGAAAAATATAAATTAGGTGATTTAAAAGCTTTAATCTCTTTTGGGGCTTCACCTCGTGGAAGTATTAATTTAGCGACTGCAGCAAAATGCTACGCTTTCATAAAAAGAAGAGGTTATGTAATTCCAGAAGACGTACGTGCAGTAGTACACGATGTATTGCGTCATAGAATAGGTATTACATATGAGGCCGAAGCGGAGAATGTCACTTCAGAAGACATTATAAATAAGATTGTAAACGAGATTGAAGTACCATAAATAGTTGTCAGTAAATCAGTTTTCAGTTGGCAGTAGCTTACTCGAACTCTGATTTTAAGAACTGCAAACTGAAGACTGCTCACTGCAAACTGAAAAAATGGATACTAAAGAACTTCTAAAAAAAGTACGAAAAATAGAGATTAAGACACGTCGTTTGTCTGATCATATATTTGGAGGCGAATACCACTCAACCTTCAAGGGTCGTGGTATGACTTTTTCTGAAGTGCGTCAATATCAATATGGTGATGATGTAAGAAACATTGATTGGAATGTTACTGCACGTTATAATGAACCTTACATAAAAGTTTTTGAGGAAGAACGTGAGCTAACCATGATGTTAATGGCTGATGTTTCTGGCAGTAAACTCTTCGGAACTAAAAATCAATTCAAAGACGAGATTGTCACAGAAATTGCAGCGACACTTGCATTTTCGGCAACTCAGAATAATGATAAAATTGGCTTGATTTTGTTTTCTGACGACATTGAACTTTACATTCCACCAAAAAAAGGACGTTCTCATGTCCTTAGGATTATTAGAGAACTATTAGAATTTCAACCAAAAAGTAAAAACACCGATATAGCTGAAGCTATAAAGTTTTTATCTAACGTTATGAAAAAGAAAGCCATCGTTTTTGTGCTTTCAGATTTTATTGCAGACGATTATAAGCAAAATTTAAAAATTGCAGCTGGTAGACACGATATCACTGGGATTAGAATTTACGATAAGCACGAAGAAGTAATCCCGAATGTGGGAATGGTGCAAATGGAAGATGAAGAAACGGGTGAATTGATGTTAGTAAACACTGCATCTAAAAAAGTAAGACAGAATTATGGGAAGTTTTATGCTGAAAAAGTGAATTACTTTAAAGACACTTTTACTAAATCTGGAGCAGGTACAATAGATTGCCGTGTAGATGAGAGCTATGTGAAAAAGCTATTAGGTTATTTTAAACGAAGAGGATAGAAAAGCACGAAGAGATTAAGTATGAAAAATAGAATTAAAATAGTAAAGAATATCGGTAACAAGACTTCAAGCTTCAGGCTTCAAGCTTCGAGCATTATATTCTTTTTTCTCTTTTCTTTCCAAGCTTTCTCACAGGTAAAAACAGAAGTTGATACCACAAAAATCAGAATCGGAGAACAAATCAACTATAAAATTAAAGTTGAAGCAGATTCAACGTCCTTGGTTGTATTTCCTGAAGGGCAAACATTTATGCCTTTAGAAAATGTTGAGGCTTTAAAAATCGATACGACAAAAAGGGATGCTAAGTTCTTACTATCTAGAATTTATAAGCTCACACAATTCGATTCGGGTTCTTATACCATTCCAAGACAAAAAATCATTATTGGTGACAAACCATTTTTCACGGATTCTCTAAGGGTTGATGTTAATACCATAGAAGTAGATACTACGAAGCAGAAGCTATATGATATTAAACCAATTATTGAAGTTAAAAAAAGTGGAGGCAATTGGTGGAAATGGTTGTTAGGTGTTTTACTGGCATTGGCATTAGTAGGTTTTTTACTGTATTGGTTTATATGGCGAAAAAAGCCATTGACAGAGGAAGAAGAAATTGCGCTCTTACCAGCTTATGATCGCGCAAAATTAGCTTTAAAAAAACTAGACGAAAGTCAGTATTTAATACGATCAGAAGTAAAAGAATATTATTCTGAATTAACCTTTGTTATTAGAAAATATTTAGACGAAAAAGTATATGATCGTGCTTTAGAGAGTACCACAGATGAGTTAATTTCTCGACTACAGTTGCTTAAAGACGGTAATCAAGTTCCGCTTTCAAAGGATACTATAAATAATATTGAATCTATTTTAAAACGTGCTGATTTAGTAAAGTTTGCTAAGTCTGCACCAGATACTGCTTTGGCCGAAATGGATAAGGCTACAATTGACAAAGAAATAGATCAGGTAAAAGAAAGTTTACCAGAACCAACAGAAGAAGAAAAATTATTAGACCAACAATACAAAGAAGAACAAGAGCGTAAAAAGAAACGCAAAAAAATATTACTTACCATAGCAATTTCGGTATTCTTACTTATTGCAACTTTTGTAGGCTTCGGAATTAAATATGGTTTTGGTTATGTAAAGGATACTATTGTTGGTCATGAAAGTAAGGAACTTTTAGAAGGTGATTGGGTAGAAAGTGCATACGGTTTTCCACCTATTTGGATAGAGACACCAAAAGTTCTTAAAAGAGAAGAAAAAGAAATACCAGAAGAATTAAAGGATAAGGCTAAAATGACATTCTTTGCTTATGGTAGTCTAGTTGAGCGTTTCTACATTGTAACAGGAACAACAGTTTTAAACTTGCCACCAAATCAAAAAGAAGATGCAGATGAGCAGAAAGCGTTAAATATTAATGCCGTGGTAGAAGGAAGTTTAAAATCGTGGGAAGAAAAAGGAGCTCGAAACATAATTACCAAAAACGAAAAGTTTGTCACGCCAAATGGTGCCGAGGGCTTAAAAACTTTTGGAACAGCTGAATTTCCTGACCTAAAAGCAGATAGTTTCGAAGATGGTAACTATGTTATTCTAAGCTTTACTACCGAAAATATTATTCAGCAAATTATAATTATTAGTAGGAGTGATGACGCTTATGCCGAGGATATTGTAAAGCGAATAATAGATTCAGTAGAACTCAAATCAGATGAACCAGAAGAAGACGAAAACTAATGTTTGAAAATATAGAATTTTTAAATAAAGAATTGTTTTGGTTGTTACTGCTTTTGCCAGTAGCACTGATCTGGTATGTCCTTAAGCATAACCAACAAACAGCTGAATTAAAAATATCTAGTATCAAAGGGTTTAAAGCGTCATCTTCATTCTGGTCAAAGTTTAGGCATTTGCTTTTTGCTTTGCGACTCATAGCTTTAGGATTATTAATTACGGCGTTAGCAAGACCTAGAAGTGTAGATGTTTCTACCAAAACTAAAACTACTCGTGGAATAGATATCGTCATGGCTATTGATGTATCCGCAAGTATGTTAGCCAAAGATTTGCGTCCAAACCGATTAGATGCCTTAAAAGAAGTTGCAGGAGATTTTATAAAAGGACGACCAAATGATAGAATTGGACTGGTTGAATATGCTGGTGAGGCGTACACCAAAACACCAATAACAAGTGATAAATCAATAGTTTTAAGATCACTTAGAGATATTAGATACAACACCTTAATTCAACAAGGTACTGCAATTGGCATGGGTTTGGGTACTTCAGTCAATCGATTAAAAGACAGTAAAGCAAAGAGTAAAGTTGTGATTCTGCTTACAGATGGTGTTAATAATTCTGGATCCGTAGATCCTAAAACTGCAAGTATTCTTGCTGTAGATAATGGTATTAAGGTTTATACTATTGGTTTAGGTACAAATGGAATGGCACTATCACCAATAGGATTTAATGCCAATGGCTCATTTAGATATAGTAGACAGCAAGTAGAAATAGATGAAGCATTGTTGAAAGAAATTGCAGAGGATACAGGTGGGAAATATTTTAGAGCAACAAATAATAAGAAGTTAGCCGAAATTTATAAAGAAATTAATAAGCTCGAAAAAACAGAAATTGAAGAAAAGAAATATTATAACTACGAGGAAAAATATAGACCAATCGTACTCTTAGCTGGTTTGCTTTTGTTACTAGAACTCATATTAAGAAACACAATTTTTAGAAGCTTTGTTTAGACTCGATGAAAAAATATGGTTTTGGACGTTGCTGGTTATTCCAGTAATCATTCTATTGTTTTTATTTCTGCAAATTTGGAGACGCTCTGCGCAGAAAAAATTTGCTGAAAGTAGATTGCTAAAACGACTAAGCCCAAATCAATCTCTATTTAAAAGTGTACTAAAAGTATTAGTGCTTTGTGCTGCCTTTGCATGTTTATCATTAGCATTGGTTAATCCTAAAATAGGAACAAAGCTAGAAACCGTCCGTAGTCAAGGAGTCGATATTGTTTTTGCGGTAGATGTCTCAAAAAGTATGTTAGCAGAAGATATTGCACCTAGCCGTTTAGATAAATCAAAACAGTTAGTCACTCAAATTATTAATAGTTTAGCGAGTGATCGTGTTGGGATTATCGCTTATGCAGGCAAAGCTTTTCCACAATTGCCAATTACAACAGATTATGCTTCGGCAAAAATGTTTTTGCAAAACATGAATACGGATATGCTGTCCTCCCAAGGTACAGCAATTAGTGAAGCGATTGAGTTGGCAAAAACCTATTATGATGACGAAGAGCAAACCAACAGAGTCCTAATAATTATTTCGGATGGAGAAGATCATGATGGTGAAGCGGTTGATATTGCTGAAGAAGCAAATGAACAAGGCATCAGAATTTTAACCATCGGTGTAGGTGATGCCAAAGGCGGACCAATACCAATAAAACGAAATGGCGTTATACTTAATTATAAAAAGGACAGACAAGGTGAAACCGTCATAACACGATTAGATGAGGTAACCTTAAAAGAAATTGCCGAAGAAACAAATGGAATCTATATCAATGGAAATAATACTATTGAAGTAGTTGATGCTATCAAAGAGGTGCTGGATAAAATGGATAAAAAGGAATTTGAATCCAAGCAAATAGCAGATTTTAAAGATCAATTTCAGTGGTTTCTCGGTTTTGGTATTCTATTGTTGTTTATTGATATCTTCTTTTTAGAAAGAAAAACAGCATGGTTAAAGAAGTTGAATTTATTTAACGAAACATATATCTAATAAGACTAATGGGAAGCACATATATTAAATATGTTCAACGAATCCTATATGAATTGATAGAAATATACGAGTTAAAACTTTTAGAATTATTTTAACGCTAAGTAACAACAGGCTTTATTAATTTAGAGTTTAAGACATAATATAAATAGTAATGAAACTATACATAACGCTCATAACAGTTTTAATTGGAAGTCTCGGATTCACTCAAGACCTCAATAAAGAGCAACTAAAAGCAGAAAAAAAAGCAACTAATTTGGTTTATAAAGCTAATGAGTTGGTTGAAGAAGAGAATTATATCGAAGCTGAAATGGAATATAGAAAAGCCATTTCAGAAGCTCCCAAAAAAGCAGTTGGAGCGTATAATTTAGCACACTCATACTTTAGAGAAGGAAGTTTTGATGAAGCTTTATTTAGGAATATGGAAGCCGCGAAAAACGCTACTACTAAAGATGAAAAACATAGAGTGTTTCATAATATTGGTAATATTCTAATGCAAAACGAAAAATGTAAAGAAGCTGTTGAAGCCTTTAAAGATGCACTAAGAAATAATCCAAACGATGAAGAAACACGTTATAATTATGCATTAGCTAAAGAATGTGCGGAGCAGCAAAAAGATGGTGGTGGAGAAGATAATAAAGAGGATAAAGATAAAGACCAAGAAAAGGATAAAGAAGACCAGCAAAAGAAAGAAGACGAAAACAAGGACGAAAAAGATAAAAAAGACGAAGGAGATAAGGATAAGAAAGAAGGAGATAAAGAGGAAGATGAAAAAGGAAAGCCAAAAGACGATAAAAAAGATGATGGTAAAGGTGATGGCAAAAAAGATAAAAAAGATCAAAAGCAAAAACCAAAACCTGGTCAAATGTCACCACAGCAGATGAAGAATATTTTAGAGGCTATGCAAAACCAAGAGCAAAAAGTACAAGAAAAAATAAATGCCAAAAAACAAAAAGGAGCAAAAGTAAAAACAGAGAAAGACTGGTAATGTTTCAAGAATATTTTAGGACAAATAATATGAAAGTAATTAAACAAATATCAATACTATTTTCTCTGCTTGTTGGGAGTATTATTTTTGCACAAGAAAAAACAGAATCCACTGACTTAGACTCCATATTCGATAAAGGCGTACATATTGTTGCTGAGGTATCAGATTCAAAAATGAAACTTAGTGATTCTTTGACCGTTACCTATAAATTATATGTATCTCAAGATATAGGTATTGCTAATTATGAAGTGCATGAAAATTCAGAAAATGAAAATTTTGAAATTAAAGATATAGAGTCATTAAATAAGAAAATTGAGTATGAATTTTTTAAGAATGAAAGATATCGATATGTCATCTTAAAGAAATCAATTTTAAGACCAAAACTAAAAGGTGAGTTTAATTTTGGGGCATTAGAATTAAACGTTACCGCAGAATTACCTTCTAAAACAACAGATCAGTTTGGTCGTCTTAAAATGCAAAAAGTGAATAAAACACTTAAAACAGATAATATTACAATACGTGTTATCTGATTACAGCTAGTTGTTACAAGCAATGAAATTTTTAATAAATCGCATATCAATACTATTTTTAATACTCGCAACGAGTATGGCTTCGGCACAAGTAAAATTTGAAGCTAAAGTCAGCAAGAAAAAGTTAGGTGTAAACGAACGTTTGCGTATAGATTTTGAGATGAACAAGGATGGTGATAATTTTGTACCACCAAGTTTTAAAGATTTCGATGTGGTGATGGGACCAAATACATCGGTAAGTAATTATTCAGGTAATGGTAAACGCGTCTATTCTAAAACATACAGTTATTTTTTAGCACCCAAAAAACGCGGAAAATTCACCATAAAACAAGCTACAATAGAGATTGAGGGTGAGACCTATAAGACGTTTCCAATCACTGTAAATGTTACAGCAGCTGTGGATAAGCCTAACGCACCTCCAACGGCTTCAGATGTTGCTTCGGAGAATATACATTTGGTAGCCGAGGTTTCTAAAGCAAATCCATACCTAAATGAAGCTATTACTGTAGTTTATAAGTTATACGTTTCGCGAGAAACTGGAGTTGGAGGTTGGACTGAAAAAGATAGTCCAAGATATAATGATTTTTGGAGTCAAAATATAGAAGTTAAAAGTTTTCCCACTTACCAAGCAGAATATAAGGGTGAAGATTATCGTTATGTTATACTTCGTAAAACTGTATTATATCCTCAAAAAACTGGAAAGCTAAAATTAGAACCATTGGTGCTAGATCTCTCAGTTGAAGTACCAACAAATAGATATGATATTTTTGGAAGAGCAATAATGACTAAAGTTCCTAAAATAGTAACTGCTGGCAGCAGAACTATCAACGTAAAACCATTGCCAGAGGAAGGTAAGCCTTCGGATTTTAAAGGAGCTGTTGGTAATTTTGATTTTAAGGTCACCACAACCAAAACAGCTTTAGATGCAACTGAATCGCTTCAAGCAAAAATAGAAGTATCAGGAAAAGGAAATTTAAAACTATTTGAACTCCCTAAACTAACAGTGCCAAGTTCTTTAGAGGTTTATGAGCCTGAGCATAAGGAAAGGGTTAGTACTAATTTAAAAGGAATGCAAGGTAGTATTTCAGATACTTATACTATTGTTCCACAATACAAAGGAAAATATCCTGTGCCTTCAATTTCATTTTCGTATTTCGATTTAGAAACCGAAAGTTATAAGCGTATCACTTCTAATGAAATAGTTATAGATGTGTTAGACGGTCCAACTGCTGTCGCTAATGATAGCGATATAGCCTCAACGACTAAACAAGCTGTAAGACCAAATTCAAATACTTTTGCATTTATTAAGACATCTGCTAATTGGTCTGATATGACAAGCCAATCGTTTTTTAAAACGACCAACTTTTGGACATTATTGCTATTACCATTCTTAGCAATTCCTTTGGCTATTGTAATAAGAAGGAAAAAGGACGAGCGCGATGCAGATGTGCAAGGTAACCGATTAAGAAAGGCAGATCGCTTAGCTAAAAAGTATCTAGGTGAAGCAAAAAAAGCATTAGGTAAAAAAGAATCGTTTTACTTGGCGTTAGAAAAAGCGCTACATAATTATTTAAAAGCAAAACTGAATATAGAAACCAGCGATTTTAACAAAGAAAAAATAGATGCCATACTTAATGAAAGACAAGTAAAACCAGAAGTTATTTCAGATTTTATTTCAATATTAGAAAATTGCGAATTAGCACGTTATACACCAATTACTCAGGTAACAATGCAGAATGATTATGAAAAGGCGGCTAAAACAATTTCATTAATCGATAAACAGCTAAGATAATATGAGAATAATAATCGCCATTATTTTTTGTTGTTTTAGCGTTTTTGGGTTTCCTCAAAATGATAAAACTTTTGAGCAGGCCAATGCTTTATATAATGAAGGTAAATATGCAGAGGCCATTGATAAATATGAATCTATATTAAAGTCAGAAGTACATTCTGCCGAATTGTATTATAATCTTGGTAATGCCAATTACAAGCTTAATAATGTTGCACCTAGCATTTATTATTTTGAAAAAGCACTTCAGTTAAACCCTAATGATAAGGATATTGAGAACAATTTGTCATTTGCACAACAGATGACTATTGATGCAATTGATAAAGTACCTGAGGTTGGGTTTTCAAGAATCATTAATAATGTGGTAAATACCTTTAAAGTAGATACTTGGGCGAAAATCGCAATAGGTGGTGTTATTATATTTGTACTATTATTTTTAATGTATCATTTCTCTTATGCCACATCGCAAAAACGAATTGCATTTATTATAAGTGTTTTAAGTTTATTGATAGCTTGTTTTTCTATGGCCATGGCTTTTCAAAAAGAGAGCTTGAATAAAAAAGATAATCCAGCAATAGTATTTTCACAAGAAAGCAAAGTGAAAGCAGAGGCCAATCAAAAAAGTGAAGAAGTATTTAGACTGCACGAAGGCACTAAAGTACAAGTTTTAGACACTTATGAAGATTGGAATAAAATTGAACTTTCCGATAATTCAACGGGTTGGATTCCTTCTAAAGACATTAAATTGTTGAAATAAGTATAGATATTTTTGTAAAAAAAAGGAGTATCAATTTGATGCTCTTTTTTTTTAGACTATTCCATATATGGCATAATTATATATAAATTAAATTTATGTTATATATTTAATATATAAATAAAAATTAATTAAATATTTTTTTGACATTTGCACTTAATATTTAGAAATCACAGTGTTTTTTAAAACAAAATATCTATAGCAATGTCATCAAAAAGTCATTTAGACAACCTAAACAAGAATTCCCTTTTGTCTCAAATTTTAATTCCATTGACTTGGATTATGTTTCTTGGCAATCTGGCTTTACTCGTTTTTAATTTTTCAGAATTCCCAAGTTGGACTTTTGGAGAACTGTTTCAAATTAATGGTTTTAGTATTGTTATTTGGACCGTCGTAGCCTTCTTCAGCGCTATTGTGCAAATGTATGCTACTAATTACATGAAGGGCTTTAAAAGGAAACCACAATTTTTATTGTATTGTTTGGCTTTTTCATTATCGGTAATGCTATTTGTAATTTCAAACCATATTGCACTAATGGTATTGTTTTGGTTATTAATGGGCTTGATTATGGCTAAATTAATCGGTATTGATTCTGAATGGAAGGAAGCGCAAAATGCCTCTAGATTCGCAAGACTTAATTATTTAGGTGGAGCACTCTTCTTTGGTATAGCTATTACATTACTGTCATATAGTACAGGTGCAATCACAAAAACTGAGATATTAGCGAATCTTGAAACTGTACCACAATGGATGAGTACTGTTTCCGGGCTTTGTATTATTACAGCAGCGATTATTCAGTCTGCGATATTTCCATTTCATAGATGGTTGTTGTCTGCAATGACGTCACCAACACCAGCTTCAGCATTAATGCATGCAGGCTTCGTCAATGGGGCAGGTATTTTATTAACCATTTTTGCACCATTGTTATTTTCGGCGAACGTATTATTACTCATATTTATTATTGGTGGTTTAACAGCGATTTTAGCGCAGTTTAGTAAACTCATGCAGGTTAATGTAAAACAAAAATTGGCATGCTCTACTATAGCACAAATGAGTTTTATGGTAATGCAATGTGGACTTGGTTTTTTCTCTGCGGCAATTGCACACCTAATTCTTCACGGTTTTTATAAAGCGTTTTTATTTTTATCAGCAGGCGAAGAAATTAAGCGTACACTGCCAAAACCACCAGAAAAAATTGTCATTAAACCATTGCAAACTGTAATCATTGGTGTTTCAGCAATTTTGGGAGGTATATTATTCGCCTATTTAACTGGAAAAGGATTAAAGTTAGATAGCGGACTCTTTCTTACTTTCATAGTAGCTTTAACTGTTGGTCAAATCGTTTATAATATTCTTAATCAAACAAATATTAATGTTACTCAAAAGTTATTTGTAACGCCATTATTAATTATCGTAGGTATTGGAGTTTATGCTTTAGTATTTAATGGGGTCACAATTTTAATGCACGATATGCCAATGGCAAATATCGCTGTAGCATTAACACCAGTGCATATAATTTTTGGTATCGTATTCTTAATCGGTTTCTATATTATGCTATCTGGTGTCTTTAGAAAAATCCCTTGGCTTTACGTTAAACTCATGAATATTTCACAACCCATAAGTAAATCTATTGTTTCTTTTAAAACCAACTAGTCATGTCTAAGCAAGAACAAATTCTATCAAGTATTGAAGTCGCATCACAGCGTATAGGTACTACGTGGCCTTTGTATTCTTTTGTAACTTCTAATCCTATGTCTGGTTACGAGAAATTACCATTTGAAGATGCTGTGCATGAAGCAGGACGTTTCTTAAAATCGAAAACCTATCCAAGTGCTTCGGTGTATAAACAGGCCTTAGAAAATGAAGATATTGATCAGGTAATTTTAAAAGAAATGTTGAAAAAAGCAGAACTTTTTAAATCGCCAGAAGTGTACTTAATGGAGATGGAAAGTGATGAAAACATGCCAACAGAGAAACCAACGTCTAAATTGGATGTTGTTATGTCTAAATGGTTAGCAGCATTTATGGATGAAGGTATGGCAGAATGGCAAATGCCATATAAAGAAAAAGGATTTTACCAAGCTTGGAGAGCATTAGCCATATATGATTCAGATATTAACAAGCCAAGTATAAAGCACTTACCTAAAACAAGTATTGAAGCGTTAGAGCAAGTTTTAAATGCACATAATATTAGCGATTATACCGAAGTTTTTAGTGCTCATATTGCGGCATTATCTGGCTGGACAGGTTATATAAAACATCGCATGGACACTAATTCGGTATGGCAACAACAGTTCCCTATTACTATTAAAGATTATCTGGCAGTACGATTAACCATTGCGAATCATCTTAGTATGCCATTAGAATTGTCAACTGAAAATTCTGAAAATGAATCTATTATTAAGCTAAAGCATCTATGGCTTAAAGCATGGGAAGCAACGTTTCAAAATAAATTAGTTTCAGATTTAAAAACAAGTAATACCAGTTTCGATTTGTCTGAAAACAAAAATAAATCTGTAGATGCACAGCTCGTATTTTGTATAGATACACGTTCTGAGATGATTCGACGCCATGTTGAGGCATCAGGAAATTATGAAACTTATGGTTATGCAGGTTTTTTCGGAATAGCGGCAGATTATCAGCACTACCAAGAAGATATTAGTATTAAATCTTGCCCTCCGATTGTAGGTTCTCCATATAAGATTACCGAAACTCCAAATGAGAGATTGGTTGAACAAGATACCAACTTTAAAAATGAAAAAAAGCAAACTAAAGCTAAAATACATATCTTAAAACGACTTAAGAATATGTTACCATCCTCCTTCGGTTTTGTTGAAGGTGCTGGTGCTTTTTATGGTTTATCCATACTAGGACAATCCTTTGCACCAAAATCATATTTCAAAATTAAAAACAGAAATAATCGTGATTATGAATCATTCTGTCAGCCACAAATTGCATACAATGAAGGTAATAAGGAAAACCAAGATATAGCCATTGAAGAAAAAGTTGCAATCGTAAAATCTGGTTTTGACTTGATGGGATGGGATCAATTTGCACCATTGGTGGTATTCGCTGGGCATGGAAGTCATACAGCAAATAATCCATTCGGATCTAGTTTAGATTGTGGTGCTTGTGCTGCAAGTCCTGGACGACATAATGCCAGACTTTTAGCAAGTTTGGCTAATGATAAATGGGTAAGACGTAGTTTAAAAATAGATCATAATATTAATATTCCAGCAGATACAATTTTTATTGGAGCTGAGCATAATACGACTACAGACGAAATTGTTTTGTTTGATTCACATTTACCAGAATCTCATGCTGAGCGTATTCAGATATTAAAAAAGAATCTTGAAAAAGCACAAGAAACAGCAACTTCAGAACGCTTAAACGTTACTTCTGGAAGTGTAGAACTGGCTCAAAAGAAATCTCTCAATTGGGGAGAAACTCGACCAGAATGGGGCTTGGCGAAAAATGCAGCCTTTATAGTTGGTTCTAGAGATTTAACCGCGTCAATGCAATTAGATGGTAGATGTTTTATGCACTCATACAATTGGACATCTGATACTGAAGGTGATGCACTTGCAGGTATCATGGGTGGACCAATGGTAGTAACCCAATGGATTAATAATCACTATTATTTTAGTGCAGTAGACAATGACAAGTTTGGAGGTGGCTCAAAAATCACACATAATATTACTGGACAATTTGGTGTCGTACAAGGAAACGGGGGAGATTTAAAAATGGGGCTTCCGCTGCAATCGCTAAAAGCATCGGATACTGAAATGTATCACCAACCTTTAAGATTAACAACAATAATTCACGCACCATTAGGTCGAGTTGAATTAATTCTTAGAAGGAATAAACATCTTGAAATGTTATTGGATAACGAGTGGATGTATTTGAAAGTGATTGATACAAATGATTCTAACCGATTTAAGACATACAAGAAGAATTATAATTGGAGCATAGATAAATCAGGTATTTCAAAAAATAAAATTGAAAAAAATCAACCTCTTGAACTGAAGTTGACTAATAGTAGAATTTAAAAAAAATATATTATGAAAAATAATAAATATAAAATAGTAGTACTTTCAGATTTGACAGAGAAGTCAGACCAAGCTTTGAGTTATGCAGCTAAGTTATCTAATGAGATTGATGCGAACGTTGAGTTATTTCATGCTAAAGCCGCAACAGAAGTTTCTCAAATAGAAAATCCTTACCTCGCAATAAGCGCTATTAGAGATGCGCACAATAAAATAGATAAAGAAGTGAAGCATTTAGCTGCTCAAATTTCAAAAGAGAACAAAATTAAAATTAAGACCACATTTGCATTTGGGAATGTTAAGAATGAGATTGAAAATTTTATCAAAACATCTCAGCCAGATATGATTATTTTAGGAGAAAGAAAACAAAAACGATTTAACTTCTTTGGAGATAATATTACCCAATTAGTACATAAAAATTTTGATGGTGTTGTTTTTGTTGTCACAGATGAGAATGTATTAGACTCTAAAGGAAATGTTTCTTTAGATAATTTAGGGTTAAAAAATAATATTGAAAACTATAATGTGAAAGAGAAAAAAAATATAATGGTTTAGGTTAATTTTTTAAAATAATGAGTTATTTAACCTCCAATTACATAGAAATTATGTAATGGAGGTTTTTTCTGAAACATTAAATCTGTTAAAATTTTTTAAAGCTTATTTAACAGTATGTTAAATTCTTAATCTTATATTTACTGCTTATGCTAAAAAGCACTAAATATAGGACAGCTGTTTTTTTATCTATATTATTTTTGATTATAGTATCAGCTCCTACAATTATTATATCTTTTGATGACTCTGTAGATGTGTCTTGTTTTTTTGGCATTGGTGAAGAGGAAGAAGAAAATGAAAACCTAAAACTTCTTTTTGATAATAATTTAGAGCCTTTACAAGAATTTTTAGTTAATAATGCTGATGTTAGACTTATTGAATATAAGTTTAAAACCTACCCTAAACCACATCTTAATATAATATTCCCACCGCCCGAGTTCATTTGATTTTTCCGTTTCGGATAATTCTGTCTAAAAAATTATTAAAAATTAGCTATTGGAATTGTTCTATAGCTCAAATGAATTTATATATGTTTAAAACTTTAAAAAATGACATACCAGCGAGTATTGTCGTATTCTTTGTTGCACTACCTTTATGTTTAGGTATTTCTGTTGCCTCAGGGGCAGAGCCTATTACTGGTTTAATAGCAGGAATTGTTGGTGGTATTATAGTAGGCGGTGCGTCTGGTTCAAAAATTGGTGTAAGTGGTCCAGCTGCAGGTTTAGCAGTTATCGTAGCCACAGCAATCGGAAATCTCGGATATGAAAATTTTCTTGTTGCTGTAGTTTTAGGCGGTGTATTTCAAATAGTTCTAGGCGTATTTAAAGCAGGTATAATAGGGTATTATTTCCCTTCTTCGGTCATTAAAGGAATGCTTACAGGTATAGGTATAGTTATTATATTAAAAGAGATTCCATATTTTTTTGGATTAGATAAAAATCCTGAAGGTAATTTTGCGTTTTTACAAATTGATGGTGAAAATACATTAACAGAATTACTAAAAACTATAAATGCAATAATTAGTGGTAACTTCGATAAAGGAGCAACTATAATTGCTTTAATTTCTATGGTAATACTTTTACTATGGGGAAATGTATTAAGTAAAAAAGGTAAAATTTTTAACCTTATACAAGGTCCGTTAGTTGCGGTTGTTATTGGTATTGTATATTTTTTCCTAACTAAAGACACAGGTTTAGAATTAAGCAAAGACCATTTAGTATCTGTGCCAGTTCCAGAAAGTTTATCTGGTTTAAAGGACTTACTTACATTTCCTAATTTTTCTGCAATTACTAATCCAAAAATATTAATAACTGCATTTACAATAGGGTTGGTCGCGTCCCTAGAGACATTACTTTGTGTTGAGGCTACTGATAAATTAGATCCAGATAAAAATGTTACTCCTACAAATAGAGAGCTTTTTGCTCAAGGCACAGGAAATATTGTTTCAGGACTGATTGGAGGGCTACCTGTAACTCAGGTTATAGTTAGAAGCTCAGCGAATATTCAGTCTGGTGGTAAGAGTAAAGCTTCTGCAGTAATTCATGGATTTTTACTATTGATATCTATAATAACAATACCAACAGTATTAAATCTTATTCCTCTTTCTGTATTAGCTGCAATATTATTTATCGTAGGCTATAAGCTTGCAAAGCCTTCAACATTTAAAGCTATGTATAATTCTGGCTGGATGCAGTTTGTTCCTTTTATTATTACTATTCTAGGGATTGTATTTATAGACTTACTTTGGGGAATTGGACTTGGACTTGCCGTAGGTATTTTTATAGTACTTTTTAAGAGTTTTAAAAATTCACATTTTCTACATATAGAAGGTGAAGATGTAGATGATGGAAAAATAAAAATGACTTTAGCTGAAGAAGTAACATTTTTTAATAAAGCATCAATTTTAAAGGAATTAGACCAATTACCAGAGAATTCATTTTTAGAGCTTGATGTCAGAAAAACGAGATTTTTAGACAATGATATTATTGAAATCTTGGAAGATTTTGCTTTTAAAGCAAGGGAACGAAATATTGATATAAAGATTTTTTCTGAAAGAGGTGTTGTTGAAAACCCAGAAAGTTTTATCAAGTTTTTTAAACTTAGCAAAGAGAGCGATTAACAAAAGTATTCATTAACTTTAGTAAAAATAAAATTTCACGCAAATTATAGATTCATGAAAAATACAGCAATAACAAAAGACGTTCAAAGCGCAATGACACCTAATAGTGTGTTACAAGATTTACTAGAAGGGAATAATCGTTTTGTAAGTGGAAATTTAGAAGGGGCAGATAATTCTGCTTTAGTACAACAAACAACAAGTGGGCAGTTCCCAAAGGCGGTAGTGTTATCTTGTATAGATTCTAGAGTACCAGTAGAAACTGTTTTGGATCAAGCAATTGGTGATATTTTTGTAGCCAGAGTAGCTGGTAATTTTGAAAACGCAGATATTTTAGGAAGTTTAGAGTATTCTTGTAAAGTTGCAGGTAGTAAATTGGTTTTAGTAATGGGCCATGAAGCTTGTGGTGCCGTAAAGGCAGCCTGTGATGGTGTAGAGTTAGGAAACATAACACATTTATTGAGTAATATTATGCCAGCCGTTAGACAATCTGCAGAAGAGGTTGAAGGAGAAACAACTTCGTCTAATAAAAACTTTGTAGCAAAAACAGTCGAAAATAATGTAAAACTTACTATGGATCGTATTCGAGAGAAAAGTCCAATATTGAAAGAAATGGAAGAGTATGGTGAAATTGCTATTGTTGGTGGAGTTTATAGCTTACACACAGGAAAAGTAGAAATGCTATAATATCAAATTATAAATTGAAAAGCCATTCCCATAAGAGTGGCTTTTTTTATGCCTCTTCATCAGAGTTTTCTTCAGCTTCACTTTTGATAAGATTAGGAAAAATCATTGGAGCAATTGATTTTACAGGCTTGTACAAAATACTTTCTTCTAGATCCTCCTTTTCCATAAATGGAAGCGAATTGTTCAATTTGTTGAATACAATCAAAAGGACACTAAGAATTAATCCAATTTTTAGCGCTCCAAAAATACCACCTGCAAGTTTATTTATGACTCCTAGTGCGGCAAAATCAGCAAGCTTGGTCAAAGCTTTTCCAGCCAAACTGATAGCTAAAACGATAATCACAAAAGTTATTGCAAATGCTACAATATTTATGGTTTTTTCATTCCATTCCACTTTAGACTCTAAAAATTCAGCGGCGAAACCACTAAAGTGAATTGCTCCATAAACACCCAAGACTAAGGCAACTAAAGAAGCGACTTCAACAAAAAGGCCTTTCATAGCTCCACGAATAAGCCCAAATAATAATAAGGCTCCTAAAATAATATCAATGATACTCATAATACTAGCGGTTTAGACAAAAGTACATTAACTTTGCCAATTCTATAACGTAGATAGTGTTAGATAAATTATGGCAAGAGATGAACAATTAAAAGAGCGTTGGGATTTAGTAGTAGAAAAGCTCTCTAATCAGTTCGCTGATGGTGATAAATTAGACTTAGATTCTATAATATATCTTATTGGTGTTCAGGAACTTGGACAAATACATCGAGAGTATAAAAAGGATCATAAACTCGATTTAATGCACATTGCTATTTGTAAGGTATTAGAACCTTATGGGTTTTATAAATTTGATTATGTTGATGATGATGGTTGGCCACATTACAAAGTATTGGCACAATTGCCACATCTTAAAGCAGGAGAACAGAGTGTTTTAATGAAAGAAGCTATTGTGAACTATTTTATAGAAACAGACTATATCAATTAAGATTTTTTAAATTTGCAGACTGAATAAACGAAGAGATACTGAAATCGAAGATTCAGCGTAGCTAAATAAATTCAGCATAAAATGATAGATAAGCTAAAAGAACTCATAATAGAAGCAGAAGCTTTTAAAGCACAATCAAAAGAAGAGGTTGAAGCTTTTAGAATTAAGTATTTAGGATCAAAAGGATTACTAAAACAGTACTTTGCTGAGTTTAAAAATGTAGCAAACGATCAGAAGAAAGAATTCGGTCAAACTATTAATCAGCTTAAGAAAACCGCTGAAGATAAAGTAAATACTTTAAAAGAAGCTTTTGAAAATCAGGAAGAAGACAAAGGAGTTTATGGAGATTTATCACGTCCAGGCGAACCTATCGCTTTAGGTGCACGCCATCCTATTTCTATTGTTAAGAATCAAATTATAGATATTTTTTCTCGTATTGGGTTTAATGTCAGTGAAGGACCAGAAATTGAAGATGATTGGCATAACTTTACGGCATTGAATTTGCCAGAATACCATCCAGCACGAGATATGCAGGATACGTTCTTTATTCAAACCAATCCAGATATATTATTGCGTACACATACAAGTTCGGTACAAGTACGTTATATGGAAAATAATAAACCGCCAATTCGTACTATTTCGCCAGGCCGTGTCTATCGTAACGAAGCGATTTCGGCGCGTTCACACTGTTTCTTTCACCAGGTGGAAGGATTGTATATTGATAGAGATGTGAGTTTTGCAGATTTGAAACAAACTTTACAATATTTTACAACTGAAATGTTCGGAAAATCTAAGATTAGATTGCGTCCTTCTTACTTTCCTTTTACTGAGCCAAGTGCTGAGGTCGATGTATATTGGGGACTTGAAACAGAAACCGATTATAAAATCACTAAAGGAACAGGTTGGTTAGAAATTATGGGTTGTGGAATGGTAGACCCAAATGTTTTAGAAAACTGTGGTATAGATTCTAAAGAATATTCTGGTTTTGCTTTTGGTATGGGAATCGATCGTATTGCGATGTTACTCAATCAAATTAGTGATATCCGTTTGTTGAGCGAGAATGATGTTCGTTTCTTAGAACAGTTTAAGTCGGCTTTATAAAAGTTATTTTAAATGTTTAGCAGCATCAATACTAAACACTGATTTCCTAAATTCTGTTGGTTTTTTTTCGTTTAAAAGTTTTAAGCCATCACTTTCTTTGATGAGTTCAGCAAAATGTGCTTCTCTATTTTTATGTTGTTCCTCATTAGTGTAGGTAGTCAATAGTGTAATATGAAAAGGGGTCTTGTCGCTATAAGTAGATTCCATTATCGCATAGGAATGTATATAACCTCTTTCAACTGCTTTTTCTCTTAAAGACTTCCAATTATTCTGAAAGTAATATATAGCCTCTTCTCTGTTATTATTTAGAACTTCAACAGTTTCTATCGTTGTGATTTTTTCGTTGGTTTGGCTGAAACTAATATAAAAGAATAATAGATTGATAAAAATGAATTTGATTTCCATAATTTAATTAATTGTCTTAGTGTTTAAAGGAGCTGTCTTAGAAAATTCATCTGTATCAATTACATAAAGATCTGGAGATGCAGTTGATGAATATTCATTAAAAGTATAACCACCCAATAAATAAAGCTTGTTTTGGTGGTAATGCATTTTAGGGCTTTTTAGACTTAAACCTATATCATACCCTTTTAAAGTTTTAGTAATAGTGTTGTAAGTCAACAATTTATCTTCATCAAAAATATAGATTATATGCTGATGTGTCGTTA
This sequence comes from Winogradskyella sp. R77965, assembly GCF_044594915.1. GTDB lineage: Bacteria > Bacteroidota > Bacteroidia > Flavobacteriales > Flavobacteriaceae > Winogradskyella. Next base: position 2,325,612 of record NZ_CP138990.1, on the reverse strand, counting down.
ATGCCGGACTTTCCATTTTGTAAAATAATTTGCCTTCACTTTTCCACTTTCCACTTTTTAAATCGTAAGACTCAATTGAGTTTAATTTAGAACCGTCATACCCACCAATAAGGTAAATTTTATTACCTATAATAACGCCTTGAGTTTCTTTAGCAGTTTTCATTTTTGGAAGTTCGTACCAACTTCCAGAAGTAATATTATAAATATGCGAAGCATCAGAATATACTTTTTTTCCGTTCTTCTTTTGTTTAATAGAACCTCCCATAACAATGATATTATCATTATAAGTTATGGATGCAAAATTTGCTGCTTGATGAGGATTAGTATTATCTATAATAATTTCATTTGATCCCATTTTTAAAACCTCAATTTTTTCATCTAAGTATTCATACCTTCCAATATCTGACAAACGTTTACCTCCTAAAACATAAAGGTCATTTCCATAAGAATTAACATTATGGTTTGTACGTTTTCTAAATTTAGTTTTAGATATAGACCAAATGTTTTTTTCTATATCGTATATCTGTAGTAAATCACTGTAAGATTCTAGACTAAAATCTCTACTGCCTTCTCTAAGAAACCAGGTGAATGTAGGCATTTGCATTCGGCCTGCTTGTACAAGTGCTTTTTTGGGTGCATCTTCTTTGTATGATGAATTACCAGCAATCACATAAATTTTGTTACCAACTAGATGAGAGTCAAAAGCATAAACCCCAGACTTTAGAGAAGCCAATTTTTTAAATTTTATTTCATCATTTAGTTTTTCAGATGCATTAATAACAACCTCGTTAAGCTCTTCGAGTTTTTTTGAAAGAATAATTGTATTTTTTATTCTGTAGAACTTCGCGATAGTCATTTTTTTAGTCTGATAACCTATTCGCGAAAACTGTATGATAGTTCTTTTATTAACTTTAGAACTTGGTGTAAGCTTAAATACCCCATTATTATCTGAAGTTGTCCCGCTTTTATTTTTTTGAATATATACAGTCACATTTTCGATTGGTTTATTTGTTTTTGAATCTATAACTTTACCAGAGATACTTTGAGCAATGACAAATTGTGACACAAAAAGAAATAATAAGACTATATTTTTCATAAAATATTATGGCTTAAAAAAAGCATCATATCTAAGGTCGACTTTTTTAATGAGACCATCAAAATCTTAACTTAATGTTTTAGTTTTGTTAACATGAAGAAAGATATTGATATACCAGAAGTAAAAGACGTTTATGTCGTGGTTGTGCAAGAAAAGCATATAGAATACAAAACACAAGATTGGAACGCTTATATCATCAATAATACAGATAAAGATTTAGAAACGGTTTTGATTGTTTCTCAAGGTTATACAGATAAAAAAATGACACCACCAATGCGTCATACCATTTCAAAATTACCTGCAAGAAGCTATGCTAAGATTGAATACCTACAAGAGAAAGTTTTAGAACTGAATAATTCGTTTAAGATTACGTTTTTTGAAGGCAATCAGATGTTTGATAAAACGTATGTGTTTAGAAAAAACACGATTAACGAAAAGGCTTTACAGGCTGTTCCTCTGATGCAATTGAAGGGTGTTTTGGTGAAATAACTATTATAGCCAGAAGCTAAAATTAATCCAACTTATCCGTCAATTTTTTAAACACTTTCTTAGGATTTTTATTTTCATAAAGTATTTGGTAAACAGCATCAATAATGGGCATTCGCGTTTTTTTATTATTCTTTTCATTGAGTAAAAAAGCACTTTTTGTTGCATAATAGCCTTCTGCAATCATATTCATTTCCATCTGCGCAGATTTCACAGTATAACCCTTACCAATCATGTTACCAAACATTCGGTTACGAGAGAAGACAGAATAACCTGTTACCAATAAATCGCCTAAATAAGCTGAGTTATTAATGTTGCGTTTCATCTTATGTACTTTTTTAATAAAACGTTTCATTTCGCGAATAGAATTACTCATTAAAACGCTTTGAAAGTTGTCGCCATAACCTAAACCATGTGCAATTCCGGCTGCAATTGCATAAATATTTTTAAGCATTACAGCGTATTCTACACCAATAATGTCATCACTAATTTTAGTTTTTATATAATCACTCGATAAGTTATCTGCTATGGCTTGGGCTTTTTCTGCATCGGCACAAGAGATAGTGAGATAAGATAAGCGTTCTAAAGCAACTTCTTCTGCATGGCAAGGACCAGCAATTACAGCGATATTTTCGAAAGGAATATTATAAATATCATGGAAATGTTCACCAACTAATTTTCCAGATTCTGGCATAATTCCTTTTACTGCTGATATCACAATTTTATTACTAATATCGACGGTCAGTTTTTCTAGTTCAGAATGCATAAAAGCAGAAGGAATTGCAAAAATAAGGATATCTGCCCATTCAGCGATTTCATTAATGTCGTTACTGAGTTTTAATTGCTCAGTATGAAACTCAACCGAACTCAAATAACTAGGATTATGTTGTTCTTTTAAAATATGCTCTTTGGCATAAACACTTCGCATGTACCAACCGACTTCATTTAAGTTTTCGCAGAGCATTTTTACGATTGCAGTTGCCCAACTTCCGGCTCCGAATACAGCATATTTTGTAGTATCACTCATAGAATTAAATCAATTATGTATTTCAAAAATACGTAAAATATATGAGGTTATTATGTCACATCGAATGCAGTCGAAGTGCTTATTTATCTAAGAAAAAAAGGCTTCGACTGCGCTCAGCCAGACTATAGGTAAAACATTAAATACATTTTGGCACGCGTTTTGAAACTATAAAAGTAATAACCTTAAAACCGTTAGATTATGAAGACATTAAAACTATTATTAGGATTTGCACTTAGTGCAACATTATTTACATCATGTTATGTAGAGGAAGCGAATTTTAACGATAACACAGCAGTTTCTTTAGATCAGTTGTTACATTCGTACGATTTGTGGTATGTAGATATTAATTCTACCCAAGGTTTTGGAGAAACACAATTCTTACAGATTGCATTTACATTATCTTTTGATAACGGTCGTTTATATGCCAACAATAATTTGGTAGATATTGGTAGCCAAGGAAATGGTTATGGAGTACAAATAGGTAATTACAGTGCTTACGATATGATACTAGATGTAGACCATATTATAGATGGCTTCGATAGTTTTGATGTCTATCAAATAGATAATAACACAATAGAATTATATAATCCGTTTAACGATACCTCTTATTTTTTAGATGGTTACCAAAGATCGAACTTTGATTATGATTTTGTATTCTACGATAACATTCATTATTTCTTACAAGAATATGAAGCTTGGGAGAAAACTTATACAAGTGAGTTAGGAGCCTTAAATGAGTTTGATAATGAAAATTATTTGCAGTTTTTATCAGGAGGAAATGACTCTACATTTAGAAGCTCTCAGGATGAAAATATATTCAATCCAGATAATATATATTGGGATTATACAGGAGTTTATGGCGTCGGAGATGTAGCAGGAAACATGTACCTAAAAACATTAACATTAGATTATGATTTCTTTGACAATGAGTTCTTTGAACTTAGCGTTATAGATGATGGAACGATAGAATTATTCCACGCGGATTCTGGTACAACATATGAATTTGCAGGACAAGGTTATATACCTTATTACAGAAGTTCTGATACGCAAGGTAAAATCACGAAGCAAGTAGATAAACCTAAAAAGCGTAAGCAAAAAACAAAAAAGGTAGAAAACCTAAGAGAAAATAAACGAAGCTAAATTTTGGTTGGTTATTTAGTTTCAAAACGCTCAGATAAAACACTTGTTTTACTGAGCGTTTTCTTTTTATAAATCTTTTAATACAACTTCCAAATCCTCATACTCATAAGGTTTGGCTATAATTATTTTAGAACTACTTAATAAAAAGTACATTGGTGTCGCAGCAATTCCATAGGTTTTAACGATCGGGTTTTCCCATTTACCTAAACCAATTACATGTGTAAAGTTCGGATAGTTTTTAATCTCTTCAGTCCATTTTACATTATCATCTTCTAAACCATAAGCAATGACTTTTAAGTTGGGTTTATCTGCAACCAACGCTCTTACTTTTGGCAGTTCTGCTAAGCAATGACCGCATCCACTACTCCAAAAGATTAGGAGATAGTTTTCTGCCCCTTCCATTTGATACAAACTAGATTTTTTTCCCTCTAAAGGGATTTCAAAATCTGGAGTTTTGGTACCAATTGAGGTGTTTTTATAAGATGTAATCGTTTCTGCTAATACTTTATTATTGGTTGCGTTAGCTAAATCTAATAAGTACTTCTCAGTAATATAGTTTGCCAAGTCGTGATTTTCTAATGTTACAAAGCGTTGCCACAAAATTTCTATGAGACTTGTTTTAATGGTTAAGTGGTCATTACTGATTGCAGCAGCAACATCATCTACATACGTTTTGTATGCGTCATCACTAGGATTTTCAACCATATTAAAGACATAACCAGTTACACGATCTACCAAAAACGAAGAACTTTGAAGTAAGTAATTACTAAAATCTATATGGCTGAGGTAATGTTGTTTTAAGTTTTTTGAATAAGTACTGATGTCTTCATATTTTGGGGGAATATAAGGTCTGTTCGCTATAATAAAAGCAGAAACTAGCTTACCATTTGCAGATTCTTCATAAGCCAATTGCGTATCTTTTAAAACCTTAAAAATAGAATTAAAACCTTCCTCGTCTGTCTTATTTTTTGAATAGTAATTACTAATAGTTTGATTAACCATGTCCATACTTTTGAGATAAGATGTCAAAAGCTTATTTTCTTCAGATTGCGTAAATTCAACACCTTTTTCGTAATTAAAATTAAAAGCGATAGTCTCATTACCATCATATATAAAATCAAAATTATTTTCCTCTGGAGGAATAGCATAAACAATTTTATAGACACCAGGAGTTACGGTTGAATCCAACGCGATTTCAAAATTTCCTGAAGCATCTAGCTGTCCTCTGTTTACATAGTTAGCACCTTCTGGTGTAGCTTGGTATAAAAAAGCATATGTATAATCTTCTGCAGGAGAAAAAGTCCCTTTTACTGTTTGTGAAAATCCTAGAAAAGGTAATATGAGTAATATGAATACTAATTTCTTCATTTTATATTAAGTTTTTATCTGTTGAATGGCTTCAATAATTAAGCCATCATTTGGTTTTAGATCTAATACTTTCAATGACAACTGTGGCTAATATTAAAGCCCCTCCCACAAATGTATGTATTGTTGGTATTTCATTCAAGAAAAAATAGGCAATAATAATTCCGAAAACAGGCTGAGCGCTTCCAATAATACTTGCTGTACTTGCTTTAAAATATTTTAGGCTGTTCACAAACATAGTGTGTCCAATGGCTGTAGTCAAAAGCGCCAATAAAATGACGTAAGGATATTGTGTTGTAATATTAGAGGTATCCAAGAAAAATAGTATTGGAGTCAACAAAACAGTTATTATGACAACTTGATAAAACATAAGCATTGTTCCGTTATAGTTAGCAACTTGCCCTTTTAAAATTAGAATTCTTAGTGCATAACATAATGCCGAAAGTAAACCGAATAGAATACCCTGCAAATGGCTACTTCCTAAATCAAAGTCTGGTGCTAAAATATAGATTCCAAGAAGTACCATTAACCCTAAAACAATATGAATAGGATCGAATTTAGTTTTGGAAAATAGTGGCTCTAAAAGTGCGATCATCACAGGAAATGTAAAAATTGAAAGCATACCAATGGCTACATTAGACAGTTTTAAAGCGTAGAAATAAGTTATCCAATGCGCTCCCATTAATACGGCAGCTATAAAAAATGTCCAACGGTCATTAGCGTTATTTATTTTTAGATTAATGCCTTTATAAAGACAAAAAACCAATAGAAAGATTGCTGCTAAAGCTGCGCGCCACCAAATAATTACTGGTGTAGGCATGGCTATAAATTTGCCCAATGCACCAGAAGTACTAATGAATAAAGTTGCTGCAGTAAGCAACAAAAGGTGATTTAAATGGCTTTTTTCGTTCATTTAATATCAGATAAAGCCTCAAGTGCTTGTTTTGTAGATTTTATATTTTCGAATGTAATAAGTAAACGCAATCCTTTGCGCGTTTGTTTCTCTTTCATTTTACATTTATTTGCATTCATTTGTACAAACTGTAAAACTTTAGAAAAATCATCACTTTGATAAAAAGCACTTTGTTGGTCATTGATAAAATAACCTACGAGTTTTCCTTTTTTCATTATGAGTTTTTCGAGTCCCATTTTTGTGGCAATCCATTTTAGACGTACACTATCTAATAAATCTGAAACTTGAGTTGGTAACTCTCCAAATCGGTCAATAATTTCAGATTCAAATTTGTCTAACGCTTCTTCAGTTTTTATTTCATTGAGTTTGGTATAGAGATTTAAGCGTTCTGTAATATTATTAACGTAATCATCTGGGAAAAGCAATTCAAAATCGGTATCGATAGTAATATCCTTTACATACTGTTTTGGCTTACCATCATCTTTGTATAAATCGGCAAATTCAGATTCTTTGAGTTCTTCAATAGCTTCGTTTAATATTTTTTGATACGTATCAAATCCTATATCATTAATAAATCCACTTTGCTCGCCACCTAACAAGTCACCAGCTCCTCTAATCTCAAGATCTTTCATGGCAATATTAAAACCACTACCTAGTTCCGTAAATTGTTCTAATGCGGTGATACGTTTACGAGCATCTGTAGTCATTGCAGAGTATTCTGGAGTTATAAAATAACAGAAGGCCTTTTTGTTGCTTCGACCTACACGACCTCGCATTTGGTGTAAGTCACTTAATCCAAAATTATTAGCATTGTTAATGAAAATAGTATTCGCATTTGGTACATCCAATCCGCTTTCTACAATTGTTGTACTTACTAAAACATCAAATTCACCATTCATAAAAGCAAGCATCAATTGTTCTAATTTTTTACCATCGAGTTGTCCATGACCAATACCAATTTTAGCATCAGGCACCAAACGCTGGATCATGCCAGCAACTTCTTTGATATTTTCAATACGGTTATGAATAAAGAACACTTGTCCGCCACGTTGAATTTCATAACTCACAGCATCTCTGATTGTTTCCTCATTAAAACGAATCACATGACTTTCTATAGGATATCTATTTGGAGGAGCTGTTGTAATAACAGACAAATCTCTAGCAGCCATTAAGCTAAATTGAAGCGTTCTTGGAATTGGAGTTGCCGTTAATGTCAGCACATCAACATTCTCTTTTATGGTTTTAAGTCGTTCTTTTACAGCAACACCAAATTTTTGTTCTTCATCAACAATAAGCAATCCTAAATCTTTAAACTTTACATTTTTGTTAGCTAGTTGATGTGTGCCAATAATAATATCTACACTTCCTTTTTCTAGACCTTCTAAGGTTTCTCGTTTTTCCTTAGCAGTTCTAAAACGATTCACATAATCAACAGTAACAGGAAAATCTTTTAAACGTTCTTTAAAGGTTCTTGAATGCTGATAAGCCAAAATAGTGGTTGGTACTAAAACAGCCACTTGCTTCCCATTATCTACAGCTTTAAAAGCAGCTCTTATGGCAACTTCAGTTTTACCAAACCCAACATCACCACAAACCAAACGATCCATTGGTCGTTCACTTTCCATATCTGCTTTTATGTCTGCAGTTGAAGAGATTTGATCTGGCGTATCCTCATATACGAAAGACGCTTCTAACTCTAATTGCATATGGCTATCTGGAGCGTACTGAAACCCTTTTTTTAGCTTCCGTTTTGCATAAAGTTTTATAAGGTTAAAAGCGATTTCCTTAACTCTAGATTTCGTTTTTTGTTTAAGGGTTTTCCATGCTTTGCTTCCTAATTTATATACTTTAGGAGGTTTTCCATCTTTGCCATTAAACTTAGTAATCTTATGAAGCGAATGAATACTTAAATACAGAACGTCTCGTTCACCATAAACCAATTTTATGGCTTCTTGCTTTTTACCTTCTACATCTATTTTTTGAAGACCTCCAAATCTGCCAATACCATGATCAATGTGAGTAACATAGTCTCCAATCTCAAGATTAGTCAATTCTTTTAAAGTAATGGCTTGCTTTTTGGCGTAGCCATTTTTGAGATGAAATTTATGGTAACGATCAAAGATTTGATGATCTGTGTAAATGGCAATTTTATGTTCAGAATCTATAAATCCTTGGTAAAGAGAAAGTACAATAGTTTTATAATGAACTTCTTGCTCTACATCTTCAAAGATATCATGAAAACGTTTTGCTTGTTGTTCGCTTACACATGCGATATAATTGGTAATGCCGTTGCTATGATTTTCATTTAAGTCTTCAATTAATAGATTGAATTGTTTATTAAAAGAAGGTTGCGGTTTTGTACTGAATTGAATCGTTTGGTTGCTGAGCGTAGTTGAAGTACCAAACTCAACCAAGTTATATTCTAAAAACTGACGTTTTAGTACTTCTGAATTACAAAAGAGTTCACTAGGCGATGCATGCTTTACATCAGAAGTTAAGCTTTTAAAAGTCTCTTCTGCTTTAGTATAAAATTCATCTATTCTCGAAAAGGTTAGTGATGCATTTTTAGAAAATATTACTGTTTTGTTAGAAATGTATTTTAAGAAACTTTCGCGTTGCTCTGCAATAAGTTTATTAGCAACATTTGGAATAATGCTTACTTTTTTTATTCGTTCTGTAGACAATTGAGTTTCTACATCAAAGGTTCTAATACTATCTACTTCGTCTCCAAAAAACTCAATACGATAAGGCTCATCGTGTGAGAATGAAAACACATCTATTATTCCACCTCTAACAGAAAACTCGCCAGGCTCAGTAACAAAATCGACACGTTTAAATTTATATTCAAACAATACTTCGTTTACAAAATCGATACTCAACTCGTTACCAACAGAAATTTTTAATGTATTTTTTTCAAGTTCTTTCTTTGTGACTACTTTTTCAAAAAGTGCATCAGGATAAGTAACAATTATACATGGCTTTTTACGCGAATTAATTCGGTTTAAAACCTCTGCTCGCAAAAGTACATTGGCATTATTAGTTTCTTCAATTTGATAAGGCCTTCTATAGCTTCCTGGGTAGAAGAGTACGTCTTTATCATTAATGAGTTGTTCTAAATCGTTAAGGTAGTATGCCGCTTCTTCTTTATCGTCAAAAACTACTAAAAATGGCTTGTCGCTAGTTTTAAAAGCTTCAGAAATAACAACAGAAAAAGAAGAGCCTACAAGGCCTTTTAGATGTGTTTTTCCTTCACTTTTGGCAATAGTATTTTGCAGATTTTGCAGTTGCAAAGTCCGTAAATAGGTTTGGGCAATTAAGGCTTTACTCAAGTTGCTTTGTTTGAAGGTGCAAAAGTACATGATTTTATTTATTTGAATATTGAAAAAATCAAATGAATAAAATTTATTGACTAACGAAGTGATTCTTGGATTGAAGCTAGATTTCGTAATATACTAAGTAGTGCAATACTGAGATTTTTATTGAAAAAATATAAAATTTTTGAAGTGTTATTAATTGAAATAATCTTTTATTAGAATTATATTTGCATCTACATTAAAAATAAAATATATGTCAATTTCAGATTTATACGATAGTGGATTTAGAAAACGAAATACTGATCATTTTGCTGCGATTGTTCGCGTAGCGATGAGTGATGGTGTTATAACAGATTCTGAAAAAGAATTTATAGATCGTTTAGCAAGAAATCTAGATGTTACCGAAACCGATTATAAAGCCATTTTAAAAGATCATGGGTCACACCCAATTAATCCTCCTGTATCATACGATAGCCGCTTAGAGCGTTTGTTTGATTTAACCAGAATGGTTTGGGCTGATGGTGTTAGAGATGATGCCCAAGAAAAACTCTTGCACAAGTTCTGTGTGGCATTAGGGTTTCATGCTGTAAATGTCAAATACATATCTGATAAAGCTTTAGAGCTGGTGAAAAATGAAGCCAGTCTCGAAGAGTTTCAGTACGGTATAAAAAACATGAATCAATAATTCGCATTACAAAACTTATTAAAAGTAAAAAGCAACCTTAATTAAGGTTGCTTTTTACTTTTAATAAGTTTGTGAATTATTTCTCAGCGTTACGCATAAATTCTTCAGCTTTTTCCACCATATTTTTACTTCCACAAATAAATGGTACACGCTCGTGCAATTCAGTTGGTTGTATATCCATTATTCGTGTAAAACCATCACTCGCTTTTCCATTAGCTTGCTCCGCTAAAAATGCCATAGGACTACATTCGTACAATAAACGAAGTTTCCCATTACTAGCTTTGGAACTTTTAGGATACATGTAAATCCCACCTTTAATCATATTTCTATGAAAATCGGATACTAAAGAACCAATATAACGCGAGGTATAAGGCCTGTTGTCTTCCTCCATTTGGCAATACTTAATGTAATCTTTTATACCTCGAGGAAAGTGAATGTAATTACCTTCATTTACGGAATATATATTTCCGTCTTCTGGAAATTCCATATTAGGATGCGATAAATAGAAAGTTCCGATAGCAGGATTTAAAGTAAAACCGTTTACACCATCTCCAGTGGTGTATACTAACATTGTTGAAGTTCCATAAACTACATAACCTGCTGCAACTTGTTGGTTCCCTTTTTGTAAAAAATCATCAATAGTTACAGGAGTTCCTACAGGAGTCACACGTCTAAAAACAGAGAAAATGGTTCCGACAGAGACATTAACATCTATATTAGAAGACCCATCTAGAGGATCAATTAAAACTACATATTTGTTTTGGTTGTTTTCATCTTGACTGTTAATCGCAATAAAATCGTCCTCTTCCTCACTTGCAATACCGCAAACAATATTTCGTTTGGTCATGGTTTGTATGAACTTATCGTTAGCATAAACATCTAACTTTTGCTGGTCTTCACCTTGTATATTGGTATCTCCTGCATTACCAATAATATCTACAAGTCCTGCTTTATTAACTTCGTGGTTCACTACTTTAGCAGCTAAACGGATAGAATTTATAAGCCTAGAGAGTTCACCAGAGGTATATTTAAATGCATGTTGGTTTTCAATTATAAATTCACCTAGTGTTTGGTTGAGATTAGAATTAGCCATTAAGTAGTTTATTGATTAATTGTCACAAATATCGCATTTTTTAATAACTTAAAACGTTTTCGTATTGTAAATAACTTGTTATTTAAACTCACTTTAGATTATATTTGAGTTCTTTTTTAAAACAACAATGATCAATCCAAGAATAGCAACCAAGCAAGATATGCCAAGAGTTTTAGAACTCATTAATCAATTGGCTGTATTTGAGAAAGAACCAGATGCTGTAGAAGTGACACTTTCTGATTTAGAGAGAGACGGTTTTAATAGCAATCCAAAGTTTACCTGTTTTGTATTAGAAATTGACAATGTCGTTGAAGGCATAGCACTGGTTTACCCAAGATATTCCACATGGAAAGGCATCGTACTACACCTAGAAGATCTAATTGTTAATGAAAAATTTAGAGGAAAAGGTATAGGAACTCAACTATTAGATGCTGTAGTAAAATATGGAAAGAAAATAGGAGTTAAAAGAATAAGTTGGGAAGTATTGGATTGGAATGAGCCTGCCATAAAGTTTTACGAAAGTAAGGGTGCAAATGTAATGAGAGATTGGGACGTCGTACAACTCGATGAAAAAGGAATTGAAAACTATTTAAAGCAATTATAATGCGCGTTTATAAGTTTGGTGGTGCATCTGTTAAAGATTCCGAGGGTGTAAAAAATTTAGCAATGGTTCTAAAAACTGCAGGCTATGACAATACTTTGGTTGTGGTATCAGCAATGGGTAAAACAACCAATGCTATGGAATTGGTCATTAAAAACTATTTTGAAAGTAAATCTGAATTACAGAGCTCAATTCATGAAGTTATTAAGTACCATAATGAAATCCTTTTAGATTTATTTGATAATGAACGTCATAATGTATTCACTTCTGTAAAAGCACTTTTTGATGAGCTAAACATATTCTTTAAAACCAATAAATCTCCAGACTATAACTATGTCTACGATCAAACTATTGGCTTTGGTGAATTAATTTCAACCACAATTATTAGTCATTATCTTAATGAAATTGGAGTAAAAAATAATTGGATTGATGTAAGAGAATTTATAAAAACGGATAATTATTACAGACGATCTAATGTGAATTGGGAACAAACGCAAGAACATATTTCTTCAAACTTCAACACATCTATTCTCAATATTACTCAAGGGTTTTTAGGAAGTGATGCCAATAACTTTACTACAACTCTTGGTAGAGAAGGTAGTGATTATACCGCGGCTATTTTTGCTTATTGTTTAAACGCAAATAGTGTTACTATATGGAAAGATGTACCTGGTGTACTCAATGCAGATCCACGTTATTTTGAAAATGCTCAGCTATTACATCAAATATCTTACAGAGAAGCTATAGAGTTGGCATTTTATGGGGCTTCTGTAATTCACCCAAAAACATTGCAGCCATTACAACAAAAGGAAATCCCTTTGTACGTAAAGTCATTTTTAAATCCTAAAGCAGCTGGTACTTGTGTTAGTAAAGGAAAAGCTTTAGAACCAGAAATTCCATGTTTTATAGTGAAGAAAAATCAGATTTTAATTTCATTGTCATCATTAGATTTTTCATACATTATGGAAGAGAATATCAGTGAAATTTTCAGTTTACTACATTTATATAAGATGAAGGTTGATGTTATTCAGAATTCAGCAATTAGCTTTTCAGTATGTATAGATAATTTGTATGATAATCTTGAAAAATTACTTCAACATTTAAAAGCAAAATTTAAAGTAACATCTCACAAAAATGTAAGTCTTTATACTATAAGACATTATAACGATGCTGCAGTAAAAGAACTCGAAAAAGATAAAACCGTATTGTTGAAGCAGTTAACACAAGGAACGGTTCAAATAGTAACTAAATAACATTTACTACATTTGTTTTATGGGGAAATCGTCTAATACGGGATTAGTTACAGCTAAAGAAGTTGCGAAAGCAATCCATGCAGACAAATACGGTTTTCTGGGAACTTTTTTTGGTTGGCTATTGATGAAAGTATTAAAAATTTCAACCTTAAATAGAATATACAATCGCAACAAGCATCTTAGTGAACTTGAGTTTTTGGATGGTATTTTAGATGAATTTCAGATTAAGTTCGAAATTCCTGAAGAAGATATGAAACGTCTACCTAAAGAGGGCCCTTATATTACCATTTCTAATCATCCACTAGGTGGCATCGACGGTATTTTATTGTTAAAGTTAATGATAGAACAGCGTAGCGATTTTAAAATTATAGCCAACTTCTTATTACACAGAATAGAACCACTCAAGCCTTATATAATGCCAGTAAATCCTTTTGAAGACAGAAAGGATGTAAAAAGCAGCATAACAGGTTTTAAAAATGCGATTATGCATTTACGAAATGGTCATCCACTAGGCGTTTTTCCAGCAGGTGAAGTTTCCACTTATAAAGATGGTAAGTTAGTTGTAGATAAACAATGGGAAGAGGCTGCGATGAAGTTAATTCAGAAAGCAAATGTACCTGTTGTACCCATATATTTTCACGCAAAGAATAGTCGATTGTTTTATCGACTTTCAAAAATTAGCGATACACTAAGAACTGCAAAGTTACCTTCGGAACTGCTGACTCAGAAGCGTAGAACCATTAAAGTAAGAATAGGACGACCAATTTCTGTAAAAGATCAAAATGAGCATGAAAGCCTTCCTGATTTTTCAGATTTTTTAAGACGAAAAACCTATATGTTGTCTAAAACATTTGAGGACAAACCAAAAATTTTAGACAATCTTCAATCTCAATTAAAAGTACCAAAGCCTCCAAAACGAATTGTTACGCCTATCGATGCTAAAGTTATGATGAAGGAGATAGAGGCTTTAAAAGTCAAAGATTGTAGACTTTTAACAAGTAAGAATTACGAAGTTTATTTGGCTGAAGCTAGAGATATGCCTAATATTTTAAGAGAAATAGGAAGACTCAGAGAAATTACGTTTAGAGAAGTAGGAGAAGGTACCAATGAAGCTATAGACTTAGATACTTTTGACACGTATTATCATCATATGTTTTTATGGGATAATGAAGCCAACGTTATTGCTGGAGCTTATAGAATGGGTTTAGGTTCTCAAATTTTTGAACGGCATGGTATCGATGGGTTCTATTTACAAGATCTGTTTAGGTTTGAGCCAGAGCTTTACAAAATGATGAGTCAGTCCATTGAAATGGGCAGAGCATTTATTATTAAGGAATATCAACAAAAACCAATGCCTTTATTTTTACTCTGGAAAGGTATTGTACACACTACATTGCGTCATCCAGAACATAAATTTTTAATTGGCGGAGTAAGCATAAGTAATCAGTTTTCAAATTTTTCTAAGAGTTTAATGATTGAATTCATGAAGTCACATTACTATGATCCTTACGTGGCGCAATATGTGCATCCTAAAAAAGAATTTAAAGTAAAACTGAAAGATGCAGACAAAGAATTTGTCTTTGATGAAACCGAAGCCGATTTAAATAAATTTGATAAAATTATTGACGAAGTAGAACCTGGAGCACTGAGACTCCCTGTATTACTCAAAAAATATATTAAACAGAATGCTAAACTCGTAGCATTTAATGTAGACCCCTTGTTTAATAACGCAGTCGATGGCTTAATGTATATTAAAATTGCAGACTTACCAGAGAGCACCGTTAGACCTGTAATGGAAGAATTTCAAGCAGAATTGGAGCGTAAGTTTATGGAAAATGGAGAATAGTAAAATTTGTTTACTTGCTTTTTTATTCCCATTTTTTTGTTTCGCACAAACTTTTTCAGGCAAGGTGATTGATAAAATTACCCAGCAACCTATAGAAACGGCTTCCGTCTATTTTGATAACACAACAATTGGAACCACTACCAATGAAAATGGGGAGTTTTCGATCACCTATAGTGATGCGGTTCAATCAACATTAGTTATTTCTTATTTAGGTTACGAAAAGGTATTAATATCTAATTATAGATTTCAGAATAATGTCACTATAGAACTTGTTGAAGCTAATAATGCTTTAGATGAGGTTTATATAGAATATGACGATGGTCTAACCAGAAGACAAAAATTACGTCTATTTAGAAGAGAATTTTTGGGTACTTCTAAGTTTGGTAAATCCTGCAAAATATTGAATGAAGATGATTTAATATTAAGATATGATAAAGGAAACAAATCTTTGTATGCAAGTGCAAAATCTCCAGTACGAGTAGAGAATAAAGCATTGCAATATGAAATCGCTTTTGACATTATAGATTTTGAAGTTGAATTTCGTTATGTTGAGATTAAAACCAGTACGTTTACAGTAAATACAGTAGCCTTTCACGGCACTTCATTTTATAAGGATTTAAAAAATTCTGAAAAAAAGAAGACTTTTAAGAATAGGGAAACTGCTTATGAATTTTCTGTTCAACGCTTTATGCGTTCGCTTTATAATAAAAACTTGAGAGATGAAGGTTACTGGATTTATTATGGCAAACTCAGAGTAGAAGAGTGGTCTTATTTTACTATTGAAGACATCGCTGATTCTGATTTAAAAAAGGTGAAATTAAAGGATAAAGTTACCATACTATATAACAAAGAATTACAATCTGAACTTCAAATAAAGGTTGACGAATTTTTTGTGGATGTATATGGTAATTACACTCCAATAACTGGTGTGTATTTTAGCGGTATTATGGGAAGTCAACGTGTAGGTGATTCGTTGCCGTTAGATTATGGACTTGATAATTAATCCTAAAAAAACCAGAATTTTATGATTCTGGTTTTTTTATAAAATATAAGCTCTAAAGCTTATAAACCTTTAAACCATTCTTGAAATTGTTCTCCAAGTAACCAAGTAGGTTTCATTTCGCCACCTAGAGCACTTACTAAACTCATGATCCAAGCCACTAAAAGTGGTATCCAAGCCACAAAATTTACTATAGGAATAAACGAAGTTACTATACTAATAAGAATGAGACCTAGCATCTGTCTTATATAAAAAGAGCCAAATTCAGTTTTATTACTACTGTTCATCACTAAGGCAATCACCCATCCAATTAATGTAATATGGGCAATAATACCAACATTTTTTCCGTCACTTAAGACTTCTTTGGCGTCGTCTGCAAAGTCACTTGCAGCTTTCTTTGCATCATCAGCAAATTCTGATACTTTTTCTTTGGCGTCACTAGCCAATTCCTTTGCATCATCTGCTAACTCACTTGTTTTTTGACTTATTTTTTCTCCAGCTTTTTTGGCACCATCTTTAGCATCGTCTAGCATATCATCTAGGTCGTTACTTAAATTTTTATTATCATCAGCCATAATTTTATTGTTTTGGTTAGATTATAAAGTTAATAAAAAATGCTGAAGTTGTTTATTTACTTCCGAATAGTCTGCTAAAAAAACCTTTAGTTTTCTTTTTAGCTTCTGTATAAGTTTCTTTTGCATCTTCAGCTAGGTCTTCTAATTTGTCTTCCGCAACATCTGCAAATTCTGATACTTTTTCTTTGGCATCTTCTGCGAACTCACCTATTTTTTCACTTGCTTCACCAGCGAATTCTTTTGCCTTTGACTTGGCTTCTGTAAAAGTTTCTTTAGCGTCTTCAGCTAAATCAGCAGCTTTCTCTTTGGCTACATCTTTAAATTCATTGAGTTTTTCGCCAGCATCCTCAGCAAATTCAGATGCTTTTTCTTTCGCATTACTCATCATTTCTTTAGCATCTTCGTTAATAAACTCAGTTGCTTTATCTTTTACATTACTAAGTGCTTCTTTAGCATCATTTGCTAATTCGCTCGCTTTTTCCTTAGCTGAGTCAAATGCTTCAGCCGCATTTTCTTTAATATCATTAGCCTTGTCTGCGACTGCATCTGTAGTTTCATTTACAGCATCGCTAGCTTGGTCCAATTCCTTAGAGACATTATCTTCTAGGTTGTTGTTTTCTTCCGACATTTTATATGTTAATTTTAGTTAGAGTTTAAAGTTAGTAAATAATCCTATCCTAAGTCTAAAATTCGGATAAATTAAATGTTGTTTTAAACATTTATCTAAATAGCATAATAATTCCACCTAACGCCGTAATAATTAGAATGAAACGTCTATAATTCACATTTGAAATTAGCTTAACAATGCGTGCTCCTAGGAAAAATCCTATAGCAGCAGCAGGAATTAATATTGAATTCAAAATCAAAGATTCTGGTGTGACCGTTTTCCAAATGAAAATATGAAAAGGAAGTTTAATTACATTGATAATAAAAAATAACCAGGCGGCTGTTCCTATAAATTCATTCTTGGGAAAACGTATGGCGAGAAAATAAACGTTTGAAATTGGACCAGCTAAATTGCCAATCATTGTTGTAAAACCAGTTAAAAACCCCATACCTGTTGCGAAAAACTTGTTTTTAGGTATGCCATTAGATTTTCTATTTTCTATATAAAACATAATAATAACAGAAACAATTATTATTATAGCCATTAGCCTTTTAAAAATGATTTTAGATATATCATTTCCAACCCATACACCAACCAGAACACCTAAAATCATCCATGGTATTAATTTTTTAATAATTCCCCAATCGGCGTGCCTATTGTAATATATAACAGCTAATACATCTGCACATATTAGCATAGGAAGTAAAATACCAGTAGATGCTTTTTCTCCAAAAACAAAGGCAAGTATGACTACAATTATTATACTTATTCCTTTAATTCCTGATTTAGATAAACCCAACAAAAAAACTGCAAAACCAATAGCTGTCCATTGTAATGCAGTTAAATTAAAGGATTGAAGAGTTTCTATATAAGACAAAAGGGATTTTTGATAAATCAAATTTACTGAAATGCACTGTCAAGAGGCTCCCAAAGTTCTATTTTATTTCCGTCGTTGTCTAGTATCCAACCAAATTTGCCATAATCGTACTCTTCTATTTCTCCTACTATGGTTACTCCCTCTTCTTTTAAAGTAGCCAATAATTCCTTTAAATTTTCAACTCTATAGTTAAACATAAAGTCTTTTTTAGAAGGCTCGTAATATTTAGTGTCTTCTGCAAACGGACTCCATTGCGTAGAACAATCATTTCCTTCTTTGTCTTTCCACCAAAATGTGCAGCCGTAGTCGTCGGTATTAAAGCCTAAATGTTTTTTGTACCAATCTTTTGCTGCTTTTGGATCTTTAGTTTTAAAGAATAAACCACCAATTCCTGTAACTCGTTTTTTCATTTTATCCTGAATTTATTTAAGGATCTCATCAATTGAAATCCTTAATATTTTTATTTCTTTTTAATAGCATTTTCATAAATCTCTATCCATTCTTCAACAGACATCTTACCCAATAACTGTTCTATTAAGTCATATGGAATATCATCTATTTTTTTAAAACGCACACAACTCTTCCCCATATCTAATTTGTACTTGGCATATTTAGGATATTCACTTACAAACCAATCATAGAGTTCTTTTTTGGCGTACATACCAGAATGGTAGAGCGCAATAAAGTTTTTTTGCGATGCGATATTTATAAACGGTAAAGGAGGAAATGGTTTACAATGGTATCCTGGAGGATACACTGATTTTGGAACAAAATATGCTGGCATACCATAACCCATTCCTGACTCTAAACCTTCAGGCATATGCTCTTTAATTAGATGATGCAGTTTTGTCATTGGTCCTTTTCGTTCTTCAGGAAGTTGACTGATATAATCTTCTGGCGAATCTGCTTTGTATTGCATAGTTAGATTGATTTAGTTTTTATTTACGTTGAAGGATTAATGCAGATATTAAAGATATAATAAAACCTAGAATTAGAACAGTAGCAAACATCATGAAGGCCATAAATCCTGGACTTCCATAATCTTTCATTTGCTGAGTTAGCTCCGCACTTTTAATTTTTAATTCTTCAGGCGATAAGGTAGCTTCCATTTTTTTGATGGAATACTCTAAGTAATCACTTGCAAAATCTGGATTAATTTGAGTTGTGTAGATGTAGTCAAAAAATGCAACTCCAACGGCCGAGAATAATGCGATGAGCATGCCTATTCCAATAGCTTTTCCTAAAGATACTTTACCTTCATTTACTTTATCGCGATAATGCTTAATACCGAAATAGACAAATATTAAAGAGATTATCATTGAAGTATATCCAATGAGTTCGCCATAATCGAAATCTACTCCCATTCCGAATAAGAAAGGTAATCCGAACAATACAAAGCCGCTTAACAATGCATAAAGCCCATACTTAATTACTGTGTTTTTCATTTTTAATTGTGTTTTGATTAGTGAACCAAAAGTAGGAAGAAGGCGATGTGGAAGACTCATACTAAAGTACCAAATGACTAATACTTTAGTTGTAAAGCTAAGAAATTATATAATATTTAAACTTTTTGAAATTTGAATAGCTTGGGTGCGCCGTTTAGCATCTAGTTTTACCAAAAGGTTTGAGACGTGCGTTTTTATGGTGCTTTCTGACACGAATAATTTTTCTGCTATTTCATTATTTGATAATCCTAGAGCAACTTCTTTTAAGACTTCATATTCTCTTTTACTTAAACCTAATTCTTCAACTTTTTTCAAATCTATTTGGCTATTAGAAATAGGCAGCTGTTTTTGTGTCTTTTTATTAATGAATAGTCCAATGCCTAAAAAAGCAATGGCAACAAAAGCCATGACGTATTCAATCTGTAAATCGCCACTAATTAATGTGTATTTACTAAACTGAAATAATAGCAATAACGCTAGAATTAACAATCCAAAAACAAGAATGGTTTTCTTCATTGTATAAAATTAGCAAAATTTTGCTTTTATCTTATCTACAATAGTTTGGGCGAGTTTAATATTACTTTCTACTGTCCAACCAGCAACATGAGGTGTAAGTAATACATTATCAGCATTCAATAGATATTGAAACGCCTCAGGCAGGTTTGATTTTTTACCTTTTCGCATCCATCTAAATTTAGGCTCGTCGACTTTAAATAAATCTTCAAAAGATGATTTTTCGTATTCTAAAACGTCGAGTCCAGCACCTAAAATTTTTCCAGAATCTAAAGCATCAACTAAATCTTGGGTGACTACACTTTTACCTCTAGCTGTATTAATTAGCCAAAATGGTTTTCTGAAATTATTGATAAATTCTCTATTTACCATGTTCATTGTCAATGATGTTTGTGGTGTATGCAAACTCAAAACATCTACATTTTCTTGAAGTACATTTAAGGCTACTTGTGTACAATTTGTATCACCGACATTGGCTTTAATGTCATAGCAAAATACTTGAACATCAAATCCCTTTAGCTTTTTGGCAAAGGCTTTTCCCATATTACCATAACCAATAAGTCCTATCGTTTTGCCGTCTAATTCTAATCCACGATTAGCTTCTCTTAACCATTTACCTTGTCTTACTTCTTTGTCAGCTTTATTGAGTTTGTTAAATAATGACAGTAACATACCCAAAGCATGTTCACCTACCGCATTTCTATTACCTTCGGGAGCATTGAATAATGAAATTCCTTTTGCTTCGGCATAATCACAATCTATATTTTCTAAACCAGCACCAACACGTCCAATAAATTTTAGGTTTTTTGCTGCGTCTAAGAACTGCTTGTCTATGGTGAATCTACTACGAATTATAATACCGTCATAGTCAGAAATTTTAGTCTCAATTTCTGATTTTGAAGCTGTATAATCTTCATGATTTGTGAAGCCTAAATCATTGAGTTGATTTAAGAGTAACTCGTGGTTTTTATCTAGATGTAGTATTTTCATGTTCACTTCCTGCGAAAGCAAGAATCTTATTAAATGGGTTCTTTATTCCTTTAATTCATTTTCAATCTTCTCAATAACTTTAGAGGTAGCTTCAGAGACTCTAACGCATTGTCTAAAGTAAAGTTGTGCCAAATAATTGCTTTCATAAAGTATATTTAGAAATTCAGCATTTTGTAAAATGTTATTATAGTCATTTGGTTTGTATGTTGGACCATTTAATAACTTAAAGTGCTTACGAGTAAATGGTAGCGTGGCGTTGGTAAATGCATTTGCTACTTTTGATTCTTGATCTTTTAAAAGCCAATAGTCTTCCTCATACAGCTTTACTAGATTAAGACGTAAATCCTTATTACTGATTATGTCTAGCCCTTGACTTTTTAGATTTTCGAAGGTAGCATAAGATATACCAAAAGAGTAATTACCAGTTGGCACATAAAAATACTGATCTAAAGAATCATGATACGAACGTTTGGCTTCTAAATGATCGATTAGTTTTTTGCTTTTAGATTGAAAATCTTTGAATTGTAATTTTCGCTTTTCTAAAATATCTCTATTAGATTCTAGACCTTGTTTTAATTCGTCAAGAACAGAGACCTCTTTTAAACCTTGTTTACGACCTTCATTCCAATTATTAATCTGAAGTGCAATCAAAATACCAATAACCACAAGGATAATTTCACCAATGGCGTATTTAAAGTATTTGGATGTTTTGCCTGTTTCCATGAGGTTATATCTTATTTTTCTGAAGAATTTTATCATAGTAATTTGTCTCCTCGAGCGTAGTCGAGAGGTTTTTAAATAGGTCTCGACTGCGCTCGACCAGACATTGGGCTAAATATTAGGATATTCAGTTTGGGTCATTTCATCTTTCACATCACCCGTATGTGCTGTATTTAATTTTTCGAATAGTAAAAGATGTACTTCTTCACCATCTTTAGTAGATGGATTGTGTTCTACACCTTTCGGTACAACAATTAATTCGCCTTCTTTTACGACCTCAGTTCTATCTCTAAATTGCATGTAAAGTGTTCCCTTAATAACCTGAAATAATTCATCTTCATCATCATGGCTATGCCATACAAATTCACCTTTAATTTTGGCAAGTATCACTTGCATGTCATCCACTGTGGCAATACGATGAGGATGCCATTGTTTTGAGAATAGCGCGTGCTTGTCTTTGATGTTTATTGCTTTCATATGTTAAAAATATAAATAATGAGATACTGAAACAAGTTCATCTTGACAAAGTTGATTAGGACCGCTTAAAATTAAATGCCTAAAATCATTTTTGCAATCCAGAAGTAGATTAAGATGCCAAAAATGTCATTACTTGTGGTAATAAAAGGGCCAGTTGCAATAGCTGGATCGATACCTCTTTTGTCTAAAAATAAAGGTACAAAAGTTCCAATAAGTCCAGCTACAATAATAACTGCAATTAAAGATACTGAAATAGCGAGCGCTGTATAAAAATCGCCTTTAGTTATCCAAACGAATAAAAACAGGAATAAGGCTAAAATTGTTCCATTAAGAGCAGCAAGTAACATTTCTTTTATTAACCTACCATTAATACTCCCTTTAACATCATCATTTGCCAATCCCTGAACAATGATTGCGCTAGATTGTACACCAACGTTTCCTGCCATCGCAGCAATTAGAGGTGTAAAGAAGAATAAAACAGCATATTTACTAAAGGATTCCTGAAAGCCTTCCATAATAATGAATGCACCAACTCCACCAATGAGTCCAAGAAATAACCATGGTAAACGTGCTCTGGTGAGTTCTATGATGCTATCATCGGCTTCTACATCTTGAGTAATACCTGCCGCTAATTGGTAATCTTTTTCAGCTTCATCTTTTAATACATCGACAATATCATCAATGGTAATTCGACCTAATAAGGTTTGTTCATCATCAACCACTGGTACGGCTTCCAAATCGTATTTTGCCATTACTTTAGCAACATCTTCATCATCATCGTTTACATGAACAAAATCTACATTTTCTTTAGCAATATCTGCAATCTTTTGATCGCTTTTTGCTACTATTAAATCTTTAAGAGACAAACGACCAATAAGTTTTTCTTCCTTATTGACTACATAGATAGAATGGACACGTGTTACCTCTTTAGCCTGACCTCTAATACGACGTAAACAACCAGCAACGGTCCAAGTTTCATAAACTTTAACAAGTTCTTTAGCCATAAGGCTACCTGCAGTATTTTCTTCGTAGGTAAGAAGCTCTTGGATTTCAGCTTTGTGCTCTTCGTCTTCTATTTGAGAGATTACGGCCTCTTGACGTTCTTCTGGAAGTTCTGCAATGATATCGGCAGCATCATCAGTATCTAACTCTTCAACTTCTTCTGCAATTTCCTTGGCGGATAAATTTTGAAGTATTTTTTCTCGATTGTCTTCATCGAGTTCCGTGAGGATATCTGATGTGGTATCAGAATCCAGAAGTTTAATGACATAAACAGCATCTTCGAGATCTAATTCATCTAGAATTTCGGCAATATCTGCGTAGTGATACTCATTTAAAAGGGCTTTAAGATCTTTGTCGTTTTCATCTTCGACAAGGATTTCTACCTTTTCAATAAGCTCATTAGTGAGATGAAACTTTATGTTATCTTGGATTTCTTCCACTTTGGATACTTACGTCATTGCGAACGCAGTGAAGCAATCTGTTTAATCAAAAAGAAAATTTGATGAGATTGCCACGTCCTTCGTCCTCGCAATGACAAATTAGTTGATGTCATTTTCTATTAACAACGTCAGCTCAATAAATTGTGAAACGCTTAATTGTTCTGGTCGCTGCCCAAATATAGTATTTGCTTTTAAATTATCCGACAGATTGAAGGTTTTTAAACTGTTGCGTAATGTTTTTCTGCGTTGTTGAAATCCGGTTTTTACAACTCTAAAGAATAACTTTTCGTCGCAAGGCAATTTGAAGTTTGTTTTTCTTTTCAGTAATAGTACACCAGAATCAACTTTTGGAGGTGGATTAAAAACAGTAGGTGGAACTGTAAATAAATATTCGGCATCATAAAACGCCTGAGTCAAAACGGATAAAATACCATAGACTTTTGAGCCTTCTTTAGAACAGATACGTTTTGCCACTTCTTTTTGAAACATCCCCGAAAACTCAGGAATTTGATGACGTAGCTCTAAGGTTTTAAAGAGAATTTGAGATGATATATTATAAGGAAAATTACCAATAATGGCAAAAGGTTTGTCCTTAAATACAAGGTTTAAATCGTATTTTAAAAAGTCTTTTTCTATAATTCTATCTGCTAAATTCAGATAATTATTTTTTAGATAGTCAACGGATTCCGTGTCGATTTCAATAACGTGAGTAGTTATATCCTTTTTGAGCAAGTATTTAGTTAGCACTCCCATACCAGGGCCAATTTCTAATACATCATCATAGCCTTCTAAAGAAATACTATCTGCTATATCTTGTGCAATAGATTCGTCCTCTAAAAAGTGCTGACCTAAGTGCTTTTTTGCTTTTACTTGATTATGGTTTGCCACGAATACTCTAATGATTTATTGGTTACAAGATAAGGAAAGACTCTTCGACTGCGCTCAGAGTGACATTATTATTTGAAATTCACAGCATACTCGTCAATAACTTCTAATTCTGTTCTAAAAGCAAGTGATTTGTCTGCAAAGCGTTTTAAACCATCACTTCTGAGTCGTTCTGCATCTTCAGCGTAGTAGGCGTCTAAAGCTTCTCTACTATGTGCTCTGTATTGAATAGAATAGGTGTCAGTTTCATCATCTGCAACTAAGACTTTGGTCAGTTTTGCTTCTTTAAATTTACCAGTGGCCAAAACTTCTGGAATGTGCTCTTTTATCCAGTCTAACCATTCTTTGTCTATAGTTTTATCGACGTTTACTGTGACGTTATATATGATCATGCCTTTTATAAGTTGTTTTTAATAATATTTTCAATTTTTTCTTTATCAAAACCAGACTCTAAATAGATTATATTTCCTTTTTTGTCTATAATCATAAAAGTTGGTGCTGCTCCAATAGAATACTTATTTGCTAGTTTTTTACCGTTATACAATACAGGATAATTTATGTTTATTTTGGCAACATATTCTTGTAGGTTTTTCCTTGAGAAATCCTCTCTGAACTCCACGCCGTAAAGCAAAAATTTATCATCTTTATATTTTTCATTCAATTTATTAAGTTCTGGTACAGCCTTAACACAAGGTCCACAAAACTTAAACCAAAATTCTAATAAAACTACCTTACCTTTAAATTTCGAAAAATCCACCAATTTATCATTCTCTAAGTTCGGAATCTTCCATTCTTCAATTTTTTGTTTTTCTGTTTCAGATATATTCTCTTTTGACTGTAAAGTCGTTTTCTCTTGCATTTGTTTGAGATAATCTTTAAAAGTGATCTTGGTATATTCTTTTGGAAGCAAATCTCCTAACCAAATTTTATTATCAACTTTGTAATTAAAATTTAAGTTTTCTATCGTTTTACTTAATGTTCCTGAAGGTCCATTTGGCATAACTATTTTACTTGGTATATTATCCGATTTATTAATGATTAAAGTATACTTATTGAAACCTGTATTTGATGTTTTAAAAGTGTTAATCTTTAGCCTCTCCCAATCAATAACACTATTCTTTAATGAAAACTCAAATTGATAATTATTTTTATCGTTGATTGTTATATCGGCTCTTCTATTGATTTCAACCATCTTATTGTCAATTAACAACGGCAACAACTCTCTAATTGAGAATAGAGTTAGTAATAAAGGGTTGTTTGGGTTTAAACGACCCTCTGTCACAATTAGTTTTTCCTCAACCATAGATTGGATATGGTGTTTACCATTATATATAAGTTCAGAGCCTTTATTTTTTAAGTAATAGTTTGGTGTTGGATTTTGAGGGTTTTTTGTGAAGTCAAAGAATATTTCATATTCGTCTTTAAAATAAGTAGTATTACTTTCTATTCCCTCATATGTTGAAGTATATAAAACACTTTGAAGGTTATTTAATTTATCTATAGTTTTTTGCAGAATCTTAACATCTGATTCTTGGCTATTGATGTATAGCGTTGTAAAAATGAAAATCAAATAAAGAATTTTTTTCACAACATTGATTAGTTAATACTATCACCACGTAACATCCTAAACTTCTTCCGAGCTTCAACAAAATAAATACTGTCTTCAAACTCAAAGATGATTTTTTCGTAGAGTTGTTTGGCATCTTCGGGTTTTGCCAAATGCGTATTGTAGAGTTCTGCTAATTGGTAGTGTGCATCATCTGCTAAAATATCCTCTTTATAATCATTTATAATTTCAAGATAGTTAGCTACGGCTTTGTTATATTGTTGTTTCTTTTCGAAGAGTTTTGCTTGTTGATATAACGCTTGGTCTGTAATGCTTTCACCTTTGTGCTCTGCCAAAATCTTGTCTAAAAGCGAAATGGCTTCGTCTGTTTTATTTTGAAAAGCATACAAATCTGCTTTGGCATAATATTTTAAGGCTGTTTGTGTGCTGTCTTCAAATTTATTATCTGAGATTAATAACTTTAAATCTAAAGCATCATTGGCTATGAGTTGAGATGTTGATGATTTTAAAATTTTGAGTTGTGATTCTGCCCAATCAAAATCCCCTTTATAATAACTTGTTTTAGCCACTTTAAATCTTGCTTCTTGTGCAATGGTACTATTTTTTAATTCTGCTTGAATCTGAGAATAGAAAATTAAGGCTTCGTTGAACTTTTCTTGAAGCACTAAAATATCTGCTAATAGTAATTTTACTTTAGCTTCTTGAAAGTTAGAAATATTCAACTTCATACTCTTTCTCAGAAATGCTATAGCACTTTCAGTATCCTTTTTAAAAAAGGCTAAGAATTCTCCATAGGCTAATTGCAGAGGCAAAGTTAGCCTGGATTTACCATATGCATTAAATAGCTCGTTATAACTTTTATCTATGCGTTTTAATTCCTTTTCATCAGCATTTTTAGTATCTATTTCTAGAATATACTGATGTGCTATTAAAGCTGTATCAGCATCTTGAGTAGTATTGATAATGTAATTAAAAATGTCTTTCGCAGTTTCATCATCACTATCATTATTCGCCGTAATTGCCAATTCTATAATACGATCTAAACTCTCAGGATTACGTTTGTAAAGGGCTTTTTCTTGAATAAAAGATTTATTATATGCTTTTTCTTGCACGTATAACCAACTTAACATTTCGTACCAATATGGGTTTGGTTCTTGTTGTATTTTCTTTAAGAGTGATCGCCTTAAATACGTGTTGTTTTCATTAGAGCTATTTTCTGAGATGAAATCGCTAATGGCGCGTTTAATATTGTTAAGGTAATTTGGTTTGTAAGCAATATATTCTATGTAGTTGGCAAACATTTTTTCAACATCACCTTGATCTCCGTAAATGCGTGCTAGTTGAATGCTATAATCTTTGTCCGGAGTCAACAATTTACCTTTCTTGTAAACTCTAATGGCCTGTTCTAAAAGAGAATGGTCTTCAAATTTTTTGGCAATGCTGTAAATATAATTGGGTTTCTTATCTACATATGTAATGGCTTCTTCGTATAACGTATTAGCTCTGTCCAAACTATCTTTAAGTTGAAAGTTATAGCCTAACTCAATAACTAACGTCGGATTCCGTCTTTTTTCTAATCGTTGAACTAGTATATGTTCGGCTTCATCCAATTGTTCTAACTGTTGATGTATTGCTATTAATTTATAGAAATATTCGTAGTGATAAGGTTTTTCTTTGTTTAAGTTTTGATATATAATAAGCGCTTTTTTAAACTCACCTTTTTTGTAATAGCTTTCACCCTGAGCTTCATTGTTTTGAGCAAAGCCAGAAAACCATCCAAAAATTAAAAGTAAAATGAAAAATCGCTTTTGCATGTTTGTGTTTTGTGTAAATATAACAAATGCACATACTAGATATTGTAAATGTTTTTATAAAAAAATGCCTAAACTTGTAGTTTAGGCATTTTGACCAGCAAAATAAATGTGCTATTAACCATTATTTGTTATAAATATGATTCAGTTATTCTGTCTAGGTTTTATTTACTATTTCTATTTTAAAAGTTAAAATAAGACTTTGCTTACCATAGCTATTAATGAAACGAGTAATACAATTCGTTTTAAGTTTTTCATCGTTAGGTTAATCCATTGGTTGGGATTGCTAACTTGATAAAAATAATCAAATTAAACGAAGAAATACATAAAAAATCGATAAAAAGCTTATTTTTTTAACAAATCAAAGTGAAATTGACGTTTAATCTATAGTTAAGAAATCATATCGAAGCCTGTATATGGTAACAAAACTTCAGGAATTTTAATTCCGTTTTCTGTTTGATAGTTTTCTAAAATACCAGCAAGAACTCTTGGTAAGGCTAAAGAGCTTCCGTTTAATGTATGGCATAATTCATTTTTACCATCACTATTCTTAAAACGCAATTTTAAACGATTGGCTTGATAAGTTTCAAAATTAGACACAGAAGAAATTTCTAACCAACGGTTTTGCGCTGTTGAGAAAACTTCAAAATCGTAAGTCATTGCAGAAGCAAATGTTGCATCTCCACCACATAATTTCAATATTCTAAAAGGTAACTTAAGTTCGCGTAGAATAATTTTAACATGTTCTATCATGCCATCAAAAGCTTTGTATGAATTATCAGGATGTTCTACTCTAATAATTTCTACCTTATCGAATTGGTGTAAACGATTTAATCCACGTACATGCGCACCATAACTTCCAGCTTCACGCCTAAAACATGGTGTGTAGCCTGTAATACCGATAGGTAATTCGGTTTCATTTAGTAGTACATTTCTAAATACATTTGTACCTGGTACTTCAGCTGTTGGAATTAAATACAAGTCGTCACGAGAATCGTGATACATTTGTCCGTCTTTGTCAGGTAATTGCCCAGTACCATAACAAGACGCTTCATTTACTAAGTGTGGTAATTGGTATTCGGTGTAACCAGCAGCAGTATTTTTATCTAAAAAATATGCGATTAACGCACGTTGTAATCTAGCACCTTTGCCTTTATAAACAGGAAAGCCAGCTCCGGTTATTTTATTACCAAGCTCAAAATCTATGATATCATATTTTTTTGCGAGTTCCCAATGTGGTTGAGCATCACTATGTAAAGTAGGTATGTCTCCTTCTTTATAGATCTCTTCATTATCCTCTTCAGATTTACCTTTAGGTACAGATTCATGTGGTACATTAGGAATTTTGTATAATAACTCCGTTAACGCATTAACTTTGTCATTTAACTCTTGCTCTAAAGCCTTTGTAGTTTCTTTTAATTGCGTTGTTTTCTCTTTTAAAAGATTTGCTTTTTGTACTTCGCCAGATTTAAATAAGTTACCAATTTCTTTAGATATTGCATTAGACTCTGCTTTTGTATTATCTAAATTAGTTTGAATCGCTTTCCGATCTTCATCTAACGAAATAGCTTCATTAATCATTTCGGTAGCATCGATATTTCGCTTTGCTAAACGTGCAATGACATCTTCTTTATTTTCTTTTATGAATGCAACTTGTAACATGTATGTAACTTTAAGTTTTGTGCCTATTAACGTAATAGAAACAAGCTACAAAAGTAAAAAGAAGAATAACCAGATAAAAATTAAAAGAAGTCTATTTTGAAGCTAATATCCAATCGTGATGTTTAAAGTGATACCATTCTTCATTAGCAATATCAACTTTTGGATCTATGAGTTGTTTTGCAGGTTTTCCATTGACACTAACAAATGACCTTACATAGACTTCTATAGGGATTCCTTTTTTTGCAAAGTCTTGTTTTAGGTATTGAGCAAATTGCCATATAACATCTGGTTTTGTGCTTGCGCTGCGTTGTTGTTTTTTAGTTAGATAATCGTTTAATTTAATAGGAATAGTATTATTAGTATTGGTATCGATTACAGAATAGTTAGTTCTGCCACTTTTAGCGCGCAGCATCATTCGCCAAGATAATCTATGACCTTCTTCGGTCCAAAGGACATCATCTTTAATAAAATGATGACGAAGCGGAAGTGCAATTTGAATTAGAAAATAAATTGAAAATAGAGAGACAAAAATGGTATTATACTTTGGTGTAATAACCTCATCAGAATTATAATATGGTTTTCGTTTTAGGAATATATTCCGAATGGTTTTAGGCTCAAAAAAGAACAAACTAAATGCTAAAGACAAATAAGGAAATATTCCTATTTGAAAAACAATCGAATTAAAAAGGTGGAAAAAGATGGAGGCAAAGAATGCATATTTACGAGTTGGTTTAAATAGTAGTAAAGGAATAATTAAACCATCAAATAAAATACCTCCATAAGCAATTCCGTAATGAACCCAAGACTGTTGTAAAAACTCACCTATAATCGGAAGGTTTGCTTTTCCTTTCATTAACAATTCCGCTACAGAAGCATTAAGCCAATCTGGATATAATTTTGCAATTGATGCATAACTGTAAAGGATAAACAATTGAATTACAAAAATCCATTTACACCAACTGGGCATAGAAATTTTCTTTAAGGATGGAGTAAGTTTAACATCAATGGAAGCGTAATGATTTGCAGGAAGAAACACCATTATAAAACTCAATATAGACAGTAAGTAGTAATGGTTATTATAAGATGATTTTTGCATTAAATAAGTGGCTGTCCACATTAGAGCAAACATTAACATGCTAAATCTGTATTTGTAACCAACCATTATGAGCAAACCAAAAATTGACATGATAATGTAATAGACGTACATCCAATTCCCAGGTAATGGTTGTAGCCATTCAAAACCAATAAAAGAAAATGTGAATTGAGGTTCTATTAATGTCCGTTTTACCCAACCTGTAAGAATGGCTCCAAAAGACTCTAAAAAACATAACAAGCCAAAAACAATTCTAAAGATTATAAGACCAGAATTATCAATATGTTTGAATAAAAATTTATTCATAATATTATTTTATATAGTCTAAAGCAGCACTTTTATCTTTATGAAGTTGCATTTTTAAAGCTTCTAGATTTTCAAATTTTTGTTCACTACGAAGACGCTTTAAAAACTCAATTTTTAATTCAGTATTATAAATATCTGCATTAAAATCAAAAAAATGAACCTCTACAGAACGGCTTTTTCCATTAACAGTTGGATTGGTTCCAATATTCATCATGCCGTAAATAGTCTTGTTTTCTATTTTAGATTTTACAACATAGACACCATCACTTGGAATTAATTTGTAAGACTCTTTGATATGAATATTAGCGGTTGGAAAATTGATAGTTCTACCTAATCCTTTTCCTTTTACTACGCTTCCTGTGATATAAAAATTATAGCCCAAATATGAATTTGCTAAATCTACCTCACCAACATCTAATGCGTTTCTTATTTTCGTAGAACTTACTGTAACGTCTTCTATATCTTGAGCTGAGATTTCTTCGACCTTGAATTTATATAATTGAGCAAATTCTTTGAGATCTTTAATATTAGCACTTCTGTTTTTACCGAAGTGATGATCGTAACCAATAACAATCTGTTTAGTATTTAACTCATCTACTAAAATATGTTTTACATAATCCTGGGCAGAAAGGCTGGCAAACTCTTTTGTAAATTCTTTTACGATTACCTTTTTTATACCAAATGATTTTAATAGTTCAATTCTCTCGTCTATAGTATTTAATAATTTTATAGAATCATCTTTTTTAAGTACCATTCTAGGATGCGGAAACAAGGTTAAAACCACAGGTTCGTAGTCTTGTTCTTTGGCAAGCGCAACAACGTGTTTTAATATTTTTTGATGCCCAATATGAATACCATCGAAGGTTCCAATTGTAGTTACTTTTGCTGATTTTGCATTCAAATTTAAACTGTATTGTCGTTTTTTAACTTGTAAAATTGTCTGAAAACAAAGCTACATTTTATTTTCCGTTAAATTGATTCATTGTATTATTAACACCAGCCAGAGCAAATGATTTTATAAGTGCAGCTGAAGTCTTTAGACGCTCGTCTAATTTATAATTTTCATCTTCACTCCATTCTCCTAGAACATAATCTACTTGTCTTCCTTTGCTAAATTCATCACTAATACCAAATCTAAAGCGATTATACTTTGTGGTTTGTAATTTATCTTGAGTGTCTTTAAGGCCGTTATGACCTCCATCACTTCCTTTAGTTTTTAATCTTAAAGCGCCAAAAGGTAAGTTAAGATCATCAGTGACTACGAGCAAATTTTCTAAAGGGACTTTTTCTTTCTCTAGCCAGTATTTTATGGCCTTTCCGCTAAGATTCATATACGTACTAGGTTTTAAAAGAATAAGTGAACGTCCTTTTATTTTTACAATAGCCATATCGCCTAACTTTTGAGTTTCAAAAGCAGCGTCTTCAGTATGAGCCAAATAATCTACAATTTTAAAACCTATATTATGTCTGGTGTTGGCATATTTTTCACCAATATTTCCTAAGCCAACAATTAAGAACTTTTTCATTTTTTCAACTTCCTTTAATTCTGTATTGTTACTAAAACCGAGCCAATTTTTTATAGCCTTCCACATAATTACAATTTCTGTAAAAATAAAAAAGCATTCTGTAACAGAATGCTTTTTAAATATTTGAAATAGTTTTTATCTATTCTTGTGGTGCTGCTCCTTCAGCTGATGGTGCATCTGCTCCTGCTTCTGCTGTAGCTCCTTCTGCTCCTTCTGCTCCTTCTTCACCTTCTTCTTCGTCTTCAACTTCATCAACAATAGCTAATCTACTACGTCTTACTTGACAAACAACCATATTATCTGGGTGTACCAATGAGTAATCTTCATTCATTAGTTCAGAAATATATACTTTATCACCAATTTTTAAAGGAGTGATATCTATTTCGATAAAATCTGGAAGTTTAGAAGGGATAGCTTTAACTCTCAGCTTACGGTAAGGTCTTCTTAAAGTACCTCCGTTTAAAACACCTAAAGAGTTTCCTACAACTTGTACAGGAATATCCATGGTAATAGCTTTTTTCTCGAAAATTTGATAGAAATCGATATGAAGAATTCTATCTGTTACTGGGTGAAATTGAATATCTTGCATTACAGCATTATATTTTTCACCATTATCTAAGGCAATCACAACTGTATGCGCGCTAGCTGTATATACAAGTTTAGAGAATGCCAGTTCTGGTGCTGAGAAATGTAATGGCTTGTCTCCTCCGTATATAACGCAAGGAACCTGACCAGCATTACGTAAGGCTTTAGTTGACTTTTTGCCTACGCTTTCTCTTTGAGATCCGTCGATTGTAATTGATTTCATTTTTTGAAATGTTTGTTTATTAAATATTTAATTCCCTCATTTTAAGGGCTGCAAATTTAGAAATATTAAATGAAAATACTAGTGTTTTGAAGCTATTTTTTATTCGAATTGGGTTTCAATAAGAATAGAGATAAAAGCACTAGTTGTTAAAGCATTGAAAACAGGATAAAAAAGCACTAAATTACATTACAAATTTATTGCTAATCGATTCATTATGATGCACATGATGCATCACTTCAGCAAATAAATTTGCACAACTAAGCACTCTCAGTTTTTCACTTTCTTGCTTTAATGGAATTGAGTTTGTGACGATTAATTCTTCTAATTTAGAATTTTCGAGTTTTTCGTATGCATTTCCAGATAAAATAGGATGAGTACAAATGGCTCTTACGCTTAGTGCACCGCGTTCCATCATTAAATCTGCCGCTTTGGTTAAGGTGCCAGCCGTATCAACCATATCATCTACTAAAACCACATTCTTGCCGGTAACATCACCTATAAGTTCCATATGAGAAATGACATTAGCTTTTGCCCGTTGTTTGTAACAAATAACAACATCACTTACTAAAGCTTTAGAGTATGCATATGCTCTTTTAGAACCACCCATATCAGGAGATGCAATTGTTAGATTATCTAAATTTAAACTTTTTAAATAAGGTAAAAATATAGTTGAGGCAAACAAATGATCTACTGGTCTTTCAAAGAAGCCTTGAATTTGATCAGCATGTAAATCCATGGTTATAATTCGTGTTGCACCAGCAGCTTCTAACATTTTTGCCACTAATTTTGCCGCAATTGGTACTCTTGGTTTGTCTTTTCTGTCTTGTCTTGCCCAACCAAAATAGGGCATAACAGCAGTAATATGTCTTGCTGAAGCACGTTTAGCAGCATCTATCATTAAGAGCATTTCCATTAAATTCTTTGGTCCTGGATGCGTAGAACCTATAATAAAAACACGTGTGCCTCTAATAGATTCTTCGTAAGATGGCTGAAATTCACCATCGCTATAAGTAGATGTAATTACATTTCCTAGTTTAACTCCGTAGGCTTTAGCAATTTGTTCTGCGAGATATGTGCTTTGGGTACAAGCAAAAAATTTGGCTTCTTTAGTTTTGTAAGACATTTGATATCAGATGTTTAGTTGGTGTAGTAATGGGATTTTTAGTTCCCCCAAATTTAGAAAATTATTTTACTACGAAAAGCATAAAACCCACTAAATTTAATTGATTGCGAGAAATAATTTTCTATTTTTGCAGTCCAATAAATTGCTCAAGTGGCGGAATTGGTAGACGCGCTGGATTCAAAATCCAGTTTCTTCGGAAGTGTGGGTTCGATTCCCACCTTGAGTACAGATAAAATCCATAAACTATGTTTATGGATTTTTCTTTGTCTTAAAATAAGGATTTAGACTTTTAGGTTATAGATTTTTGGTATGTTTTTTGTGGCTTTGTTAGGCATATCTAACTACAATCAACTTCATTATGACAAAAAAACCAATCCTCTTTTGTGCCATTTTACTGCTAGGAATAGGCATAATAAATGCCCAAAAACAATTAGAGTGTAAGACTAAACTTTCGCTATTTCATGATTCTGTTAAAGGAAAAAAATATGATGCTGCTTACGAGTCGTGGTTGCATGTAAGAAATAATTGTCCTGACCTAAGTTTAGCAATATATGCTGATGGCGAAAAAATTCTAAAACATAAAATTGAAAATGCCAATGGAGAAGTAAAGGTTAGTTTTATCGAAGCCCTTAGAGATTTATGGAAAGATAGAAGCCAATATTATAATAGCAGAACACCAAAGGGAGAATATGAGGCAAAAGCTTGTCAGTTATTATATGACTATAAAAACGAGTTAGGTAAAAATAATGAAGAATTATATGATTGCTTCAACCAAGCTTTTAATGGAGACAAACAAACATTTAAACATCCTAAAAGTTTGTACACTTACTTTTCCTTAATGGTAGATTTATTTGATGAAGACAGAAAATCATCGGCTGAATTATTCAATACATATGATGATGTTAGTGAAAAGATTCAAGTAGAAATTCAGAATTATTCGGAAAAACAGAATGGATTAATATTAAAACTTGAAAACGGTAAAGCATTCACCAATAAAGAAAAAAACAGTAAAAAAGTTTGTGAGAGTTACCTCAAAAACTATACACTCATCCAAAAAAATATTGATACCAAATTAGGTATTAGAGCAAATTGTGAGAACCTAGTTCCACTTTATACCAAGGATTTTGAAGTTTATAAAAACGATGGCATTTGGTTAAAACGTGCTGTTAATAGAATGCATCATAAGGATTGTACAGATGATCCGCTCTATGAGAAACTTGCGAAACAGTATGATGAGGTCTTACCATCTGCAGATTCAAAATTTTTTGTCGCCGGAATCTTAATAAAAAATGGAAAAACTGAAGAAGGGTATGATTATATGTTGGCAGGGTATAAATTGTTAGAAGATAACCCTTTTAAGAAATCTAAGATGGCGATTAGAATGGGAGTTTTTATGAAAAATAAGAAGCAGTATAGTAAAGCAAGAAGTTTTTTGTTAGATGCGCTAAAGTTAAATCCGTCAAACGGAAAACCTCATTTAATAATTGCTCAGATGTATGCTAGTAGTGCTAAAAACTGTGGTAAGGACAATTTTCATAAAAGAGCGGTGTTTTGGTTGGCTGCCAAAGAAGCAAAAAAGGCTTCTCGTGTGGATCCAACTTTAGAAAAATTAGTCAAACAGACAGTTGATAATTATGAAGCTAAGGCGCCATCTAAAGAAGATATATTTCTTAGTGGATTGGCAGGTAAAACTTTAAAAATTGGATGTTGGATCAATAGATCGATTGTGGTTCCTGAACTTTAATTAAGAAGAATACTCTTGCTTAAAAATATAACCGAAATACAGCATTGGTTGTAAGTCCTAGTGAAAATCTTGAGAATCTATCAACTGTATTATTCTCATTAATTCTGAAATAATTGTTGATGGTATTTTCTCTATCGGAAATATTCCAGAGTGAAGCTCCTACTTCAGACCTAAGTCCTTTACTGATTTTAAATTTGTAAATGGCAGAGGCATCTATTCTAAGATAGTCTCTTAAACGTTCTTGATTAGCAGAAGCAAAATTGACTTCACTATCTTCAATTTCGTTTCCAAATATTGGAATCGATGTTGGTTTTCCTATTCTATAATTAAGACCTGCTGAAATATCCCAAGAGTCATTACTATATGTGCTTCCTATGGCAAGGGCATGTGAGATATCAAAATTACTTGGAAATTCTGTTTCTTGTAAGGCATCAAAAGTGTAAGTGTTATTTACATAAGAATAACCCAGCCAACTCGTTATATTATCAAGCTTTTTTCTGACTAAAACCTCTAAACCATAAACATCATAACTCCCTGTTTCTCTTGCAAATTCGTATTTTGTAGTAAAGCTTTGACTTTGGGTTGTAATACCATCCACAGTTTTAAAATAGGCTTTAGTATCTAATAGCCATCCGTTTTTTGAAAAGATACCACCAACGGATATTTGTTTACTCTGTAAGATTGGAAGCTCATTATCATCTGCAAGTTGCCATCGTCTTTTTTCGATACCTAAGAAATCATTTTGAAAGTTAACTATCTGTGATGTGGTTTGATGCTTAAACTCACCCAAAGCCTCTATTTCAAAATAGTCATTTATTGCTTTTCTAATGCTTAATCTTGGCTCGATAATATACTTTTTAAACTTTGAGATATAATTAGCTTCTGATACCACCACGAATGGAAAAGTCATTATTTTCATTAGTATACCAGGCCTGAGCAAATACAGCGTGAGTTCTTAAAACTTCTTCATCGCGCCTCACAAATCTTGGCAAATCAATATCATTAAGATTTATGATTTCGGTTTCAATAAAATTATACCCCAAATTAAATTGCCAAAGGTTTTTTTGATACAAATTTTCTAATCTCATGTTTGTTTCTGAAACTACATTTTCTTGCAAAAAAAGTTGATTCGCCAAGACATCCGCATTTACAGCTTGTAATTTGTAATCTGTGTTAAAAACATTGAATATTGTGCTGAATTTTTCATTCCAGTGTCTTTTGTAGTTTAATCCAAAAGCTATACTATTTTGAGTGACATTACTATTTCTTGTTCTTGCAATGTCATCAACTATGCCTGTCTCATTAAAGCTTAAATTATTATCGATAAGAATAAAATTTAGTCTTAAAAAATCTTTTTCTGTTGGTTTGTAGAGCCATCTTAAGGACACATCATTAAAGTCGAATTCCTGATCAGAATTTGAAACTTCAGTAGTATTATTTTGCGCCTCTGTTTCTTGAGTTACACGATCGAAATAAACGTTATAGGTTGGTGTTCTAACCAAGTCGTCTAAGGATTTTCTAGCAGATAATTGTAGTGATGACTTTTCACTTACAGGAATGTCTGTGAACAATTCGGCATTCAAAAAATTAACTCCAAAAATACCTTCGAATTCAGAGTTAAGAGTTTTCTCAGTTTGCATATGTATGGTACCCGAAATACCATCTGTATATGTAACATCAGTTCCATTATTAATGACACTTGCTGTTTGTGTCATATGTGGATTAAAACTCGAAATGAGACCGAAAAAATGACCAGTTTGGTACATCTTTATATCATCCCAAAGTATAAGGTTTTGGTCGTTAGAGCCACCTCTAATATTTATATTAGACACGGTCTCATCGGCGCTTAAAACACTTGGTAATGCTTGTATGGTTTGAAGCACATCAGATTCTATAAGACCAGGCAGAAGAGTAAATTGATCAAAATCTATAGATGTAGTCCAGTCTTGTTTTTTATCGATACCTTTTACGAGATAGCTTTTTAGAAGAACTGTATTCATAAGTTCTTCTTGCTCTACCATAGGTAAGGTTTGGCATCGCTCTAAACTGAATAACTCTACTGATCGCTTAATAGTTTTAAAACCAATAAATCGTATTAATAATAGCTCTTCAGAAGATTTTGATTCTATCTCAAAATAACCATTTTCATCTGTAACGGCATATGATGATTCTCCACTTATTGTTGCGCCTTCTAAAGGTAATTCAGAGTAACTGTCTATGATATATCCGCAGACTTTGATGGGTTTGGATATTGTGATGATAGCATCACTTACACGATTAAATACAAGCTTAGTTTGCCCTTCTAGATTTTTAATTTTTGCAGATAAGTCTTGGTTGTCTGGTAAAGGAAATACCGTAATGTCATTTAATAGACCACTTTTATAATTAAAGATAATGCCATCAGATTTTGTAATTTCTGACAGCACATCTTTAAGCGGTATTTTTTGTTGTTGATTTTGACTTTGTAGGGCAAAATGTATTAGTAGGTATATAAAAAGTAAAAGGTAGTATTTAGTTTTTAGCATTCCTTAATATGACTTGGTCGTTCTCTATCGAAAAAGTCAAATTTAAGGGTTGCGTGATAGATTTTAAAGCATTTTCAAGATTATTATGCTCAAAAGCACCTGTAAAATTGATAATTGTATCTGTATTTGAGAGGTGTTTTACTTTTACATTGTATTGCTTTCCAAGTTCAGCTAATACGGCATCAAGTCTTGCATTATCAAAAACACTCATGTTCTTTAACCAATTTGGCTCTGAAATGGTGATGTCATTTTTCACACCATCATCATCTCCAGTTTCTAGAGTAAATTCC
Source organism: Winogradskyella sp. R77965 (assembly GCF_044594915.1). GTDB lineage: Bacteria > Bacteroidota > Bacteroidia > Flavobacteriales > Flavobacteriaceae > Winogradskyella. The sequence goes on along the minus strand of NZ_CP138990.1, from coordinate 2,286,807 downwards.
GTTCCGGCAGGTAATTTCACTTCTTTATTGCCATAGCTTACGCCAACTAAGCCTTCGTAACAAGATACTTTGAACATACCGTCTTTTGATATAACGTTAAATTCTGTTCCTAAAACGCTTACGATACCAAACTCTGTAATAACTTCAAAACGTTTACCTTTTTCTACATCAAAAAAGGCTTCGCCTGTAAGGTCTATTGTTCTTTTCTGATTCCATTTAGAGGCATTATATTCTAAACGTGATAATTCGTTAAGGTTTACGATAGAATTATCTGGCAGTGTAATAGTTTCAGTTTGGGCTAATTCAGTATTAAAAGATTGAATATTGTTTTGATTAAAAACAGTAAACAATGCTAATCCGACAACAAATACCGCCGCAATTCTCATGGCAACTGTCATCCAGTTTGTACCAGAATTGTTTTTCTCTGTAGTTAAATGCTTATCTAATTCTTCAAAAGAAACAACTTTGGCGTGATCTTCACCACTGTAATGTTGCGCCTCCTGAATAATCTCTTCATAAAGTTCAGCATCATCCATAGCTTTAAAGGATGCTTCCTCAGCTTCAGACAATTCGTCACTTAACCACTTTTTAATTAAATATTCGTTATCCATAATTCTGGCTTTATATACTTAAAACAACTGACTTTAGAAATGTCCCATAAAAAAATGGAATAATTTTATTTCTTCTGCTGTTCTACAATTAAAACAACTCATTTAATAAAAGTCCCAAACTATTTTTTATTAAGTTCTTCTAGATTGTTTTTTAAGTACTTCATCGCCGCATATATTCTATGTTCAGCCACTTTTTTTGTTATACCTAAAGTTTCAGCAACCTCTTTGTGCGTCTTACCATCTACTTTACTAAGCATAAAAGCAACACGTTCTTCTTCTTTTAATTTAGACAACACATGTTCAAAACGATTTGAGAATTCTTTTTTACGCATCACAAACTCTGGTGATTCGTTAGTGTAGTCTTTTGGTTTTACTTGTTGGTATTTAAATTTTACTTTTTGATGTTTCACTTCGTTTAACATCATATTATTGGCAGTGGTATGCAAATAGGTCTTTACAGCTTCGGGTTTAACTTTTGCACAATTCTCCCATAGTTTAATAAAAGCTTCTTGAACTTTATCACTAGGATTTAGTATATCACCGTATTTATAAAGTAAAATATTACTTAAGGTTTGAGCGTACTTTTCATAAAGTTTTGAAAAGCGCAGCTTATCACATATGTTATCATGAAGTGATTTAGGCAATTGCTATTAAATTTAATTAAGGGTGATAGGGATTGCAAGATAAAAAAATAAACTTTTCTTGGGACATTTAATTTTTGAATTGTTTTAAGAATAAATAAATCCCTTATCCCTAAACAAAATCCCTTGATTATGCATACTACATTAAACGAAGTATTAGTCCAATTAAAGTTAGAAAGCTCTAACTACAATCCAAATATGTCAAATGTATTGCAAGAATTGCAGACAAAAGGACTAAAGTACTAATTGAAAAAAAAATAAAATTTCTTGGGACATTTAGATTCTGAGTTGTTTTAAGAATAAATAAATCCCTTATCCCTAAACAAAACCCCTTGATTATGCATACTACATTAAACGAAGTATTAGTCCAATTAAAGTTAGAAAGCTCAAATTATAACCCAAATATGTCAAACGTATTGCAAGAATTGCAGACAAAAGGACTAAAGTACTAATTGAAAAAAAAATTAAAATTTCTTGGGACATTTAGTTACTGAGTTGTTTTAAGAATAAATAAACCCCTCATCCCTAAACAAAAACCCTTAATTATGAATACCACTTTAAATCAAACTATTACAGAATTAAAATTATCCCTCGTTTATTCTAAATCTAATTTAGATGAAGTTTTAACTTTGATGAAGACAAATGAAATTAACTATCGCATTGCGGTATAATTTAAGAAGATCGAAAGTAAAATTTTTATCTCACCTTTAATTTAAAAGAATATTTAAAAATGATTGATAGTATAGAAAAAAGCACGAAATATATCTTATATACCTTAACAATGACCAAGGAAAATGAATTGAGTCAATACGAGGATAAGATTTTGAAGCTAAAAGAAAAAATGGATCAAAATCCTGATAGTACTGTAATAGAGCATAAATACTTTCTTGCTAAAATGCGCTACGACCAATTAAAGAGAACCACTCAAGAATTGTTGGAGTTAGATCGAGAAATATTATACAAGAAAAGATTTAGACAAATTAGTAATTTAGAGGTCTCTTAAACTAGATCTCTAAATTTATTGCTATTAATTAAAACAATATTATGAAAACACTACTTATAAAGAATTATTTTTTGCTCAGTCTTATGGCTTTGGTGCTTATAACCTCATGTAGGTCTGAAGACGACCTAAGTATTGATCCACCAATTGATGCTAATATTGAGGCTAACTCTTCTTTAGCCCTTTTAATGGCAAAGGTGTCATTAAATGATGGTTCTAAAGATAATATGATAGACTTTGCAAGTAACCTAACTGTACAATTACCAGTAACGGTAACAGTTAATGGTTTGGTTTTAAACATTACGAATGAAGGTGATTATGAAGAGATTTTAAATGCTTTTGATGTGTCTGAAGATGATACTGATGAGGTAATTATTTCCTACCCTATTACAGTTGTATTTTCAAATTTTACAACAGCAGTCGTTAATTCAAATGCAGAGTTTAACGCTCTTGCAAATCAAAATGAAAATATAGATGACGATGATATCGAATGTTTAGACTTTGATTATCCTATCACTGCATCAGTTTTTAGTGAAAACGATGATAGTGTGAGTACAATAACTATTAATAACGATAATCAGATGTACGATTTCATCGAAGATCTTGATGAGTTCACTGCGGTAACAATTAATTTTCCGATACTAGTGGTTTTGGCTGATGGTTCAGAGCTAACTATAAATACAGTACAAGAATTAGAAGCTGCAATTGAGGCAGCAGAAGGCACTTGTGATGAGGACGATAATAATGATTTCGACGATTGTGAAAGTCATACATATACACCTACTTATGTCGAGGACGCTCTTCTTGCTTGCGGTGACTGGACCATCGATAAGTTAAAGAGAGACAATAATAATCTTGTAGATATTTATGAAGTGTATGTATTTACATTCAACGCAGATGGCACGCTGCTTGTAACCGAAGATGTAAATGTATTTAACGGTACTTGGGAAGCTACAGGAATAGAAGGTGATATTGATGTCACTATCAACGTAGTTGATTTACCAGATTTTAATGATACATGGGAATTGTGTAAAATTAATTTACAACCCGTTGAAAAGAAAGTTGAGCTAAAAATTGGTACAGATCGTTTACGCTTTGGAAGTTATTGCTCTGAAAATACTGATGCTGATTTAGCAGATATTTTAGGAGATGGAGCATGGATAGTAGCATCTTACAGTGATGATGGTATTGATGAAACTGCTGATTACAATGGTTTCGAGATAAACTTTAACGATGATGGTACTGTGTTTGCCACAAATGGACTTGACACTAATAATGGTACTTGGTCTGTGTTTGCTAATGATGGTAAGATGAGGTTAGATTTTGGAACAGAAATGCCTTTCCAAGAGTTTAATTATGACAATTGGGATGTGATCTCAGTATCAAATACCGAAGTGACTATTCATAACATAAGCGGTTCTGGTAACAATGCCTCAACGGATATTCTAACAATTCAGAAACTTTAAATAATATAAGATATAGATATTTAAGAATATGATTTATTGAAAATGCTATATTAACTCAATTTTCAGGGATTGAAAGTTGAACTCAAAACTGCCTCAGTTGTCAGGGCTTCTGAGGCAGTTATTTTAAAAAAGCGTCATAATCAGTTCTATAAGACTAATTAGTATTTACTTTTTTTGCCCCAAATACTCTTGCAGTAAAAAGCCAATCATATCATTATGGTTGGTTTTTTAATTTAAAATAACTCGGAAGCAATAGCTTTTATATTATCACTCTTTCCCATAGAATAATAATGTAATACTGGTATACCAGCTTTTTGAAGCTCTTTAGATTGTTCAATACACCACTCAATTCCAACTTGCCTTACTGCTTTATTGTCCTTGCATTTTACAATTGCTATAATGAGTTCTTCGGGTAAATCTACATGAAAGCGATGTGGTATAAGGTTCAATTGCTTTTTTGTAGCAATAGGTTTTAAACCTGGAATAATAGGCACTGTTATACCTTCCTTTCTGCATTTGGCGACAAAGTCGAAATACTTCTGGTTATTAAAGAACATTTGGGTTACAATATAAGTCGCCCCATTTTTAATTTTCTTTTTTAGAAAGTGAATATCACTTTCTAAACTTGGCGCTTCCATATGTTTCTCTGGATAAGCAGCCGCTCCAATACAAAAATTAGTAGCAGAACTATTTTGTAATTCTTCGTCTAAGTATTTCCCATTGTTTAAATCTTCAATTTGAGAAATCAATTCACTCGCATAAGCATGACCCTCCTTTTCTGGTTTAAAGTAAGTTTCACTTTTAACAGCGTCACCACGTAATGCCATTACATTATCAATATCTAGGAAATCTAAATCGACTAAAAAATTCTCAGTGTCTTCTTTGGTAAATCCTCCACACAAAATATGAGGAATAGCATCTACTCCATATTTATTTTGAATGGCTGCACAAATTCCAACCGTTCCAGGTCGTTTTTTTACCACTTGCTTTTTAAGAAGTCCATTTTCAACTTCTTTAAAAACATATTCTTCTCTGTGATAGGTGACATCAATAAAAGGAGGTTTAAATTCCATTAATGGATCGATATTATCAAAAATTGATTGAATATGTTGCCCTTTTAAAGGAGGTAAAATTTCAAAAGAAAATTGTGTTTTTCCGTTGGCATTTTTTATGTGTTCAGTTACTTTCATGTTAGTGCGCAATGTTTGGGTTTAGCCATTTTTCGGCGTCTTCAATTGAAATATTTCTACGTTTACTATAATCTTTTACTTGGTCTGTTGTAATTTTTCCTAAACCAAAATATCTAGCTTCAGGATTTGCAAAATAATAACCACTTACACTTGCAGCAGGCCACATGGCTAGGCTTTCAGTTAGCTTTACGCCAATTTGTTCTTCAACATTTAAGAGTTCCCAAATCGTCTGCTTTTCTAAATGGTCAGGACATGCAGGATAACCAGGAGCTGGTCGAATTCCTTTATAGCTTTCTTTTATTAAATCGTCATTGGATAAATTTTCGTTTATAGCATAACTCCAATGTTTGATTCTAACTTCTTTGTGCAAATATTCGGCAAAAGCTTCGGCTAATCGATCCGCTAAGGCTTTTATCATTATAGAATTGTAATCGTCATTATCTGCTTCAAACTGTGTTGCTAATTTCTGGGTCCCAAATCCTGTTGAGACACAAAAACAACCTATATAATCTTGTTTTCCTGATGATTTAGGTGCAATAAAATCCGCTAAAGCTATGTTTGGTTTGCCTTCAGATTTTTTGGATTGTTGACGAAGGGTTAAGAATTTTAATTTGTCTGGTCGAGCGCAGTCGAGACCTTTTTCATAATCTTTAGTATTTGAGACCTCTCGACTGCGCTCGAGGTGACACTCTTTTATGTTTATTTCAATGTCATCATCATCAATTGTATTAGCTTCAAACAATCCAAAGATGGCTTTAGCTTTTAGAAGCTTTTCATCAAAAATTCGCTTAAGCAATACTTGCGCATCTGAGAATAATTCGGTGGCTTGTTCTCCAACAACATCGTCTTTTAAAATTGCTGGATATTTTCCATGTAAATCCCAACTTCTAAAAAATGGGGACCAATCAATATAGTCTTCAAGTTTTGTGATATCAAAATCTTCTGTTATCTGAATACCTAATTGTTTAGGTTTTATAATTTCAGAGGCTTCCCAATCGATTTTGAATTTATTTTTACGTGCATCTGCTAAAGATAAATATTCTTTCTTCTTACCGCGTTTCATGAATTGCTCTCTGAACAAATCATACTCTTCCCGAATCTGGTTTTTATAAACTTTATTATCTTTTTTAAGTAAATCGCCAACAACAGTTACAGCTCTTGAAGCATCATTAATATGTACTACTGTATTGCTATAATGAGGTGCAATTTTTACAGCAGAATGTGCTCTAGATGTGGTAGCTCCACCAATAATAAGCGGAATGTCTAAGTTTTCTTTTTCGAGCGCTTTTGAGACATACACCATTTCATCTAATGATGGTGTTATTAATCCACTCAAACCAATAATATCTACATTTTCTTTTTTCGCTGTTTCAATAATTTTTTCTGGTGGTACCATTACGCCAAGATCAATAATCTCGTAGTTATTACAGCCTAAAACCACACTGACAATATTCTTCCCGATGTCATGTACATCTCCTTTCACAGTCGCCATTAATATGCGACCTGCAAATTCTTGTTTTCCATCTTTTTCAGCTTCAATAAATGGTTGTAAATAGGCAACCGCTTTTTTCATCACTCTTGCCGATTTTACGACTTGCGGTAGAAACATTTTTCCACTTCCAAATAAATCTCCAACCACATTCATACCAATCATTAAATGGCCTTCTATGACTTCAATTGGTTTTTCGGAAGCTAATCGTGCTTCTTCAACATCTTCAATAATAAAGGCATCGATACCTTTAACTAAAGCATGTGTTATTCTATCTTGTAGAGAGTCGCTTCTCCATTCTTGTATAGTATTTTCTTGCTCCTTTTTCTGCCCTTTTACAGATTCGGCAAAGTCTAATAAACGTTCTGTAGCATCGTCGCGTCTATCGAATAACACATCTTCTACACGCTCTAATAAATCTTTGTCTATTTCATCATAAACCTCGAGCATGGTTGGGTTAACGATTCCTAAATTCATTCCATTTTTAATAGCATGATAAAGGAAAGATGAATGCATAGCTTCACGTACAATATTATTCCCTCTAAACGAAAACGACACATTACTCACTCCACCTGAAACATTTGCGTAAGGTAGATTATCTCGTATCCATTTTGTCGCTTCAAAAAAATCGATGGCATTTCTACGATGTTCATCCATACCTGTTGCTACAGGAAAAATATTTGGATCGAAAATTATATCTTGAGGTGGAAAGTTGACTTCATTAACTAAAATATCATAAGAACGTTTGCAGATTTCTATACGTCTATCATAATTATCTGCTTGTCCATCTTCATCGAAAGCCATAACAATTACTGCAGCTCCATAACGTTTAACTAATTTAGCCTGACGCTTAAATTCTGCTTCACCTTCTTTAAGACTTATAGAATTAACTACACATTTTCCTTGTGCAACTTGTAAACCAGCTTCGATGATTTCCCATTTAGAGCTATCTATCATTAATGGAATTCTAGAAATGTCTGGTTCAGAGGCTATGAGATTTAAGAAGGTCGTCATTGCATAGACACCATCTAGCATACCTTCGTCCATGTTGACATCTAGAATCTGCGCTCCTCCATCTACTTGGTCTCGCGCGACTTCTAGTGCTTCATCGTATTTTTCTTCTTTTATTAAACGTAAAAATTTTCTAGAACCAGTAACATTGGTACGCTCACCAACGTTGATGAAATTACTTTCTGGAGTTACTACTAGCGGTTCGAGTCCGGAAAGGGTTAAGTATTTGTTACAGTCAGATTCTGCCATTATGCTAATACTTTAGAAATTCGAGGTTGATAATTTTGAGCCACATCTGCAATCGCTTTTATATGCTTTGGACTTGTACCACAACAACCACCAATAATATTAATTAATCCGTCTTTAAGATAGTCTTCAATATACTGTTGCATTTGTTTAGGTGATTCATCATATTCTCCAAAAGCATTTGGTAATCCTGCATTAGGGTGCGCTGAGGTGAAAAATTCAGTTTCGTTAGATAAACGTTGCAAATAAGGCTTCAATTGTTCTGCTCCAAGTGCACAATTAAATCCAACACTCAATAATGGAATATGCGATATTGAGGTTAAAAAAGCTTCAACGGTTTGCCCGGATAAGGTTCTGCCTGAAGCATCTGTAATTGTTCCTGAAACCATAATTGGAATATCTATGTTTCGTTCTTCTTTGACTTCTTCTATAGCGAATAATGCCGCTTTTGCATTTAGTGTATCAAAGATAGTTTCTACTAAAAGGATATCAACACCACCATCAATTAGCGCCTCCACTTGTTGCTTATAAGCAATTCGCAATTCGTTAAAAGTAATCGCTCTATATTCTGGTCGGTTTACATCTGGTGAAAGACTTGCTGTTTTATTTGTTGGACCAATACTTCCTGCTACAAAACGCGGTTTTTTAGGATTTTCTTTTGTGAATTTATCCGCAACTTGTTTAGCGATTTTGGCAGATTCAAAATTGAGTTCATAGACTAAGTCTTCCATGTCGTAATCTGCCATGGCTATTGTAGTGCCCGAAAAAGTGTTGGTCTCTACTATGTCTGCACCAGCTTCAAAATATTTAGCATGAATTTCTGCTATGGCTTTGGGCTGTGTTAAAGACAACAAGTCGTTATTGCCTTGTAATGGAGATGGATAATCTTTAAAGCGCTCGCCTCTAAAATCTTCCTCAGAGAAATTATATTGCTGCAGCATGGTGCCCATAGCTCCGTCGAGAACTAGGATTCTTTTTTCTATTTCCTTCTTAATATTTGCCATTAGTTAAGGGCTTGATTTAAATCGTTAATGATATCTTCTGGATGTTCTAGACCTACAGAAACTCTTATTAAACCAGATGTAATTCCTGTTTGTAAGCGAATATCTTCTGGTATTTTTGCGTGTGTGGTAGATGCCGGATGGGTTACTATACTCCTTGTGTCTCCTAAGTTTGCAGATAGTGATAATAACTTTATGGCGTTTAAAAATTTACGTCCCGCTTCGACACCTCCTTTTATTTCAAAAGCAACAACATTACCACCTAATTTCATTTGTTCTTTTGCCAACTCGTATTGCGGATGTGATTTTAAGAAAGGATACTTTACAAAATTTACATTACTATGAGATTCTAAAAAGACAGCAATCTTTAAGGCACTATCACAGTGTCTATCTACTCTTACTGGTAACGTTTCTATACTTTTTGACAAAACCCATGCATTAAAAGGTGATAAGGCTGGACCAGTATTTCTAGAGAATAAATATATTTTCTGAATTAAATCCTCAGTTCCTACAGTGACACCGCCCAGAACACGTCCTTGTCCATCCATTAATTTGGTGGCAGAGTGAATAACCAAATCAGCACCAAATTTTATAGGTTGCTGTAAATATGGAGTAGCGAAACAATTATCAATTATAAATATAAGATTGTGCTTCTTTGCAATATTGCCTATTCGTTTCAAATCTAAAATATCTACGGCAGGATTTGTTGGACTTTCTGCATAGATTACTTTGGTATTTGGCTGAATTAGACTATCAATGTCATCCAATTCATCAATTTTAAAATAACTCGTTGAAATATTCCACTTTGGTAAAATGTTATTAAATAAAGTTTGGGTTGAACCAAAAATACTTTGTGATGAAATAATATGGTCATCAGAATTCAACAAAGCCGCAAATGTTGAAAATACAGCAGACATGCCAGAAGCAAAGGCGTAACCCCGTTCAGCTCCTTCCATTAAGCAAACTTTTTTTACAAATTCGGAAGTGTTGGGATTAGAATAGCGACTGTAGATGTTGCGTTGTTTTTCGTCGGCAAAAGAAGCGCGCATATCTTCGGCATCTTCAAAAACATAGCTCGATGTTAAATACAAAGGGCTAGAATGTTCTAAAAATTGTGAACGCTCTGTTTGTGTACGAATTGCCTGTGTTTCTATATGTTTAGAACTCATTTATTATTTTTTAACAAATCAAAAAACTATGCGTCTAAGAAGTATTTTATAGTAAAATGTTAAAAAGAAATGAATTACAAATGCGTAATTACGTTGGGTTATCTATCCAATTACGCGATAAATGAATCGGTAATTCCGTAGAATTTAGCACCTTCTTAATAAGTTTAAGGGTTGCTAAGGTTTCAAAGGGTCTAATCCCTCCACCTTTCTTGATAACATTTCAATAAGTTATTTGAACTTTGTGAGGTACAATATTCCGAAAGAAAATAGGAAAAAGCAAATTTTTATTCACTTTATTTTAACGAAATCATATTGCTTTTTAGTTGTAACTTTGATTTATCCCAAATGAATTGATTATGATAGAAAACTTTTGGTTTAATGTAAAGTTAGGCATTGACCACATTATAGATAAAAACGGTTATGACCATATGCTTTTCTTAGTGGTTTTAGCTGTTCCATACGTTTTTAAAGATTGGAAGCGTATTTTGATTTTAGTATCGATTTTTACTATTGGTCACTCCATTTCATTGGTTTTGGGGACTTATGACATTGTTACCGTAAACGAAAAACTAATTGAGTTTTTAATACCAATTACCATATTAATTACAGCTATCTATAATATCTTTACTGCTGGAAAAAAGGATAGAGGAAACAAAATAGGCCCGCTATTTTTAACAACCCTTTTCTTTGGTCTTATTCACGGTTTGGGTTTCGCCAGATACTTAGATATGATCTCAGATAATTCATTAATGTTTCTTGTTGAGTTTGCATTAGGTATTGAAATCGCTCAAGTTATAATAGTATTTGTTGTATTATTTCTCGGCTTTTTGTGTCAAACTATCTTTAGATTTTCTCGTAGAGATTGGGTCATGGTGCTTTCTGCCATTGTTGTAGGACTTGTAATTCCTATGATATTTCAAAGTAATTTGTTAAATCCTTGATTAAGTTTGGTAAAACTTTAACTACTAGTAAATTGGTTATAAAATACTATCCTTTTATATTCGTTATTAACATTGTATTATTGTAGTGTACAAGAAGAAGAATTAATGCCAAAAACTAAACAATTACGTTACGATAAAGCTTATTTACGTATAGCCGAAGAATGGGGAAAGTTATCGCATTGTAAGCGCAAACAAGTAGGAGCACTTATTGTTAAAGACCGCATGATAATTTCTGATGGCTATAATGGTACTCCAACAGGTTTTGAGAATTATTGCGAAGATGATAAGGGATACACCAAATGGTACGTATTGCATGCTGAAGCTAATGCCATACTTAAAGTAGCATCTTCAACACAATCTTGCAAAGGTGCGACATTATACATTACTTTGTCACCTTGTAAAGAATGTAGTAAGCTTATACATCAGGCTGGCATTATTCGTGTAGTATATCAACGAGGTTATAAAGACGACTCTGGTTTACAGTTTCTAAAAAAAGCAGGCATAGAATTAGAGCATATTGAAGATTTAAAAGCTTAATGGCAACTAAAAATAAATACATACCGCTTATCATTGGTGTTGCAATTGCAGCTGGAGTTACTATTGGAGGAAAGTTGAATTTCACTGACACTTCGGATAATCTTTTTACTACAAACAGTAAAAAAGATAAGCTCAATCGGTTAATAGATTATATCGACTATGAGTATGTAGATGATGTAAATACAGATAGCATCGTAGATGTCACGGTTAATGGTATTTTAGACAATCTAGACCCACATTCCACTTACATTCCTAAAGAAGATTTACAGCGCATTACTGAAAACATGAAAGGTGATTTTGTCGGTATAGGAATTAATTTTTACCCTTACAAAGACACTATAGCCGTAATAAGACCAACTGAAGGTGGGCCAAGTGAACGTGCTGGTATTATTAGTGGAGATCGAATTCTATTGGCTGATGGTGATACTATTTTTGGTCGTAATATCACTAATGAAGATATAGTACAAAAACTCAAAGGAGACAAAAACACAAGGGTAAAACTAACAGTATATAGAAAAGGTGAAGATAAATTATTAGAATTTGATGTCAAACGTAAAAATATACCCATTAAAAGTGTAGATGCAGCCTATATGCTGACTGATGATTTGGGTTACATAAAAATGAACCGATTTGCGGAATCTACTTATAAAGAATTTAAAGCAGCTTTAGAAGAACTCCAAGACCAAGGCGCTACTAAGCTAACTTTAGATTTGCGCGATAATCCTGGTGGATTTCTAGGTATTGCGGAGCAAATCGCAGATGAATTTTTAGAAGATGACAAACTCATATTGTTTACCAGAGACAAAAAGGGAAAAGAAGAACGAACTTATGCAACTAGAAGAGGCGATTTTGAGGATGGTGAAATTTATATTCTTATCAATGAAAACTCAGCATCCGCAAGTGAAGTTATTGCCGGAGCACTTCAAGATAATGATAAGGGTATTATTATAGGAAGACGTTCTTATGGTAAAGGTTTAGTACAGCGCGAAATGGCACTTGGCGATGGTAGTGCAGTACGTTTAACCGTTTCGCGATATTATACGCCAACTGGGAGATCTATTCAAAGACCATATACAAATGGTGATAACAATGGTTATTATAATGATTATTATAAACGTTTAAGAACAGGTGAACTAGCAGATGAAGAAAGTATAGAGGTTGACGATTCTTTAAGATATACAACGCCAAAGGGAAAAGTGGTATATGGAGGTGGAGGCATTATTCCAGATATTTTTGTGCCAGTGGATCGTTTATTTGATAACGAAACTATAAATTATATCAGACGAAGAGGGCATTTTGATTATTTTGTTTTTGAGGAATTAGATAAAGATCGAAGTGTTTATGCTAATGTATCTAAATACGACTTCATTAATAATTTTGAGGTTAGTGACGATATCGTTGTTCGTTTTCAAGAATATATAAACGCAAAAGAACGTGCTAACATCACTTTTGTTGCTTATAACAATGAAATAAGACGTATCATAAAAGCTACACTTGCGCGTCAATTATTTGATGACAATGCTTTTGAAGAAATTATAAACAAAGAAGATGTTATGGTACAAGAAGTAATTCTACTTAGTAATGAATACCCAAGTATTAAGCAATAACTTTAATTAGATTTTATCGTGAATTTTGGTGTGCTTTCCATCATTCCAGAGCGTTAGAATATCTGTGGCCACATGAGATCCACTGCCACAAGCCATAGAAAATTGACTTCGCCAACCTGCTAAAGTACCAGCAACATAAAGATTCTTTTCGATAAGATGGTCAGTATTTTTTAACCAGATCCTATCTTTTTCTTTTACAGCTCTTGGATGAGGTTCGATATAATTTTCTAAGCCTTTAATGGTCATTAAATTGGTATAACCTACTGCAATTACAACAACTTTAGATTGATAACTTCCTTTATTAGTTTTAATGGTATATCCTTCAGATTTTCTTGAGATAGAGATTACCTTTTCTTTATCAATCTGATTGACATGCGGATACAAATCTTTAAGTTGTGTTTTTCCATTTTTTAAAATAGAACTACCTAATGTTCCAGGTTGTAAGCCCAAAACATTATTAAAGAGGGCATTTTGAAGGTGAGACGTTTTTTGATGCGTAATAATAGCAATGGTCTTGTCTTTAGCAAAAACTTTATTTTTTGCTGAACCTAAGACTAATGCACAAGATAAACCTGCAGCTCCACCACCAACTATTAAAGCATCAAAAGACATTAGCGTTGTTTATTTAATTTTTCAATTTTTTTAGAAATCCTAAGAATTTGCAATAGTATAATAGCGCATAGAGCAGCTATAATTGTAAGTATTGCGGTATAGCTTTCTCCTTCAAACAGGGCTTCCAAATTTAATTTAGTAGCATTGAATATAATGAGTCCAATGGCTATAACACTTAAAACAATTGTAAAAATCTTCATAATTTAAAATTTAAGCTAATAATTCCTTTATGTTATGTGCAAATAATTTTACTGCAATTGCTAACAAAATTACACCAAAAACTTTTCTTATTATGTTAATTCCGTTTGGACCCAAGATGCGCTCAATCTTTGCTGAAGTTTTTAGTACGATATAAATGAAGATGACGTTACAAACTACTGCAATGATTATATTTTCTATAGCAAATTCTGCACGTAAAGACAGCAAAGTGGTTAAACTACCAGGACCTGCAATAAGCGGAAATGCTAAAGGAAAAACAGAAGCAGTTATAGCATTACTATCTTCTTGCTTGTAAAGTGTTATACCGAGTATCATTTCTAAAGCTATAAAGAATAAGATAAAAGCACCAGCTACAGCAAAGGAATTTACATCAATACCAATGAGGCTTAAAAGACTTTTTCCTAAAAACAGAAAAACAATCATTATTACACCAGCAATTAATGATGCTTTCTCACTTTGTATGTGCCCAACTTTTTTCCGTAAATCAATGATGATAGGAATGTTACCAATAATATCTATGACTGCAAAAAGAACCATAAAGGCTGTGAATATTTGTTTAAAATCTAGTTGCATAACATGGGTTTTTCAAATTTTTTGCAAAGGTGCGACATTATTACAGATTTTCAACATTAAATTGCGGTTAAGTTTAGCTACTTTTGGTACATGTTTCAACTAGGAAAAACCATAGTCTCTGAGGATATCATTGAAAAAGACTTTGTCTGTAATCTTTCTGCATGCAAAGGTGCATGTTGTATTGATGGTGATGCTGGCGCACCTCTAGATAAAGATGAGGTGAAAATCCTAGAAAAGATCTACCCTAAAGTAAAACCATTTCTGAGAAAAGAAGGTATTGAAGTTATAGAAGCTCAAGGTACGTCAATAACAACAGCATTAGGTGATTTAGAAACTCCATTAATTAATGGTGCTGATTGTGCATATGTTATTTTTGATGATAAAAAAACAGCACTTTGTGGCATAGAAGAAGCTTATAACCAAGGAGAAATTTCCTGGAAAAAACCGGTGTCTTGTCACTTATATCCAATACGTGTTAGAGAATACACTGAATTTTCTGGTGTAAATTATGACAAATGGGAAATCTGCGATGATGCGTGTTCACTTGGAAAAGAATTACAAGTTCCTGTTTACAAATTTGTAAAGGAAGCATTGATTAGAAAATTTGGTGAGGATTGGTATATGGAATTGGAGAAGGTTGCTGCTAAACACTCGAAAAAGCTGTAATTTGATAGTAACCTTTATTTCTCATGGTATTTTGTTAGTTGTATTTAATCTTCGATCTTAAAACACAATTTAGAATCACAATAGCGGAATATTCATTATAATGTTCGTGCCAACTGGTGAATTGTTTTCATTATACAAATCCTTGAATTTAATAGTGTAATTATTAATGTATTCTTTTTCAAAATTGCTCAATCGTTCTTTGGTTAGATTAATGCCAATAGACTCTTTCTTATACATTTTTTTCTTTTTTATTAATGCCGATTTTTCACGACCTATACCATTATCTTCAATTTCAATTTTTATATGAGTTTGCCCTTTTTTAGAGATTTTTAATTTTAGTTTTTTGTTTTCTTTTTTTAACGATAAACCATGCCAAATAGAGTTTTCTACAAAAGGCTGCAAAATTAAGGCAGGTATTTTAATAGTATCTAAATTAAGTGTTTTATCAATAGTATAAATTGCTTCAATTTCGTTATTAAATCTTATATTTTCTATATCTATGTATAACTTTATAGTTTCAATTTCTTCGGCAAGAGTTATTTCTTTTTCCCTAGTAGAAGCTAAGATTTTGCGAATAAGTTTAGAGAATTTATTGAGGTAATAAACGGCACTTTCTTGCTTATTATCAATAATATAAAGTTTTATAGCGTTGAGCGAATTGAATATAAAATGGGGATTCATTTGGCTACGCAAAGAAGCTATTTTTAATTCTGCCAATTCTTTATCATACTCTGCTTTTATTTTCTGCAATTTCTCAATTTCAGCTTCTTTGCTTAAATTAATTACGTTTTTTTCGAGCTGAAGTTGAATATCATTTTTTAATTTTTCGTTTTCTTTAAGTTGAATAATTAATCGTTCTTGGGACTCATTTTTATCTTGCAATATCATCTTTTGCTTATGCCCTAAACCAAGTGAAAATATAATATTCTCTATGATAACACCAATATAAAAAATACTCGATGTGGTATTGGTGTCTTTAAAAATTTCTAGGCTATAGAGGTATTCTGCAGTAAAAGATGAAATATAGAGTATAAAAGAACCCACAATGATATAGCTACGCAATGGCATTTTTACGCTAAAAAGTGAATAATAAGCAATAATACCAAAAATATATAGAGAAGGTATTATTACACTTTCTACATTATTTATATAATTAAAATTACCAGTGAATATATAAATTAAGGTTGTTGATAAGCTTACAAAAAAGAGTATGAATACAATTCGGAAAATAAAATTATACCATTTTTTAGAATATATTTTTAGATTTAAAAACGTAAAGCCAAAAACAAAATAAAAAATATTATAAACCCATACAATGGGCTTGTGATAATTAGACATTAAGCTGTTATAAGATTCTATAAAACTACCGTCATCACCGTGAAGTACAAATTTAGTCTGATTTATAAAAATAAGAAACGTGTAAATACTATAAAACAAATAGGCTTTATCTCTATTTTGAAAGTACAGTAAAAAATGATATACAAACAGTACAAATAAAATACCGAGCACAAAAGTTGTAAAACCGTTGTCGTGCGGATACGCTAGTAATTGTTTTAAGGATTCAATCATCTGGCTAATGAGACAAAAAATGAATTAGAGCATTTTTTTTAAGTCGTGCAACAGGTATGGTGGTGTCGTTTTCTAAAACCAAATATTGACCATCACTTTTTATAAATTCTTTTATATAAGTTACATTGACTAAGTAGGATTTGTGAACTCTAAAAAAATCATCATTATTTATAAGGATTTCAAACTCTTTTAGTTTTTTTGAAATTATTTCTTTTTTCTGATTTTTAAAAAATATTTCGCAGTAATTACCGCTAGATTTGCAATAGATGATATCTGAGCTGTTTACAAATATTGTTTTACCAGAAAACACCAAAGGTATTTTTCTAGGGGATTTTTTTGGCATTATACTTTTTATGACCATTTCTAAGTCTACACCCAAAGTATTTTTCTCTTTGTTATTTTTTATTTTTGCTACAGCTGCCAGTAAATCGTCCGTATCAATAGGTTTTAGTAAGTAATCAATAGCATTTGCTTTAAATGCTCTAATAGCATAATTATCGAAAGCTGTAGTAATTATTAAGTCAAAGTTTATGTGATCTAAGTGCCTTAATAGTTGAAATCCGTCCATTTCGGGCATTTCAATATCCAAAAAAATACAATCCGGTTTTAGATAATTAATTGCGGAAATAGCTTCGATTGGGTTAATAAAAGTATCTGTAATTTCAATATCCTTACAAAATTTTTCAATCTCCCATTTAAGACTTCTGATAGCACTTAACTCATCATCTACAATAATTGCTTTGATCATTTTAAATTTATTATGAACTTAAAAGTAGTATATATTCTAGGTTTTTTTCTTGAAACTGTATAATCATTGATTCTGATATATTATTGGTAGAGATGACTGTATAATCGGTTAATAGCAGCTCTTAACAGGTTCATTACCAAAGATACACTAAAACAACCCTTTGATAAAATAAACTATGGTGATGATATATTACCGTAAAATATCGGGATGTAAGTCGCTTAATTTTAAGGTATTAAATAAAATTTATATTAAAGATTAAAGCAAAAAACATGTATTCAAGAATCAAATTGACCAAAACAGCATTTATCCTATTATTAATAGCAATACTATTTAACAGTTGCTCTAGTGATGATGATGCACCAAGTTCAGAAGACAGCGATTACTTTTTAACAGCAAAAATTGATGGAGTCGATTTTTCAGGAGATGCATCCTCATTAGTTAGTATACAGGCAGATGGAACAGATTTCTTTAATATTAAAGGGATTAGCTCTAACGGTGATCAAATCACGATAACTTTAATAAGTCCGACAGCAACAGGAATATTTCCAATGTCTAACGAAACAGGCGTTTTAGCTCCAAGAACTACATTCAGTATTCCTTCTGGTGAAAATTGGTCGACGCATGTATTACAGGGCACCGAAATAATTGGATCTGGTACAGCAACTGTTAGCATAAATGATGACACCTACATGGAAGGTACATTTTCTTTTATCGGATATAATCCATTAGATAATTTTTCTGCAAAAGTGATTACAGAAGGAAAATTTAAAGCTAAAAAACTCTAATTAATCATAGACTAGAACTTCCGTAAATAAAATTTAATAGTCATGTTTATTTCTTTAAAAACAAAGTACTAATAAATACTTAGCTAGTTATTAATCATAATAATCCAATAAAAATGAAAACAAAAACACACATTTTATCAATTGCCTTTTTAATACTGGCAAGTCAATTATCCTATGGACAAATATGGAAAAAGTTAAAGAAGAAGGCTGAAAAAGCAGTAGAAGAAGTTGTTGTTAGAAAAACAGCAGATAAAGCTGCTGAAATGGCAGGAAAAGGTATGGACAAGATATTTGATATCAATTTAAATGGTGCTCAGGCTGACCCTTCTATTTTGCCAGAAAATTATGAATTTGAATGGAAGTATACCCTACAAATGATACATAAGCAAGGGACTATGAACATGAATTATTATCTAAAACCAGATGCCAAGTATTTTGGATCGCAAGCAGAATTAGAAGGCAACCCAATGGCCAATGGCATATTTATGGTCTTTGATGAAGAACTCGATATTATGGCAATTTTTATGGATACCAAGAATGGTAAAGGTAAAGCAGGGCAAATACTCAAAAACTCATCAGGGGATATTGAGGAGTTATCTGAAGAGGATGCAGCAATTTTAGACGATTACACCTTCACTGAATTAGATACCAAAACAATATTAGGCTACGAATGTCAAGGGTATCAGATGGAAAACGATGAGCTGAAAATGACGATGTACTTTGCAACTGATTCGCCTGTGAGCTTTAACCAAGTATATGGTAACCATATAAAAAATGTCCCAGAAGGCTTTGATCCAAAATGGATGGAAAAAGCAGAGAACAGTATCATTATGGAGATGGATATTGAAAACAAAAAAAGGAAAAAACACAGTGCAAAGATGGTTTGTGTTGCTTTAGAAGAATCACCAAAAACATTGGTTGTCAGTGAATATGAATTTATGAATTTAAACACCAACCCAAGCGGTCAAAACTAGAAATTATGAAGCTATTAAAGACAATGTTATTATCAGCAATACTTGTATGCTTAAGCTGCAAAGAAGACAATTCTACATTATCTAAGATTAATGAAGCTAAAGATGCTGTAGAAAGTACTACTAATATTTTATCAACGGTTAATGAGGCTAAAGAAAAAGTAGAAAAATTAAAGAATACAAAACCTGTTACTCCAGAAACTATTAAAGCTTGGATGCCTGAAGCGTTAGATGACTTAAAGCGTCAAAAATACAAGTTAGGTAATGCTGGTTTAGTTAATATAAGCACTATTGATCTCGATTACCGCAACCCAGATGATATGCCTAAGAATTTACATGTTGAAATTATTGATGGCGCCGGAGCTGGATCAGCAATGATCTATATGTATACGATGATTGGAAAAACTACAATGGAGTCTGAAACCGATAATGGCTACGAAAAAATACATAAACGCGATGGTATTGCCGTAAAGGAAAGATACAGAAAGCAAAAGTATAATAGTAGTATAAAGATGGAATTCTTAGTTAATGACCGTTTTGCAGTTAATGCGAGAGGAAACAATATAGAGCCTGATGAATTTTGGAAGTATATGAAGGCCTTGGAAGTTGAAGAATTAATTAAAACTAAATAATTTTTTTATTATGAAAACTATACAGAAAAATCAAAGTAGAACACAAACTAAAACCTTCACAATAGCTTTAATGCTCATATTATCCATGTCTTTTTATGGCACAGCACAGAAAAAAATAAGCAATGTTAAAGAAACTAAAGTCGTTTTTGTGGTCAGCCAAAAAGGGAATCAAATATCGCATTTGTTGCAGTATGATGCATTGCCAATAGGACGAAAAGGTAGAAGCGCAGATAAATTAAAAGACCAATATCCTAAAAGTGATTTTTATTTGGGTACGTTAAAGGGCAATTTTAAAAAAGATGAATCTGGTATTGTGATTCCTGCTTTTGACAGCACACTTATTATGTACACGGATAAGTCATTGATTTCCAAAGATGATTTTTTACCAGGTGATCAATTTCTTCCAGGAGATCAATTTCTTCCTGGTGATCAATTTAGAATTGGTAATACCAGTGTTAAATTAGAAAGTATTGATAAATCAAAATTAATTTTCAAAACTATTAAATAATGGAAACTAAAACTGAAA
The DNA here is from genome assembly GCF_044594915.1 of Winogradskyella sp. R77965. Lineage (GTDB taxonomy): Bacteria > Bacteroidota > Bacteroidia > Flavobacteriales > Flavobacteriaceae > Winogradskyella. Next base: position 2,266,597 of record NZ_CP138990.1, on the reverse strand, counting down.
ACAAGATTGAAAGCACAACGGAAAGCGAGGGTAAAACAATAGCCATTATAGCTTATATAACCATAATTGGTTTAATCATAGCCTTTGTAATGAATAGTGAAAAGAAGAACCCTTTTGCTAATTATCATATTAGACAATCTTTAGGTTTGGGCTTAACATCCTTCGCTTTAATGCTCATTAATATCATACCAATTTTGGGTTGGATTATTAGCTTCGTAGGATTTCTAATTATTCTATATATGTGGGTTATGGGGCTTATAAATGCCTTAAACGGAAAAGAGCAGCCACTACCAATTCTTGGTAAAAAATATGAAGAATGGTTTAAAAGTATAAAGTAGTAATAAACTACTCTCAATGTTTAAAGTAAAAAACAGTTCAAAATATCTATAAATTATGAAATTAAAGTTACTACTCATACTTACATGTGTATCATCGTTGTTAAGTTATGCACAAATCACAAAAGCCGAAGCCTTTACTGTAGGAACAAAACTAGCGTTTTATCCTAATCAATGTGGAAACACAATACCTGAAGCAGCAAATAAACTTACGTTTTGCGATGGTATTAATAATCTAGGTGTGGTAGAACGCAGTTATGGTTTAAACGATAGACGTGTAGAACGTATGTTGCCTAATTATTTTAATGCAGATGAATTTTACGTTACAGGTAAAGGTTTGTCTATTAGAAATACAGATGGTACTTGGGAAAATATACCAAATGTTGCTATTCCAACATTTAATACGCAGAATGCATGGACCAATGCTGCCACTATAAAAAATGGGTTAGTTCAGCCAGATGGTAAAATTATCATTCAAGCTACAGGTGCTAATTATGGTTTTAATATATATGATAGAACACAAAAAACATTTACGCCTGTAAATTTTCCAAGTAATAGATTCCCTTATCTTTTTGCTTATGATATGGTTAGAGATTTAACTTGGATTATTGCTTTTGGAGGTGGCGCAAATGGGCGTTTTTTATATACTTACGATGGTACTGATTTGATTCCTGTTCAAGAGCTTATAACAGCAGGAGGAATTAGTACTAATATTAATTCAGTGAAGCTAATTTATAAAGATGATCATTTATATATAGGAAGTACAAATGGACTTTTTAAGATTGATATTACAAATTATATAACTTCTAATGTAGTAACAACTCAGTATAACTCAACAACAACACCTGGTTTGCCTTTTGATCGTACATTAGATTTACAATTTAATAGTAATGACCAATTGTGGCTAGCACAAAGCAATAATAATAATAGTGATGGTGGTTTGATTAAATTTGATATTATAAATGAAACTCATGAGATCTATCAACTTGAGAGAGAGAGTAACACTTCACTAAATCATAGTTTTCAGAAATTAGCAATTGATAATTCTGGGAAAATTTGGGCTACCGCTATTAGTAGTTCTTCCTTGTATACCTTAACTTTTCCTGGTGATGTTGAAACATGGGTCACTACCACAGACGCTGAATTGACGGCCTTAGGAGTTCCGATAACTTATGTGCCAAATAATATTTATTTCAGAAATAATCAATTCTATTTTACAACTGTAGATTTTTCATCTGGCAGTAATTCTAATTATGAAGTGATTATTAACAATAATGATACTTGGTCTGGGCGTAATGATGATGCATTAGGTAATTTGTCTACTAAAATGAATAGACGATTTACAAATGTTAAATCAGATGCCAATGGCGGTGTATGGTGGTTTAATGCATATGATGATATTGTGATTTACAGAGATAGTGATGATAATCACCAGTCTATTGCTATTGAGAATATGACGTTTACAGCAGACGTAGATGACGATAATAAAGCCATTGTCAAAGGAGGTAGTCCTAATGAGTTACGAAAAATAGATTTTCCTAATGTTAATTCAATTCAAGGAGCAGTTAATCAAGCTACATATATAAAACGTGTCGCGGATCAAGTTTGGGTATATGATAGAAACCTAAAAAGAATAGATGCCTATAGAGATGATGCAATTGTTGCTAGTTATGATCTTGATGAAGATTGGTATACCAATAGTGGATTTGAGTTTGCTATAGATGATAATGCAGATGCTTGGTTTGCACGTTACTTAAGTGGAAACTTAACCATTAAGAAATTTGATATTAATACCTTAACCACCACAACATATACCTTAACTGACAATATTAGTAGTATTCGTAAAATTTGTGCGGCACCAAATGGGGCTCTTTGGTTTGTTGGTGGATTAGGTGCAGTGTATTATGACGGTAGTAACTTTACTTCGTTTTTAGCACCAGATTATTCAGAGATTTATAGTGTGGTTGATGCTGTGGTTGATAGCAACGGAAAATTATATATGCTTAACAACGATAATGCATCTATAATAACTATCGAAAATCCAACAGACACAAACCCAATAATTGCAAATACAAGCTTAGAAAATGCAAATTCTGTATTACCATCATTAGATCATTACAGACCAGGTGCCCTAACTATAGATAGTGAAGGCAGTATTTGGACGCATGCCTCGCAAAATGTCTTTAAACTCATAGATAATGACTTTGCAACAGAATACATACCACAGCCTACAGTTTTAAGTATAAATGAACAAGAGCTAGTTTCTAAAATTAAAGTTTATCCAAATCCAACTAAAGGTCAGCTTACTGTGCAAACCGATTTACCTATTGATGTTATTAAAGTTTCAACATTTTTAGGGCAGAACGTTGCCACATTTAAAAATACTGACACTATAGATATCTCTGATCTGTCTTCGGGCATTTATGTATTGAACATCCTTTCGGAAAGCACAACCTTTAAAAAGAAAATAATTTTAAAATAAGAAAAAATGAAAATTCTAAAAATACTATGTTTTACAATTTTATTTGCCCTAACTACTTTCAATGATAGTGCAATTTCTCGAATAACACCAGCTGACATAGATCAATTTGTGCTAGATGAAATGGTACGTCAAGAGTTGCCAGGATTGGCAATAGGTGTTTACGTAAAAGGTGAGATTAATTATACAAAAGGTTATGGTCATATAGATTTAGACAGAACTATACCAATGACCAAATCAACTGTTTTTGGTTGGGCCTCTATCTCTAAAACCCTTACTGCAATTGCAACACTTCAACTTGCTGAAAAGAGAAGCGATTTTAATATTGAAGATAGAGTTGTTGCACATTATCCTTATTGGACTTCAAATTTTAATAAAAAACTGACATTTTCAAATTCAAACACCGCAAAAGTTTTATCAGAAAAAAAGAAAAAGGAATCTATAACCATAAAACAGTTGCTCGGTCATAGAAGTGGAATTAATCAATATAAAAGAGGTGTCAGTTTTAAAAAAGGAACTTATAAAACTGATGCTGATTCATTTAACGCTAACGCATCTGTAGACATATTTAGGAATATGGATATAGAGGAATCGCCAGGAAGTAAATATATCTATAGCACTTATGGTTATGATTTATTAGGAGCAGTTGTAGATAAAGTTTCAGGAAGCTACACAGGTTGGGTAAATAGACACATAAAAAATAAACTTGGTTTATCTAGTTTAAAAATTTCACCAAAAACTAGAGGTTTTCAAAAAAAAGTGGATGGTATTCTTAATGAAGAAATTGACCAAAAGGGAAGTAAAGAATATGTCTTGCCTGGAGGTGGATGGAAATCTGATATACAAGATCTTTTGAAGTTTTCTAAAGGTATTATAGATGGTAAATTATTGGATGATACCAGTCAACTTTGGGCTAATGACTTCAATCAAAAATATAGAAGGGGTATTTGGAGTAAAAAGGAAAAGAACGATTTCAGGATTTGGCATGGAGGCTCTCAAAATGATGTACGCACTATGATGTACATCATGCCAGATGATGAGATTTCTGTGGTCGTCGCTTATCCTACAAATTATCCTGACAGAATGAATTTGGTTAGACGAATAATGGACAAACTTGGCTATAAAAAAAGGTTTTTTGACTTGAAACCTCAAGACACCTGCGGAAGAGGTATGGGCAGTTCTAAAAAGCATAAGTTCATTGGTGTTTGGAGAAAAACAGAAGAAGATGTTTTAGTTAGAAGAGGTTATACTTCAGATAACTTTAAAAAAGAATGGCAATTTTTAAAGACACAAGGGTATGAAGTTGTTGATATAGAGTCTTGGAAACGTGCCAATGGTGCTACAGTTTGGGATGGCATCTTTAAAGAAAATCAAGGTAAAAACGCTATGTATCGTAATTATGACCACAGTGGCTTCAAGAAGAAATGGGAAGAGATGAACAAAAAAGGCTATCGTTTATTCGACTTAGAAACCTATGTTATTAATGGAAAACGAAAATGGGCTGGTCTATTTAAGAAGAGTTCAGAAAAATCAGCTATGTGGCGAAATCTATCTTCTAAGAATTTTGAAGACATGCGAAAAAGTATGCAGAGTAAGGGACTACAATTGATTGATATTGAAGTGTATAATTCTGGAGGTAAGCTAAAATGGTCTGGTGTATGGTTAAAAGGTGAAACGGAAAGGCTTAATAGTAACATAAGTTTCAATGATTTTAAAACCTTGATTAAAACAAGATCTAATCAAGGTTATAAACTTATTGATGTAGAGACCTACAAATTAGACGGCGAACGAAAATGGTCTGGCATTTGGGAAAGAACAGATGAACCACAAGAGCTTTCAGATGCATTATCATTCTGTAGCCTCATGAAGCAACACGACGACTTGAGTAAAAACAAATATGAATTAATGGACCTTATTCGGTTTAATAAATAAAATCTTTAATTATGAAAAACACAATATTATTTATCGCGACCTTATTTCTTATGACGATAAGTAGCTTCGCCCAAAACGGTATTAACTACAAAGCTATTGTTAAAAATGGCAGTGGCAACGTCTTGGCATCTTCGCCTGTGACCTTACAATTTACCATTTACGCAGGTGCGGCATTAAGCAATAATGTCTATCAAGAAACCCATACCACTAATACAGATGCTAATGGTTTAATTATCCTGAACGTTGGAGAAGGTACAACGGCAGATACTTTTGAAGATATAGCTTGGGAAGTCGATGACCATTACCTAAACGTACAAGTAAATACAGGCAGTGGGTTGGTAGATTTAGGTACGACACAGTTTAAGTCCGTGCCTTATGCTAAAGTAGCAGAAAAGACAAAGTCCTCAGAACGTATTGAATTACCTTACTTTGACTCAACTACCTTGGCAAATGGTTCCGCATTTCATGTACATAATACAAGTACTAGTGCCGCATTTGGTATTGTAGGTACCACGGGAACAGATGGGTCTACTATTCCTGCAAACCGAGCAGGTGTATTAGGATACTCAACTAATGCCCATGGTGTTTATGGGCGTTCTGAAAATAGTTCTTATGCTGGAGTTCAAGGGGTTTCAAATTCAGCCAGCGGTTATGGCGTACTTGGCTATGGCTTTGGTGGTGGTATTGGTGGATACTTTTATACAACTTCTAATGGTAAAGCTGCCCTAACTACTGGAACCGGAAATGTGGGTATTGGTACTCAGAATCCAGAAGAAAAAATGCATGTTGCTGGTAATCTTTTTATACAATCAGATTTAGGGCAATTACAGGTTGGATATCCAGGCACTGGAAATCGTTGGGCATTGAGCACAGTTGGTTCTGGTGCCCATTTACAATTTCGTTCCAAGCCGAGTGGCAGTAATAACTATACAACACGTTTTAGATTCCGCCAAGATGGTGAATTTCAAGTTGGTAATATAGGAACACCGACAGCATGGACGCATATTCAAGAAAATTCAACATTAAATAAACCACTTCTAAAACTAGAAGAAGTTGGTAACGATTATGCCCGTTTAGAACTTACTAATAACGAAGCCTCGGGTGCCTACTGGCATGTGGCAGGTTTACCTTCGACCACGACATCAAGCGCAAGACTCAATTTTTATTTTCGAAATGCTTCTGGCGCAGCAGATAGAATGACCTTAACTGGTGATGGAGAAGTAGGAATTAACGGAACTCCCACAGCGCGTTTACATGTTCATCAAAGAAGCCAAGGTGTCGGTACTGGTTTAAGGTTTAGTGATAATACTGCTAATCAAGATTGGGATGTTACCCACGGTTTTGCACTGCGTTTCCACTATGGAGGAAGTTTAAGAGGATTTATAAGCGCCACTACTGGAGCGTATACGCAATCCTCAGATGCTAGTCTAAAATCAAATGTGCAAAGCATACCAGCATTAATGGATCGTGTAAAACAGTTAAGACCAACGTCATATAACTATAAAGATGACAAATTAAAAACAAAAGCCTTAGGGTTTATTGCCCAAGAGGTTCAGTCTATTTTTCCTGAGGTGGTTCATTTTTCCGAAGATGATGGACTATATGGGATTGACTATGCTGCTTTTGGTGTTATAGCCGTTAAGGCGATCCAAGAACAACAAACCATTATAGAAAATCAGCAAAAACAAATTGATGAACTTAAAACTTTGATACTAACACAACTTAATAAAAATTAAAATAATGAGAACTTTATTAGTCGTATTAATAATTATGAGTTGCTCTAACTGGAGCAATGGGCAATCCATAGAAAAATTCAGTATAGATTCTGGTGGATCCTCAACAAGTGAAGGAGGTATTCAAATACTCTATACCATCGGAGAAGTCAATGTACAAGAATACAGCAACGCAACAATTTCTATATCCGAAGGATTTATCAATTGCGATTTATCGACAACCTTAGGTATTAACGATGCCGAAGTTTTAGCTCATAGAATTAGTATTTATCCAAATCCAACAGATGGTATTATCAATATTGAAACAAATTATCAAGTTGAAAAAATTGAAGTCTTCTCTATTTTAGGTCGAAAAATTAGAACGTTTAAAAATATAACGACTCTAGATTTATCGCATGAAGCTGCTGGTATCTATCTATTAAAAATAAATGTTGAAGGACAAATAGTTAACAAGAAAATTGTACTTCAATAATCTCTTTTTAATCAAATTTATATGGACGTATTAAAATCAATACCTTATTTACTATTTTTTTGTTTATTATTTCAAAGCTGCAAAGCTCAAAAAACGTCAATGGCTTTGCTAAAAATAGAAGACTACACCAAAGGCGAATTAGAACTTAAAACAAAGGCTTTTGGTGATAATAATCCAATAACCATAGGTAAAATTATGGCAGATGGTACCATTCAATTTAACTGGCCAGAAATAGAATTAAGTACAATTAGTGAGAACGATTATTGGACAAATTCTATCAAAAACTTTACAGGAGGTAATTTTTGTAAAGATCCAAACGCAGTTATTGACAATGAAGCCGCAATTTTAGTAGAAAATAAATATATTTATGTCTATAAATACAATAAACCTGTAGGTAGTATTATTCCCTCTTCTCAAAAAGGGCAAGAGCATAACAAAGCACAATTAGGTACTACCATTGATTGGATTTATAGTTATACAGATACCAATGCAAAGGCCAATTGTAGCGAAAAGAAAACATGGAAAGAGCTTTATAGTTTTGACCAAACTACAGCTTACGATCTTAAATTTAAAAAAGGCTGGAATCTAGTAGCCTATACCTTAAATGAGATTGAAGACTATGAGGATAATGGGCAAATAAGAAGTCTCCCAAAAACGAAAACAATTCAATCTTTAAATAAAATGCCTGCAAACTTGTATTGGCACTTAAACTATTGGGCAAATGATGCCTTATTAGAAATAGAACAGCAGCTCATTACATTAGTACCACTTACAAAACAACAATACGAAAACTGGCTGCCAAAAAAACTAGGTAAATTAAAAAGAACAGGTTATGAAATTGGTAAAACACTAGAGCGTATGCCAACACTAAATAAAGTAAATCTTTTGTTTGAAAAAGACGCAAAGAAAATAGACCTAACAATTGTTGATTGTGCAAATAATAAGGTAGCCATAAGTAATTTCACTTTAATTCAAGATATGGCAAGTAGAGATTGGAAAGATAAAACTAAAACTGGGTATAGTACGGCTACAAAATTAGACGATACACGAGTGATAATCGATTACAACGAAGAAGACCTAAAAACAACGTTTAGTTATAATGCTAATGAAAGGTTTATGATTAAAGCAGAAGCAATCCATATAAAACCAGAAGAACTTTGGGAAATTTTAAAGAATCTTCAATTAGAAAAACTCATTAGTCAATAAGAACACGCAGAAAATGGCTGAACGATGCAGATGATTTATGGAGACAAGAAAAAATCTAAAAATATAATGACGATGGAGTGCACAGGTTTAGAAGAAACAGATTTTTCAATAGACACGACAAAATAGGGCTCAATGTTAGGCACTTTTGTTGGCTAAACTATGCGTTTTAGTTTTGATTTTTTTTGTAGGTATTTGTAACGTTACTTTTGTCCCGATAGGTGTTTTATTTTCATACAAATCTTCAATTTTTAAAGTATAAGGATTTGGGAATGATTCGGAAAAGTTAGCCAATCGTGCCTTTGTGATGTCTATACCTACAGATTTTTGTTTCAACTTTTTATTTTGCTTTATTTTTCGTGAAGCAACTCTACCAATGCCATTGTCAATAATTTCCACAGTTATAAAGTCTGGAGCATTTTTAAAAACGTTTAGCTCAATTTTTTTATCTTCAGATTTTGAAGACAAACCATGCCATAATGCATTTTCTAGAAAAGGTTGTAAGACCAGAGATGGCACTTTAGTAATCTCAGTATTTATAGATTCGTCTACATTGATCTTAAAATCGATTTCGTTAGAAAATCGAATGTTTTCAATATTCATGTAAAGTTTCATGGTCTCAAGTTCATCATTAAGTGATGTTTCTTTTTCTTTCGAAGCCATTAAAATTTTACGGATTAACTTAGAAAACTTATTAAGGTAGTACACTGCATTTTCCTTTTCGTTATTTATAATGTAAAGTTTTATAGAATTTAAAGAATTAAAAATAAAATGCGGATTCATCTGGCTTCTCAGCATATCTTGTTCTAAGGTTAGAATATGCTTATCTCGTCTTAAGGCTTTTGTTCTATTTAATATAAATAAAGTTATACCAAGAATGGCTAATGCTAATGAAGTGTATAATAAAATTCTCTTATTTCTTTCAAGTCGTAATATTACCTTTTCATTTTCTAGAGCCAAGGCTTTAATTTGATTGTTTTTGTCTTCATTTTCATACTCTAGTGCAATATCATTGACATATTGAAGATTTTGTTCAGTCAAAATAGTGCTCTCTATCTCAACCGCTTTTTGGTAATAGCCTAATGCAGTTTTAAATTTTTTATTTTTCTGATTTATCTTCTGATAATAATTTACTAGATTCTGCTATTGAAGATTTTAAGTTATAAGTTGTAGCAATCTCTAAAGCTTTTTTCAAGTTTTTTTCTGCTGAAGAAAGTCGGTTCAATTCAATTTCTAATTCACCGAGATTAAGATAGGAATCCGAGATGTAGAATTGATCTTCTAGTTTTAAAGCCTGTTCTAGTGCTTCTTTGATAATAGGTTCCGCAGCTTTATAATCTTCTTTTTTCAGATAAATACTACCAATACTGTTATTACAAATAACGCGACCAATATCAGAATCGATAGCATTATTATAAGCTAAAGACTTTTCGTAATTAGTTAAAGCCGTATCCAAATTTCCTTTAGCCTCTTCCGCATAGCCGATATTATGATAATTAATGGCCAAACCTAATTTATTATCGGCTTCTTTTTCAATTTTTAGAGATTTTTGGAATTGAGCAATAGCCAAATCGTATTGCTTTAAAGCCAAATAAATATTGCCAATGCTGTTTTGAGATATAGCAATATTGCTTTGTACGGTCTTAGAAGGCTCTATAACCGAATAAGCGATTTTTAGAGCTTCAGTATGGTAGTCTAATGCGGGTTTAATAATATCCATACGTCTGTAAGCAACACCAATCATGTTTAGACTAATAATTTTTAATTCTATACTATTAGCTTTCTCGGCATATCGTTTTGCTTCTTGGTGGAGTGCAATGGATTTATCGTAATTTGAGATATCTCTATGAATTACTCCGAGAGCGTTTAAAGCATAGCAAATCCCTTCATTATAGGAATTTGCTTTAGTGACATCTAATAAATGTTTCATTTTTACGCTGTCTCTTTCAAAAGGTTTTAACAGCGAATCAATATGCACATATTTCGAAGGTTTTGTTTTATTGATGTCTTTCAACACAATTTCAAAATCCAAATTTTGAGCATTGCCAAGCAAAGTATAAAATATAGTAAATAATAAAAAACCTAGAAATCTATATGGAATGTGAAAGTTCACTTTTAGTTGACTTTTAATTAAAGTTTTTCAAGAAAATCGGACTTTCTTTGTCTTGCCACTGGAATTTTATGGTTACTGTCCATAATAACATAACCTTCATTTTTTATAAATGCCTTTATCTTATTTAGGTTTATGATGTAAGAATTGTGTATTCTAAAAAAATAATGTTCAGGTAAAATAGCGTCAACTTCTTTTAATTTTTTTGTCACTACTATTTTTTTCTGGTCTTGCAGAAAGAGTGTGCTGTAATTTCCGTCTGACTCTATGTAAATGATGTCATCTACATCTAAGAAAAGAAGTTTTCCGTCAGTGTTAATTGTAATTCTTTTTTTGTCGAATTGAGAATTAAAATTAGAAAGTACGCGCTCCAATTTTAGAGAATTAACGTTACGATCACTGTGCTTTTTAATTTTTTCAATAGACGCTTTTAAATCATCAGAATCTATAGGTTTTAATAAATAATCTATAGCTTCATGTTTTAAAGCTTTAATCGCATATTCGTCGTATGCTGTGGTGATGATAACAGCAAAATCAATGTTTTTTAGTTGTTCTAAAAACTGAAAACCACCTATGGTTGGCATTTGTACATCCAAGAACAAGCAATCTGGCGAGTTAGCATCTAAGTAGGTTAACGCTTCATCTGGATTTGTAAAAGATGCCATAACCTCTATTTCCTTGTTAAAGTTGCTTAACTCCCACATTAAACTTCTGAATAGCCTTTGGCTCATCATCAACGATTACTGCTTTTAACATAATGAAAATAAATAGACTATAAATATATGTATATAAAGAATGTTTTACATATAAATATGTGTACAATGCTTGGTTTTGTGTATAATATGCTGAAAACTAATAATAAGAGAATTGCATAAGCCAGTTATACATTTTTTTTTACCAGTTATACATTACAGTCAGGTAAAAACATGTCTTATATAGATATTTGAATAACGAAACTAATCGAATCAATTAAAAGCAGAGTGGGGACTTGCTTTTATTATTAAATGCTATTAATTCGATAAAAGTTGAACTTTTAAAAAATTAGACTTTTAGTTTCAGTGTTAATTTAATAATTAAGCAATTTACGGTTGCCTTTTTATTAATTAGTTAGTTATTAGGGAAAAAAGAGCGTTACAACAACGCTCTTTTTTGTTTGTTTTTAACAGCAACATTCTTCACTGAAAATCATCAATAAAAACGCTTGCTAAGCTTTATTTTAATAAGACAATACTTACGTAAATTAATTTTCAATACAATATTTAAGTAATTGAAAATCAATTGGTTAATTAACTTTTTAATCAATTGACCATTTCATAGGCGTTACAAGAGTTTGTTAAAAACTTGTTGACAACGTTTATAAAATACCCTTTCATTTTTAATGACAATTGTCAATCTTTGTTCGAGGCAAAAACGAAATTAGATTTTTTGGTTTCTAGATTTAGAAAAAGTATGTAAAATCAATTTTTTAAACACGCCCTTTTATCCCTTACAAGGGAAATTATAACACATTTTACGGAATTATTAATAGAAGTTGAATGATGAATATCGTTCTAATGGCTATCTAGGCTTTAAATTAAAAAGAATTTATGGAGGTTACACAATTAGAGATTACAGAAATTATAAAAAGAGATTACGAAACAAGTCCATTTGTTTTAAACAAAATTTCTAATGCTGTTGAAAAAGCGATGATGTCTGTTGGTAATGGAACCAAAGAAGATGCGAATACAATTTCCGTAAAAGTTTTACAAGAATTATTAGAAAGAAAAGGCAAAGACTATAGATATGTACCTACCGTTGAGGAAGTACAGGATCTTGTTGAGATTAAATTAATGGACAGTCAGTTTTTGGACGTTGCGAAAGCATATATTCTATATAGAGATGAGCAAGCTAGAAGCCGAAAGACTAATATTTTTGAAAAACGTATTAATCTAAAACCTTATGAGTATCCTGCGTTAAACGAGTATGTGGATGCGATTAGGCATTCGTATTGGATTCATTCTGAATTTAATTTTACAAGCGATATTCAAGATTTTAAGACGAGACTTACAATTGTTGAACAAAATGCCATCAAAAATACAATGTTGGCCATTTCGCAAATTGAAGTCGCCGTAAAATCATTTTGGGGTGAGATTTATAACAAAATGCCAAAACCAGAAATAGGATCTGTAGGAGCAACATTTGCAGAAAGTGAAGTGCGTCACCATGATGCATACTCACACTTATTAGAAATATTAGGTCTTAATAACGAATTTAAAAGATTAAAGAAAAATCCTGTAATAATGAGACGTGTTCATTATTTAGAGACCGCTTTAAAAAATGCAAAAAGTGAAGACAATAAAGAGTATGCAGAATCTATCTTGTTATTCTCCCTATTTATAGAACATGTGTCTTTGTTTTCTCAATTTTTAATCATAATGGCATTCAATAAGCACAAGAATATGCTTAAAGGTATTTCTAATGTGGTTGAAGCGACTTCTAAAGAGGAGCAGATCCACGGAGATTTTGGTATCGATGTGATTAGAATTATCAAAGACGAAAACCCAACATGGTTTGGTGAAGAGCACAATACGATAGTAAAAGTAATGTGCGAAGAAGCTTTCGAATCTGAAAGCAGAATCATTGATTGGATATTTGAAGCAGGTGAATTGGATTTCCTTCCAAAGAATGTGATTAACGAATTTATAAAACAAAGATTTAATAATTCCCTCGAAAGTATAGGCATCGATAAAGTATTTGATGTTGACAACAGCTTGTTAGAGCAGACCGAATGGTTTGATGACGAAATTATTGGCACTAAACACGGAGATTTCTTCGTAAAACGCTCTATCAACTATAGCAAAAGAACTAAAAGTATAACCAGTGACGACTTATTTTAAACCATGAACAACGAAACTAATTTAGACCTCGAAAACAAAGTAGTAAACCCTCAAACTACAACAACCTCACCACAAGATGAATTAATAAAAGCCAGAAAAGAAGCTATAAAGGAGGCTAACAAAGAACCTGAAATAAAATGGCTAACAGACCATAGTCGCAAATTTTTATCCTCAGGTTATCTTACGGAAGGTACTACACCAGAAGCAAGAATTAGAGAAATAGCCAATAATGCTGAGAAAATCTTAAAGATTGATGGTTTTGCCGATAAGTTCTATGGCTATATGGCAGAAGGTTATTATTCTTTAGCATCACCAGTGTGGTCTAACTTTGGTAAAAAGCGTGGTTTGCCAATTAGTTGTTTTGGCTCTCACATTTCTGATGATATGGGAGATATTCTCTATACGCAATCAGAAGTTGGTATGATGTCTAAATTAGGAGGTGGTACTTCTGGTTATTTCGGAAAACTTCGTCATAGAGGTGCACCAGTAAAAAATAACGGCGAGTCTTCTGGAGCAGTACACATTATGCAATTATTTGAAAAAATGGTTGATGTTGTAAGTCAAGGTTCTGTGCGACGAGGTCGTTTTTCCCCATACCTACCAATAGAACATAATGATATAAATGAGTTTTTAGAAATAGGAACAGAAGGTAACCCAATACAAGAGTTAACACATGGTGTTACTGTAGGAAATGAGTGGATGCAAGAAATGATTGATGGAGATACTGAAAAAAGAGCTATTTGGGCAAAAGTTTTACAAAGAAGAGGTGAAATAGGTTATCCTTATATCTTCTTTAAAGACAATGCGAACAATACTGCACCAGAAGTATATCAGGAAAATAAGCATGAGATTTACGCAAGTAACTTATGTTCAGAGATTATGTTGCCAACAAATGACAGGTGGTCTTTTGTATGTGTACTATCTTCAATAAACTTATTGCATTACGATAAGTGGAAAAATACAGATGCCGTTGAAACGATGGTCTATTTCTTAGATGCTGTTTTAGAAGAATTTGTATCGAAGCTAGAGGTTTACAGAGATTCTCCAGATAGAGATGATAGACAAACCTTCATGTTTATGGAGAAAGCTTATAACTTCGCAAAAGAAAATAGAGCACTTGGAATGGGAGCTTTAGGATGGCACTCTTTATTACAATCTAAAATGTTACCATTTGATAGTGCTGAAGCATTTAACCTTAATAGCGAAATCTTTAAGACTATTAAAGAAAAGTCAGTTAAAGCATCAGAAGAATTAGCAACATTATTTGGTGAGCCAGAAGTATTAAAAGGTTATGGAAGACGTAATGCAACATTAAATGCTGTGGCACCAACAACATCATCTGCATTTATCTTAGGACAAGTATCACAAGGTATTGAGCCAATTTGGTCTAACAGTTATGTTAAGGATATCGCTAAAATAAAGACAACAATTAAGAATCCGTTCTTAAAAGCACTTTTAGCAGAAAAAGGAATGGACACAGTTGAAGTTTGGAAGAGTATCCGTGATTACGATGGTTCAGTACAACATTTAGAAGGTCTTACAGAGCTCGAAAAAGATGTCTTTAAAACCTATTCTGAAATTGACCAAATGACTATTATTTATCAAGCGGCAAACAGACAGAATCACATAGACCAAGGACAGTCTTTAAACATTATGGTACACCCAGATATGCCAGTTAAGGATATTAATAAAATTTACGTTACAGCTTGGCAGTTAGGAGTAAAATCATTGTACTACCAACACAGTATGAATGCAGCACAGAAATTCAAACAAAAGAAGGAATGTGCTAGTTGTGAAGGGTAACAAATAAATTCCTGCGCAAGCAGGAATCTCATTCTAAATATTAAAAAAGCATCTCAGTCCCGATAGCTATCGGGAGAGATGCTTTTTTTAATTGTTTTCTAAATAGTTTTTTGCATCGCGAATATTGAGTTCAACATCATCATAATGTCTACTTACTCTATCTTTATGAAAAGAGGGTTCATCAAATCTGTCTAAGGCAAGTAAAATTTGAAATATAGGTATTGGGTTCTCTTCACTCAATTCTCTTTTTAACCACTTTTTATAATCTGAAATAAGATTTGTGTCATTGGTTTTTGATAAAGCCCAATAGGCACTAGTTCGATCTTTAATTTCTGCGTAAAGATTGGATTGCAATCCATCAATTATATTTGCTTTTAATTTAGAAGGTTCAATAAGCGTTAGATTAGATTCTTTAATTACACTTTTTTCATAATTACCATGATAACTTCCGTTTTCTTTTTCAAAAATAAAAGCAGCTTCCGTAAATTGATGGTCGGTTAGTTTCATGTTCCGATAATAAAAAGATTTTTTTATTCTTCAACCAAAGTATCAGTTCCCAAATACTTATCATCCTTATTATAATACCAAGCTCTTACTTTTGGCATTTTAATATCATTTATGAGCGCTTCTTCAGAAAGTAATATATATTCACCAGAATCTGTTTTTTCTTTTCCATTATCATCCGTTTTAAAAAACTGATAGACTTCCATGGCATACGTTTTTGGATTGAAATAAAAGTACCAGACATCACTGCCAATGGCTTCATCATAAGTGACTTTTAAAACCAAGTAGTCTTTACCTTTAAAGGCTTTCTTTTCGACCTTATCACTGAGATTGGTTCCAGGATCATTCAATTTCATTGGTAATCCATATAAATACGTATAATAATTTTTATATAGTGTTGCTCTATCGCAAGACATGTTTTTGGCTTTGGCCGAAACACTATCTAAATCCTTACCATTATACACCATACTGCACTTTCCTTTATTTATGGAATAGATCGTGGTTACACTATCTCTTGTGGCTTTTACGCTAAACAATTCTCTTGCTAAATCGATACGTATTTTACTCGTACGCTTCGAGGCATTTGGTGTGGTCATTTCAACAGTAAACTTTGCTTTCAAAGTTTCCCAATTACCATTAGGATCATGGTAATTAACAGTATTTTGCAATAATAGTTCTGGTGTAATATTCTGACTCGAAAGAATGAGTGCGAAGAAAAGGACAAATAATGTTAAAGCGTTTTTCATTTATATGTAATTAGACATGCAAATTACAAATTAGAGCATAAAAAAAAGCATCCAATGCCGAACTTTACGGGAGGATGCTTTTTTGTTAGTTTAGATAGATTTGAATATTAATTTGCTTCCATTAAAGCAAAAAACTTATCTATGTTTGGCATTAATATGATACGAGTTCTTCTGTTCTTAGCACGATTAGCTCTAGTATCGTTCTCAACTAATGGTTGGTAACTGCTGCGGCCAGAAGCGATTAATTGCTCAGGTGCTACATTAAATTGCTTTTGCAATTTCTTAACTACAGAAGTAGCACGTAATACACTTAATTCCCAGTTGTCTGAAACTTTAGCAGTATTAATACTTCTAGAATCTGTATGACCTTCTACCATCACATCTAAGCTTGGCTCAGAATTGATAACGTCAGCTAACTTTTTTAAGATTTTGTCTGCTTTGTTTCCAACTCTATAACTCGCTGTGTTAAATAACATATTATCATCAATAGATATCATTACTACAGTTTCATTAATATCTACAACGATATCTTGATTTTCATCAAGATCGCTAGTATTAATAGCTTTACTTAAGTTGTACTGTACAGCTAAGTTCATTGAGTCTTTTAATGTTTTAGCGCCTGCTAATTTTTCTGGGCTTATGTTCTGTAAAGTTGCACGCATTTTTTCTTTACTTGCGCCAGAAGCTACAGTACCATCTTTAGAAACTTCAAATTTTGCTTTGTTCTCAATAGTTAAACCTTCAACATCTTGATTTAAAGATTGAATCTTATAGTTGTAGTCGTTAACACGCTTCTCTATAACAGCAAACTTGTTTTCTAAATCTTCTTTTTCGACTTTAGTTTTAGTAAGTTCACTTACAGTTTCACCATGTTGTTGTTCTAAGGCTAAGTATTTCTTTTTTGAAACACATGCAGATAACAAAATTGTTGTTACCAATAGAATTGAAATTTTTTTCATTATTTTAATTTTAGGTTAATTAGTTAAATACAATTACATATACGAGGCAAGTTTAGTTTTAGATGTTGAAAAACTATATTTATATAAAAAAACCTTAGATAATTTCTATCTAAGGTCTAGTTTAGTTGCAAAATTGTATATTCTATTCGTCTTTTTTAGCAATATTATCGTCGGCAAGCTTCGCTGGTTCTACCGAACTATCGTGCGCACCAAAATATTCTTCTAATAGATTCATCGTAGCGGTTAATAAATCTTTAGTTTCTAAAAGTAAACTAAAATATAGTGTTGTGTTTTTTGGACTCGACTCTTCTGTACGTGTGCGCTCTACTTGTTTTTGTATTTTTTCTTTTACTAAATCATAGATTTCAGCTTTTTCAGCCAATACAGCACCTATTTGTTCAAAAGAGCGGGATTCAAAAGCGGTTTGCGTGGATGAAAATAGAGCTTCCATTCGCGCATCTAAATCTTTGAGCTCTTTAATTTGACTAAATTTTAATTTTTTATGATTGTTATTTATATGTTTATGACTTGCTTTAGAAATGTAATCTAAGGATTGTGTCATATCTTGTAAATAGCCTAGAATGTTAATGTAAAAATTACTAGCTGCTAAACTTGGTTCTTCAAGGTTTTTAATGAAATAAAATATGTTATCTCTCAGTTCATCAATTTCGTTTGACAGTTTCTCTATTTGTTTACGATTCTTCTTTAGAACTTTTAAATCCTGAACTGCTAAACCGTTAATTGCAGAAGAGTATATCTTATTACCTCTTTTTACAACGCTGGCAATATTTGCTGCACTTTCTTGAATTACACCTTGTGTAGAACTGCTTTCAGCTTTTTCTAACTGATCCTCTTCACGTAAAATTTTTGAATTCTTTTGGTGAGAAATAGTACTGCGTAATAACAAAGTTATAGCTAATACTAATAAACCAGTTAAAGCATATCCTTCACCGTAAAATAATATACAAGCCATTATAGCAGCTGCAACAAAAGCACTAAATGCGGTAAAAAACCAACCACCAATAACATTTAATACACCAGCAACTCTATATACAGCACTTTCGCTTCCCCAAGCTCTGTCTGCTAAAGACGTTCCCATCGCTACCATAAACGTTACATAAGTTGTAGATAGTGGTAATTTCATTGATGTTGCTATAGAGATTAAAACACTAGCCACCATTAGATTTACTGCAGCTCTAACCAAATCAAATGCAGGTAAGTCTTGTTCTTTGGCAATCACTTGAGGCTTTATAAACCGTTTATTAGACCAATCTTTAAAAGATTTTGGTAGAATGGTATTAAAGCTATCAGAAAAAGCAATAGTACCTCTTACGATACTACGCGATAAATAATTAGGTTCAAAACGTTCTTTTACTTCATCCTGACGCGATAAATCTACAGATGTTTTTACCACAGCTTTTGCTTTGCTAGAAAACCATAAAGTAAGTACCATAATTAAACCAGCAGCAAGCAGTAAATAAGATTTTGTTGGAACTTTTCCTGCCAAGCCTTCCATACTAAATTCTGAAGGTAGTGTACCAAATGCTAAAAACGCTTCATGCCATTTTTGAAAGGCATCAAAACCTGCCATAGGCACACCAATAAAGTTTACGAGATCATTTCCTGCAAAGGCAACTGCTAAAGCAAATGTTCCAACTATTATAATAAGTGTGTAAATTTTAGTATTAAAAAGTTTAATTGCCAAATAAGAAAGAATTGTAAAAACGACGAAGCTTACACCAATGAAAACTATAGGATTTGCACTTAAAAAATCTTTAATACTTGGCGGCATAAAAGCTGCATTTTTTAGACCTTTTATAATTATAAAATACATAATCGAAGTAATCGCAAATCCACTAAAAATAGCACTATACCATATTGGCTTTTCCTGAAATTTAAATGATAATAATAGACGAGAAACATATTGAACCAATGCTCCAACAGAAAATGCGACGACTACAGAAAGTAAAATACCAATGATAATTTCAATAGCCTTTTCGTTATTAATATAATTAACTAAATCTCCGATAGATTGCGAATTGTCTGCATATATTTTAAGTAATGCTACGGCAACAGACGCGCCTAATAATTCAAAAACTATAGAAACTGTAGTAGAAGTTGGTAAGCCTAGTGTATTAAAAAAATCGAGTAGAAGAATATCTGTAAGCATTACGGCCGTGAAAATGACCATAATTTCACTAAACATAAACTCACCAGGATTAAATATGCCTTTTCGAGCTACTTCCATCATTCCGCTAGAGGTCATAGCACCAACAGCAACACCAATACTTGCAACAATCATTATGGTTTTAAACGAAACCGCTTTAGATCCTATAGCAGAATTTAAAAAATTAACAGCATCATTACTTACACCAACAACTAAATCTACAATAGCTAAAAAAGCTAAGGCAGCTAGCATATAGATATAAAGATTTTCCATGTATTAGGTTAGCTAAAATTGAACGCAAAATAATTTAATTATTTTTAATGGTACGTTATCTAAAGGTTATTTTTTATCAGTCATGTAGATTTGTAGTAAAACCTTTATTATACCTTAAGAATTAAAGACGTTAGGATAAAAAGTTTTTCTTCTGTTTTAATATTTAAAGCTTCAAAACGATATTCTAATCCAAATTGCATTTTTAGAGTTTCAGAAACCAACCAACCGAGGTGTACGGTGGTTCTATTATCTAATTCTGGTTTTATTTTTTTACTGTGACTTAAAAGCGTTTCCATTGAGGTAATCAAATAATTTTCACCAACATCGAGTTTTTCTCCATTTAGAGGAAAATCTAAGGCAAAGCGATAGCGCGAACGTAAAATGGTGAGATTTTCTAAAATACGTTGTTCAAAACGTACGCGATGTCCAAAGCGAAGTGCTAAATTCCTTTTAGTATAATTAAATTGCTGTGTTAGACGTAATTCGTTACTTCCTCCATCGATAGATTCTCTTAGTCTATATTGAACTCCAAGACTTAAGCTATGATTATAGTCTAAATTTAAAGTTGAAAAATGAACCATATCTAATTGTCTATTTTCAAAATTAAAATCATTGTCTTGGTATAGATAATAACGTGATCGTACAGCAAAGTTTATTTTATAATCACCACTGACTTTATGATTTAAAGAAAAACTAGTTTCACCTAAACCTTCAAAATCACTTTGAGAAAATAGATTTAGGCACAAAAGGCATGCAAATAAAGCTAAAGAATTTTTAATATAATACATGCTCGTAAGATGTAGGATTTAGAATTCTTGCACTTAAAAATGAGCCATCATTATTAAAAGTAAACTCTTTTATGATACGCTTTTTTTCGGTTTTTACTTCAGCAATAATTTCAAATTTAGGCGCTATTCTAGTGTTTTGAGACATAATATCAATAAGAAATCGCTTAGAATCAGTTTCTTGAGAGTAGGAGTACTGCTTTTGAATTTTTATAAACTTATGTTTTTTAAAGTTGTTTTTAAAATAGGCTTCTATACTATTTCTAATAGGATCTACTATGTTTTTAAATTTGGTAGTGATCTCAATATCTTCAATAATGCCATTTGAAGAAAACTCTAGACTATAGCGCCGTTTATTATATTTAAATTTTGCTTCAAAACTATGTTTCTCTCCATCAGTCTCCTTGTAGAATTTGAGATGCTTACACTCTTCTGGTAATATTTTAATTATATCATGAGCCTTTTCAGGAAACTCCGAAACTTCAATACGCTCTTCTTTTTCATTCTTTATTTGGCTAAAAATTAGTTGAGTGAAAGAAAAGAGTATGAAGAATAATTTAAATTTCATTTTGAATAGTCTTAAGTATATATGCGTTAAACAAAGTTACAATACACTTTTAACTTTCTTTCATTGATAAAACATTTATAATTACTTGACTAATGTTAACATTAGGACGAAATTTATTTAAACATAAATATTTGATTTGCAGTATTTTAAATATACAATGTTAATTTAATGTTACGTAAATGTTGTTTGAATGTAAAAATATAACTACATTTGTTATGTAATCATTAATAAAAGCCCAAATAGATATGAAAAAGATAGCAATACTTCTTATAATGTTAAGTGTAAGTTTTACTTATGCTCAAAAAGAGAGAACATTAAAATTAGATAAAGAAAAAGACTTAATTGAAGTAACTTATTATCATGATAATGGTGAAGTAAGTCAAACGGGTTATTATACTGCTGAAGGAAAGTTGCATGGTCAATGGTTAAGCTTTTGTAAGGAAGGTAACAAATTAGTTTCTGCTAAATATGATAATGGTAAGAAAGTAGGAAAATGGTTTTACTGGAGTGGAAATAGTTTAAAAGAAGTCGATTATTCTAACAATGCTATTGCTAGTGTTAATGAATGGACTAATAATGAGACCAAAGTTGCATCTAATAAGTAAAAATAGATCTAAATAAAATAAAAAAGCATCCTAAAACTTTAGGATGCTTTTTTATTTAAATAAGTTTAATGTTCTTTAAAATCTAACCCAACCTTGAGTCCAATCGTTATCTGCGTCTACTGCACCAACATAGTTTACAGAAGTAAACCATGAGTTAATGGTAGATGGATCAATTGCGTTACCTTCATATGTTCCTCTAAAGCTAGCTAAAGAAAAATCATCTGGTATTGCTGTACCTGCATTGTTAAATGGATCATTAGAACCATCTAATGTATAGTTAGAGTATGTTGCGAAATCTGCAAAGTCAGCTGTAGCGTTTCCACCATGATCTAGATCAAATGAGTTTACATTATCAATGATTGAATTTCTCACTTCAACTTCTCCATTATTTAAGTTTATCAGTGTTTGGTCATCATCAACTTCGATACCTTTTCCTGGGAAACCTTTAATAATCATATTGTAAGCAGCGACTTTAGTACCAGCTCTAAACTCAATACCTTTGTTTTCACCGTCACCATCTTCAGCACCTAATAATGTAATATTAGAAAGAGTAGGATAAGAGAAAGGAATAGCATCTGGTGTAGAAGATAAATTATCTGCTTCAATACCTTTGTCACCTTCTAAAGACGTTTGTTGTACAACCCAGAATTGACCTCTACCAACCCAACCATCAGTCCAGTCAAAAGAATCATCTTGTGCTCCAGTTGAAACCGCATATTTTAAGTCTACAGTACCACCATAGAATTCTATACCATCATCATTACCTAAGTAGGTTTGGATATACTCTAAAGTTGTACCGTTACCAACACCATATAATGATAAACCGTTATACTCAGAGTCGGCATTAATACGTCCACCAGTATATTCTAAACGTGTATAACGTATAGTACCAGAGTTATCATTTGACTCAGAACCACCATAAGTAATATTAGCAACTTCTGCTGTAGCAGTTGCACCTCTATTTATTGGTGCCTTACCTGCAATAATTAAGCCTCCCCAATCACCAGGATTTGGTGTGGCTTGGTTTGAGGTAAAAACGATTGGCTGAGCTGCTGTTCCTTCTGCCATAATCGTTGCTCCTTGATTGATTAATAAGTATGAAAAAATACCATCAGTTGTTTGACCAGCATAAATTGTAGTACCTGCTTGGATTGTAATTGTTACACCATCTACCACAGAAACACCTCCTACAAGTTCATAACAGTTGTCTGATGATAATGTAATATCTGAAGTAATTTCACCTGATAATTCAATACAGTCATTACCATTGTTTCCTCCTCCAGGGTTTATGGTAACATCACCTATACTTTCTTCATTAATAGTACAAGCTTGAAATACGATAACTAAGGCTATAAATAATCCTTTAATTATGTTTTGAGTAGTTTTCATAGTTTTGATTTTGTGTTTGGTTTTTTGATTAAAATTTATATGTAAATCCTAGGCTTATATTTGAACCTATTTGGTATGAACTTACTGTAAGTTCTTGATTGATATCTTCTTGGTCTTGGTAACGATCTATCGTCGGATTAAGTAAGTTTTTGGCAGATAAACCAATTTCCCAGTGCTCGTTAAATGTGTCTTTAAAGTTAAAGTTTAATGTTCCAAAACCTTTTTCAAAAATATCTCCGACACCATTACCACCAGCAGAATATATTCTATCTCCGAAGTAATTAAAATCTAGAGTAGTAGAGATATTATGCTTTCCTATTTCTTTTGAAAAATTAATATCAGCGTTAAAAATATAAGGTGATGCACCTTGTAGTTTACGTTCTAAATTTGTTGGTGCAATAGCTGCGTTTAAGACTGTTACTGTTGGGTCAATCACTACCTTAGTGTACATCACAGTAGCATTTAACCCTAAAGACAAGTTGCTTAATGTACTTTCATCGTCTTCATTAGTAAATATATTATTTAACTGTTGTCTGTATTCTATTTCACCACCAAATATCTGAGCGTTATCGGAATTAACAAAAGAGTTATTGTTGTTTGCAGATGCAATTCTTATTTTTTCTATAGGCTGGTCTAGATATTTTCCAAAAGCAGTTACAGAAAACACTTCTCCGTTTCTTGGGAAGAACTCATACTTAATATCGAAGTTATAATTATCAGAGTTCTTAAGATCGGGATTACCAATCGTAAACTCATTAACATCTTCATCTAAGAATGGTGCTGTTTCCGTAAACAACGGAAGTGTTACCGTTTTACTTGCAGCAATACGCAGGTTGGTTTTTTCGTTAAGCGTATACTTAACATCTAAACTAGGTAGTACAAAAAGTTCGTCGATAGTACCTATAGAAGAACCACTAGTTACAGGATCTTTATAAAACACATTTTGTTCAAAATCCTCAACTCTAAGACCCGAATTAATCAATACTTTCTCTGAAACTTTCCATTTAAAAAGTGCAAAACTCGCAAACGTACTTAAGTCTGCTTCATAAGCATTTTGAGGACGTGTTACTTCTATTACATTGTAAACATCATTTAGAAGATTCTGCTCATTTAAGAACGCATCTGGATTATTTAATTCAACAACTGTATTGTTTGCATCGAAAATGTAGTTAATTTGCTTAGCTTCAAAATCACGTTCTTTGTTTCTAGTGTTAATACCTATGGTTAACTTATTTTTAAAAATATCGTCTTCATCTTTAGAAAGATTAATATCAAAAGAGACATTTGTTGAGAAATCATCCTCATTCAATTCCTGATAAAAACGTTGGTTATCACTATCATTAGTATTTCTAAAGTTTCCTAAAACGATAGATCCATCCTGGCGTTCAGAAAAGAATAACTGACGTCTATCTGGCACATAACCTAAAGCTTTGTTATAAGCTCCACCATAATTAATTTCATATTTACCGTCTTCAAATTTATGATTACCAGTTATTTGTTGCGTAAATAAATTGTTTTGTTGAAAAGTGCCACGTCTTACATAAGTATTCAACTCTGTATTTTCACCAGAGACACCCGAAAATTCTCTTAATTCATCTTCAGTGTCATTAACAAATAATGTTGTAGAGGTAATATTGTTATTAGAGTTCCACTTAAAAGATGCACTTCCTAAAACCGTAGTATTAGTTGTATATTTATATCTATCGTAGTTAAATGCAAATGAACCTTGGTCTAATTCACCTTGGTTGTTCAATACAGTTTCAAAACCATTTATTGTAGATTCATGGCCATTACTAAAAGAAGCAGATAACAATAAATCTAACTTACTAGAATCACCTGTATTAAAACTATGACCAGCTAAAATATTAGCGTTTACATTTGGTCCATCTAAACGTTGTTCTGGATTAAAACCTGTATCAAAAGGGTAATACTCAACATCATTACTATTATAAGTATAATTAGGAATATTTAACAAAGGTGTTGCAAATCTAGAACCATCATCTAGGCCATAAAAATCATATTTACCTCCATCTAATAGAAAGAAATCATTGGAGATTGCTGTTGTATTCACACCAGATCCAAAACCAATTTCTAATAATTTTTTCCCAGGACTATCCTTAGTATTAATATCTACACTTGCACCTGCAAAATCACCATATAGATGTGAAGAATAAGCTTTGAATATACCTAGATTTTCTACAATTTTAGTAGGGAAAATACCTAGATCTAATAATTTTAATTTAGGATTTAATGACGGAATTGGTAATCCATTTAAGTAGGCCGTATTATATCTGTCTCCTAGACCTCTAACGTAAAGTTTGTCACTCTCTTTAGAGATACCTGCGGCTTTAGTTAATCCAGTTGCAACATCACCAACTCCTTTTTTAGAGAGTTCTACAGCACCTATTTTAGTTTGTGTGGTTGCTGCTTTCTTTTGTTCTAATAAAATTGCAACTTCGCTTTCTTTTGTTCTTGTTACAGTTTCCAATACAACAGTGTCTAAAGTGGCAGCACTAGCTCCCATGGCTACATTTAATGTTGTAATTTTATTGGCTTCTATATTTACTACTATTTCTTGAGTTTCGTATCCAACAAAACTAAATACTATAGTATATGAACCTACTTCTAAATCTTCAAATAAATACATACCATCTATGTCAGAAGTTGTTCCTGTCGCAGTTCCCTTTATTAATACATTGGCAAAAGGAAGTGGTTCATTATTATATTCCTTATCAGTAAGCTTTCCTGAAATCGAACCTGTATTTTGAGCAAAAGAGATTGCTGAAATAAATAAAATGAATAGTAATTGTAATCTTCTCATTAGTTGTTTTAATATCGACGGTGCAAAGAAACTGCCATATTCTTGTTTTTAGGTTATACAAAAATTAACTATTTGTGATGAAAAGGTTAGTTGATTGTTAGCTTAACATTAAGCCAATTGACATTAAGGAAACAATTACATAACATAGGTATAGCGGTTTTTCGTAATACTTTTGTGAGTAATTGTTTGTCAATTTATATATCTTTATTCCACTTAATTAATCCATTTCGTATGAAATATTATGTCATTCTCGTAGTTGCCTTTATTAGCCTGTCGTTATCTGCTCAAAAGAAAATATTAGATCATAAAGATTTTGAAATATGGAATGCTATTCGTACTAGTTCTATTTCATCTGAAGGTGATTTTATAATGTATCATACTGTTAAAGGTGAAAAAGACAGTCATTTGAGAATTAAGTCACCAAATGGAAATCTTGTTTTTGAACATGAAAGGTCAGAAAGAGGGCAATTTACCCATAATGGAAAGTATGCGGTATTTACAGTTAAATCTTGGAAAGATAGTATTGTAGAATTGAAGAGAATCAAAACTAAAAAAGAGGATATGCCTAAGGATAGTTTGGGTGTCTTCGATTTAGATACAAAAGCAGTAATAAAAATAGCTAATGTTAAGTCTTATAAAATACCGGAAAAGTGGTCAACTCATCTAGCTTATACTTTAGAGGAAGTAAAGTCGAAAGTTAAAAAAGAGGATAGCGCTTCAGTTTCTGAAAAAGAGCCTAAAACCAAAAAGAAGAAAGTTAAAAAGGTAAGTAAAGATAATGGTTATCATCTTGTGATTCGAGAACTTATTTCAGGAAAAGAGGACACCATTAAATTTGTTACAGATTATCAATTTGCTAAAGAAGGAAAGCTGCTAACTTATGCAACTACAGGTAAAGATTTTGAAACAGATGGTGGAGTATATGTGTTGAATCTAGAAGAAAACAAAACAACCAAAATTTATAATTCTAAAAAAGCAAAATACTATAACCTTAGTTTTAGTGAAACAGGAAAAAATATGGCATTTGTTGTAGATACAGATACAACTAAAGCCCAAGTGAGACCAAATGAACTATACCTTTGGAGAAAAGGTGAACCTTTGGCGACAAAGCAGTTAGATGCATCTTCTGCTCCTAAGGGCTATCGTGTATCTTCTGATGGTGATATTAATTTTTCTAAAGACGAATCTAAACTTTATTTCGGACTTGCAACACCTCCAATTGTACAAGATACGACGCTTATTAAAGATGAAATTGTTAATGTTGAAGTATGGACCTATAACGAACCTACGTTATATACCATCCAAGAGCTTCAGCTAGAAAATGATAGAAAAAAGTCTTATCTCACCGCTTTAGACCTTAAAACAAATAAGCTGATTCAATTAGGAAATACCGATTTTCCTAATGCCAGACTTGGTGATGAAGGTAATGCGCAATTCTCGCTTGTAAATACAAACTTGCCTTACGAGATAGAACAACAGTGGGAAGGACGAACGCGTCAAGATTATGCAGTTGTAAATGTAAATTCGGGTTCAGTAAAAGCTGTAGCTAAAGGGTTTTCGGGCAATTTACGTTTAAGTCCAAAAGGAAGCTATGCATTCGGTTATAATCTTAAAGATAGTACATGGGTTGCAGTAAATTTAAATTCCTCTAAAACAACACAACTTACTAAAGGAAAAGTATTTTACAATGAGTTAAATGATTCGCCAAGACATCCATCTTCGTATGGTGTTGCTGGTTGGACAGAAGATGATAAAAATGTAATTCTTTATGATAGATATGACCTCTGGAAGTTTAATCCTGATACAGGAGAATCTACAAAGCTAACAAATGGAAGGGCTAAAAAAACAAGATATAGATATGTGCAATTAGATGACGAAGAACGATTTATGGACTCTAAGGGTAAATGGATATTATCCGTATTTAATGAAGATACAAAGGACTCTGGTTTTGCCGAATTGAAAGTGAAAAGTGGAGAGTTAAAACCTCTAATTTATGGCCCTTATGGTTATGGACGTGTCCAAAAAGCACAAAATGGAAATAACGTTATTTACACGCGCGAATCCTTCACTGAATACCCAGAAATAAGATATGCCAATTTAAATTTCAAAAAAGAAAAAGTTATTTCTAATACCAATCCACAGCAAAAAGATTATAATTGGGGAACAGCGGAGTTAGTCAACTGGACGTCTTTAGATGGTATTGAATTAACAGGGATGCTTATAAAACCTGAAGATTTTGATCCAAATAAAAAATATCCCATGGTTGTGAATTTTTATGAGCGAAGTTCAGATAGATTAAATCGTCACATAGCCCCAAATCCAGGAAGATCTACAATTAATTATAGTTTTTATACCAGTCGTGGTTATGTGATTTTTAATCCAGATGTTCGGTATCGCAATGGTTATCCTGGTGAAAGTGCATACAATTGTGTCATACCAGGTGTAACATCTCTTATTGAAAAAGGATTTATTGATAAAGATAATATTGGAGTTCAAGGACATAGTTGGGGAGGTTATCAGATAGCTTATTTGGTTACAAAAACAGATATTTTTAAAGCCGCTGAAGCTGGTGCTCCTGTACCTAATATGATAAGTGCTTATGGTGGTATTCGTTGGTGGACTGGCCTTAGTCGTCAGTTTCAGTATGAGCATACGCAAAGTAGAATTGGCGGAACACCTTGGGAGTACCCGCAGCGTTACGTAGAAAATTCACCAATTTTTAATATCGACAAAGTAAATACACCATTGCTTATAATGCATAATGATGCAGATGGACATGTGCCATGGTATCAAGGTATAGAACTCTTTATGTCGCTACGTCGTTTGCAAAAACCATCTTGGTTTTTAAACTATAATGACGAGCCTCATTGGCCGCTTAAACTTCAAAACAGGAAAGATTTTAATATTAGGTTGGCACAATTTTTTGATTATTATTTAAAAGGAGATCCTATGCCAGTATGGATGAAAAGTGGAGTGCCAGCTATTGAAAAAGGTATAAATCAAGGTTATGAATTAACCTCGGAAAGAAAAGACTAAATTGTTGAAATCTTTGATACATTAAGACTTACTCAAAGACTTTTTTTTAGTCAGAATACTTATATTCGTGCTTTATCATAAATGGATGAACTGGGAACAATTATTATCATTAAAACGCTACGGCGATACCAATAAGAGACTAAGAAAAGAACAAGATGAAACCCGTTTGGGTTTTGAGGTAGATTACGACCGAATTATTTTTTCTTCAGAATTTAGAAGTCTTCAAGATAAGACTCAGGTTGTACCATTATCTAAAACAGATTTTGTTCATACGCGTTTAACTCATAGTTTAGAAGTTAGTGTTGTTGGGAGGTCTTTAGGTCGAAAAGTTGGCCAACTATTACTTAAAAAACATCCACATCTAGAAAACGTCCATGGTTATAAAATGAATGATTTTGGAGCTATAGTTGCAGCTGCTGCATTAGCTCACGATATTGGAAACCCGCCTTTTGGGCATTCTGGTGAAAAAGCGATAGGAGCTTACTTTAAATCTGGTGACGGAGCACAATTTAAAAAACACCTAACGGATAAAGAATATCAAGATTTATGTGATTTTGAAGGAAATGCTAATGGTTTCAAAATTCTTACTGAGAGTAGACAAGGTAGAGAAGGAGGGTTGCGATTGAGTTATGCAACTTTAGGTGCTTTTATGAAATACCCCAAAGAATCATTGCCAAAGAAACCTACGAATCATATTGTAGATAAAAAATATGGCTTTTTTCAAAGCGAAAAGCAAATGTTTGGTGAAGTAGCTTCCGAATTAGGTTTAACCAAACGCAGTGATGACTATTTAAGTTATCAAAGACACCCATTAGCGTTTTTAGTTGAAGCTGCAGATGATATTTGTTACACCATTATTGATTTTGAAGATGGTATTAACCTTGGGCTTATACAGGAAGAATACGCTTTAGAGTATTTAATCACTTTGGTAAAGAACATTAATAAAACGAAATATTCTGAATTAAAAACCACTGAAGATCGTGTCAGTTATTTACGTGCTTTGGCTATTGGAACACTGATTGACGAAGCAGCTTCAATATTCATGAAAAATGAAGATAAAATTTTAGCAGGTCAATTTGAAACCGCTTTACTAGACGTGAGTCAGTATAAAGCTCAAATTAAAGATATTATTGATATAAGTGTAAACAACGTTTATCAATCTAAAGAGGTGATTAGCAAAGAAATTGCTGGTTATGAAATATTGAATCAGTTACTCAATGCTTATGGAAAAATGGCGTTTAATTATTTTGAAGATAATCTCTCTAATTATGATCAATTATTATTGAACGTTTTGCCAGAAACAGTAAAATTAACTACAGATACTTTGTACCAAAACGTGCTGTCTATTTGTCTTTATATATCAAAATTATCAGACACAAATGCCATGCTCCTATATAAAAAGCTGAAAGGCAATATCTTATAATATTATACATTTTATCGAATAAATTTGTTTTTTAACGATATAATGTTTTTATTTGCTATGCTATTAAACTTTAAATAACCCTACTTATGAAAAATAATATACTAGGTGGCTTAGTTATATTCTTTGTAGTTGTAACTTGCCTGTTAATGATCGATGATATTTCTAGTACGAATGAAGTATTATCTTCTACTTATCAAAAGGTTGAAGTAGAACAAGTTGAAGATCAATCAGATCTAGCTATTGTTGACGGTGTCGAGGAAGACGAATAAATTTTCAATTTCATTTTTTATAGATTGAGCGTCTAATTTTTGCATTTGCATTAATTGGTCTACTGTACCGTGTTCTATAAATTGATCATCAATTCCTAAAATTTTAATATTGCACTTGTAATTATTTGTATTGGCAAATGCTAATATAGAATGTCCAAACCCACCAACTATTGTTCCATTTTCAATAGTAATTATACCTTCGTAGTTTTTGAATATCTCATGCAATAATTCTTCATCTAGAGGTTTTACAAATTGCATATCATAATACCCAATATCATCTTTTTGCTCTATGGAAGTAATCGCATCTTCAATAGTCTTAGCTATTGTTCCAATGCTCAAAATCGCAATTCGACGACCTTTTTTAAGACATTTCCCTTTTCCTATTTCAATTTTTTCAAAAGGTTGCTTCCAATCTAGTAAATGACCTCTTCCACGTGGATAACGGATAGCAATAGGAAAATTAATTCCTAATTGAACGGTGTACATTATATTTCTCAGTGCAATAGCATCTTTCGGTGCGAAAATCACCAAATTAGGAACACAATTTAAATATGCTAAATCAAATACTCCATGATGCGTGGCACCATCTTCACCAACCAACCCAGCTCTATCTAAACAAAAGATAACAGGTAGTTTCTGTAATGCAACATCATGTATGACTTGGTCATAAGCACGTTGTAAAAATGTAGAATAAATGTTGCAAAACGGAATTAAACCTTGCGTTGCCATACCAGCAGCTAAGGTAACGGCATGTTGTTCTGCAATTCCGACATCAAAAGCACGCTCTGGAACTACTTCCATCATATATTTTAAAGAACTACCAGTTGGCATGGCAGGAGTGATACCAATAATTTTTTCATTTTGTAAAGCCAACTCTACAATAGTTTCACCAAATACATCTTGATATTTTGGTGGTTGACTAGAGCTAGATTTTGCAATAAGTTCACCTGTGTCTGCATTAAATTTTCCAGGAGCATGATATTTTACTTGGTTTAATTCAGCCTGTTTAAGACCTTTACCTTTCGTAGTAATTACATGTAAAAACTTTGGACCTTTTACTGATTTTAGACGTTCTAATTCCGAAATTAATAAGGGTAAATTATGACCGTCCACAGGACCAGAATAATTAAAATTTAAAGCTTCAAAAATATTGTCTTGCTTCTCTGTACCTTTCTTTACATTGGTTAAATATTGTTTTAATGCTCCAACACTTGGGTCGATACCAATGGCATTATCGTTAAGAATGACTAGTAAATTAGCATCTGTGACTCCTGCATGGTTTAAACCTTCAAAAGCCATTCCGCTGGCAATGGATGCATCTCCAATCACAGCAATATGATGTTTATCTTCTCCTTTTAGTTGTGATGCGATTGCCATTCCTAAAGCCGCAGATATTGAGGTTGACGAATGCCCAACTCCAAAAGCGTCATACTCACTTTCGCTTCGTTTTGGGAAACCGCTTATGCCATTGAGTCGTCTATTAGTATCAAAAATGTTTTTTCTACCAGTTAATATTTTGTGACCATAAGCTTGATGACCAACATCCCAAATCAATAAATCATCAGGAGTATTAAACACATAATGTAAAGCAATAGTCAATTCTACAACACCAAGACTTGCACCTAAATGTCCTTCTTTAGTCGCAACAATATTGATGATAAAGTCACGCAACTCTTTAGCGAGTTGAGGTAGATCTTCTGCTTTGAGTTGACGTAAATCTTTTGGCAGGTTGATATGTTTTAGAAGCTTTTTCATCTAAATACAAATGTACCAATTTGCAATTGTATTTTTTATTGAAATAGAATCGTATTTTTACAACCATGATAAACCCATTTGACGATACATACTTTATGAGAAAAGCACTTCAGGAAGCGGAGGTAGCTTTTGAAAAAGGAGAAATACCAGTTGGTGCTGTTATAGTTGTAGAAGATAGAATCATTGCTAGAACGCACAATCTTACCGAATTATTAAATGATGTTACTGCACATGCAGAGATGCAAGCCATTACGTCTGCAGCTAATTTTTTGGGTGGAAAGTATTTGAATAAATGTACCTTATATGTCACTTTAGAGCCTTGCCAAATGTGTGCTGGTGCATTGTATTGGAGTCAGATTTCTAAAATAGTTTATGCAGCTTCAGATACACAAAGAGGTTATAAAACTTTAGGTGCGACATTGCATCCTAAAACGGAAGTTGTTAGTGGGATTTTAGCAGAAGAAGCTTCGGCATTATTGAAGCGTTTTTTTATTGAAAAGCGTAATTTGAATTAAAATCTGATATTATGATAAATAAGACTTTCGCAATACTAGTACTACTATTAGCATTAAATTGTAAATCAACTCAAAGTCAAGAAAAGATGAATAAAGAGGATATTACTTTAATAGCTAAAGGCAATCTTTATGGCTCAGGTGAAGAAGGTATTGAAAAGCAAAATACCGTAATTACAAACCAAAGTAATTGGCAAGATTTGATGGCAAAAATGAACAGTATAAATAAAGTATCTGATGGTTTTTCTGAATCAAAAATCGATTTTTCTAAATATACAGTTATAGCTGTTTTTGATAACGTAAAAACATCTGGTGGTCACAGTTTAGAATTAGATATTAAGTCGAATTCTGAAAATGTAGAGGTTGAAGTGAGTCGTAATTCGCCAGCGGGAATGGCAACAAGTCTAATGACACAGCCCTATTATATAGCTAAGATTGTTAAAAGTGATTTGCCAATAATTTTCTTAACAGACAAAAATTAGAACAAAAAAAACGCCCAACCATAGGTTGAGCGCTGAAACTTATAAGATATATACTTATAGTACCTGCACGTTTGCAGCTACCATTCCTTTTCTTCCTTCTTCTTCTGTGTACTCTACGTTGTCACCTTCGCGTAATTCTACGCCATTAAGGTTTGATACATGTACAAAGATGTCTTTTCCTGTTTCTTCGTTGGTAATGAATCCAAATCCTTTTGAATCATTAAAAAATTTAACTGTTCCAGTCATTATAAATATAAATAAAAATTAAAGTGCAAAGATAATATTTTAATCAACGCCAATGTTAATAAATTGTTTTATTTTAAAATATTGATAATTAATGAGTTAAAATTAATTTCTTTTCTTGTGCGAGAAACACTGTTAATAAAGGGATTGCCGACGTCTTTTTTTAAAATTGTATTTTGAAATTAAATCTTGTTCTTTTTCTGATTTTCTCTCATTTTATCGAGGTTTTCCTTGGTAAGCATATAATCCTTAACGTCTTTTCCTTTCCAACGATAATATGAAAATAGAGGAAAAACCACTAAAAATAAACCTAGAACACCGAAACCAATGAGTTTTTGAGCATATTCAACATCCAAAAGAAATCCGCAAATAATGCTTGCTATTGAAGCCAAGAAAGCAATAAGAGTTATGATGTGTATAAGTTTCATTAGGATGTAAAATTAATTAATTCGCGTCGATAGGCCGTTAATAATTTTGATTTTGAAACAAAACCATAATATTTATTATCCTTTATTACAGGTAAATTCCAAATACCGCTCTTTTTAAATTTATCCATAATCACATTCATTGAATCTTTTTCATAGGTAATAATATCTCTACTTCCACGCATTAAACTAGAAGCGTCTACTTTATCGTAAAGATCTGAATCGAACATTATATGTCTAATGTCATCCAAACGAATAACTCCAAGAAATCTATTCTCATTATCAACTACAGGAAAATGATTTCTAGATGATTTTGCGACAGCATTTTTTAGTATATCACGAAGTTTCATTTCAGGTTTTAATATAATAAAGTCGGTCTCAATAATTTTGTCAATGTTCATTAACATTAGCACGTTTTTATCTTTATCATGTGTCATTAATTCTCCACGTTGGGCAAGTTTTAATGTGTAAATAGAATGTGAGATGTAATATTTTGTGATAGAGAACGATATTGCAGAAACCAGCATTAATGGAACAAAAAGTTCATAGCCACCAGTAATTTCAGCTATTAAGAAGATTGCAGTTAAAGGGGCGTGCAAAACACCAGCCATTAAACCTGTCATGCCTATAAGTGTGAAATTAGATTCGGAAACACTAAAATCTAATCCGATATTATTTATAATTTTGGCAAATGCGTTGCCCAAAACACTTCCCATAACAAGGGTAGGTATAAAAACACCACCAACTCCACCTGCGCCAAATGTAGTTGTCATAGCTATAGCTTTAAAAACTGCAATACCTAGAAGTAAGCCAATTACAATCCAAATGTTTGATAAATCAAAATTAAAAGGGGTTTTCCCAATGGCAGCTACATGGTCACCTTTTAGTAGGTTATTCATAATGCCATAACCTTCACCATATAATGCAGGAATAATGTAAAGTATCGTGCCTATCGCTAATCCACCAATTAATAAGCGTTTTGCACGACTTTGAAATTGTTTAAAAAAGTTTGTGATCGCGAAAAAAACTTTAGAAAAATATACAGAGGCGAGTCCCGTTATGAGCGCTAAAATAATGTAAAAGCCGATATCGTTTATTTGAAATTTATCTAATAATTCGAAGCGAAGTAAGACATCTGTTCCAAGGAAAAAATAAGAAGTTACAACAGCAGAGACCGACGCCAATAGCAGAGGTATTAATGAGGTAAAAGCAATATCTAAACTAAATATTTCTACAGCGAAAATGATTGCGGCAATAGGAGCTTTAAACATAGATGCCATGGCACCTGCTGCCGCACATCCAATTAACAGCATACGCGTTTTTTGGTTCATGTGAAAAAAACGTGCAGCATTAGAACCTAAGGCAGAACCAATACTCACAGCTGGTCCTTGTAACCCAACAGATCCACCAAAGCCTGCTGTTAAAGGTGCTGTAATTAGACCTGCATATATGTTGTATTTAGGGATAATACCGCCTAATTTAGAAATGGCGTAAAGTGTAGTTGAAATCCCATGACCAATATGTTTTTTTAACCAAGTTTGTTTTATAATATAAACAAGGATTAATCCAATTATAGGAAAGATAAAGTATAATGAATTCTTATAATCTTTAAAAAAATCTAATTCAAGAAGAAGACGAATATAGTGCGTTAAGTTTTTAAGTAATACTGTTCCGATTCCTGCTAAAAAACCAACCAATATACTTAGTATGTATATAAATTGACGCTCAGAAATATGTTTGTATCTCCAAATTAAAAACTTACGAAATAGATTTTTAGATTTTAGAGACATTGTATAAAATTAATAAAAAAATCCTGCCAAAAGCAGGATTTAATTTTTATGATTTTAAGTTCAATTTTAAATTTAATTCTGCAAGTTGTTCATCGTCTATTGGTGCAGGTGCATCAATCATAACGTCTCGTCCTGAGTTATTTTTTGGGAACGCAATAAAATCTCTAATAGTTTCTTGCCCTCCTAAAATAGCAACCAACCTATCCAAGCCAAACGCCAAACCTCCATGTGGTGGAGCTCCATATTCAAAAGCATCCATTAAAAATCCAAATTGTGCTCTGGCTTCTTCTTCAGAAAAACCTAAGTGCTTCAACATAATAGCTTGTGTAGCTTTATCATGAATACGTATAGAGCCTCCTCCAATTTCATTACCATTCAATACCAAATCATAAGCATTTGCTTTAACTTCTCCTGGTTTGGTATCTAACAACTCTATTTGTCCAGGTTTTGGTGACGTAAATGGATGATGCATGGCATGATAATGACCGGTTTCTTCATCCAATTCTAATAATGGAAAATCAATAACCCAAAGTGGAGCAAATACTTTAGGATCTCTTAAGCCTAAACGTTCCGCTAATTCCATACGCAAGGCACTTAATTGGGCCCTTACTTTATTAGTTTCTCCTGAAAGTACGCAAATTAAGTCACCAGGTTTTGCTCCAGTAACTTCTGCCCATTTTGCTAAATCCTCTTGGTCGTAAAACTTATCTACCGAAGATTTAAAACTACCATCATCATTACATCTTGAATAAACCATTCCTAAAGCTCCGACTTGTGGACGCTTTACCCAGTCGATGAGTTTATCAATTTCTTTTCTCGTATAACTATTTCCTTCAGGTACAGCGATACCAACAACTAATTCTGCCGAATTAAAGACATTAAAATCTTTATGCTGCGCTACTTCATTGAGTTCACCGAATTCCATACCAAAACGAATGTCTGGTTTATCGTTTCCGTATAAACGCATCGCATCATCATATAGCATTCTTGGGAATTTTTCTACTTCGACACCATTCACTTCTTTTAATAAATGACGTGTTAAGCCTTCAAAAGCATTTAAAATATCTTCTTGCTCCACAAATGCCATTTCGCAATCTATTTGTGTAAATTCTGGTTGTCTATCTGCAC
The DNA here is from genome assembly GCF_044594915.1 of Winogradskyella sp. R77965. GTDB lineage: Bacteria > Bacteroidota > Bacteroidia > Flavobacteriales > Flavobacteriaceae > Winogradskyella. The sequence goes on along the minus strand of NZ_CP138990.1, from coordinate 2,229,774 downwards.
GTAAATCTTCGTCTCTGAAACATTTTACAATCTGAAAATATTTATCCATACCACCAACCATAAGCAGTTGCTTAAAGGTTTGAGGTGATTGTGGAAGCGCATAAAACTCACCTTCATTCATACGAGAAGGCACTACAAAATCGCGTGCACCTTCTGGTGTAGACTTAATTAAATAAGGTGTTTCAACTTCAATAAAACCTTCGTTAGATAAATAATTTCTGACTGCTTGAGTCACTTTTGCTCTAAAGATTAGATTTTCTTTTACTGGATTACGGCGAATATCTATGTAACGATATTTCATACGTAAATCGTCTCCGCCATCTGTTTTATCTTCAATGGTAAAAGGTGGGACTAAAGACGCGTTTAATACATTTAATTCTGATACTAATACTTCAATATCTCCTGTTGGGATATTAGGATTCTTAGAAGCACGTTCAATAACAGTTCCTTTTACTTGAATTACAAATTCACGCCCTAATTTTGACGCCTTTTCCATGATGTCTTTTGCAGTTCGCTCTTCATCAAAGTACAATTGCGTGATACCATAACGATCTCGTAAATCGATATATATCATAAATCCTTTATCTCTTACTCCTTGAACCCAACCAGAAAGTGTAACTTCTGTATTAACGTGTGTAGCTCTTAGTTCACCACAATTATGACTTCTATACATATTAGAATTTTAATCGTGCAAATTTAAGGAAGTTAAATGATTATAAAAATGAAAAGCCTCAACAATTGCTGAGGCTTCTTTTGCTTTTAATAAAATTTCACTAATTCTCTAAAATAAGGATTTTATATCAAAAGCTATTGTCTTATGGTTTTATATAAATTAATCTGTTTTATTATCCATATTGTATACTGCCTGAGGAATTAACTCTTCTGATTTAATAGGCTCTGAAGAACCAAACTTTCGCTTTAAATACATTTTGAATGTAGTTGCTAAATAGAATAAAACAGGAACGACTATTAGTGTTAAAAATGTAGCTATAAATAAGCCATAAATAACGGTCCAAGCTAATGGTCCCCAAAATATTACATTGTCTCCACCAAAGTAGATATTAGCATCAAACTCACTAAATAAAGTAAAGAAGTTAATATTTAATCCGATCGCTAAAGGAATTAATCCAAGTATTGTTGTAATTGCTGTTAAGAGTACAGGTCTTAAACGTGCTTTACCCGCTTTGATAATTTGAGCAAGTAATTCATCTTTTGGTAAATATTCAGACGTGTCTAAATCAAGTTCATTTTTCTTTCTATCAATTAATAATTGCGCATAATCGAGTAGTACTACGCCATTATTTACAACGATACCAGCAAGGGATATTATGCCCATCATGGTCATTAAAATCACAAACGAATCTCCTGTAATTACAATGCCTCCAAATACACCGATTAAACTCAAGAAAATGGCAATCATAATAATTGCTGGTTTTGAAACCGAGTTAAATTGGAAAATTAATATGAAGAAAATTAGACCTAATCCAGTAAAGAAAGCTCCCATTAAAAAAGCCATTTCCTTGTTCTGTTCTTCAATCTGACCTGTGTAATCTATTTTCACATCTGAAGGTAAGTCATTAAAATTTTTCATTTCATTTTGAATCTGACTTACCACAGCACCTGCATCAGTATAACCTGGTGCAAGCGCAGAATAAACCGTTACAACACGTTTTGTATCTTTATGTTTAATAGCACTAAAACCAGAATTGTTATTCTGCTTAGCAACTGTAGATACTGGTATTTCTTTAATCTTACCAGAGGCTTGGTCTCTAAATACCATATTTTGATTGAAGAGCGCACTCTTATTGTAGCGTAAATCTTCATTGAAACGCACATAAATATCATAGTCATCACCATCTTCTTTGTAGATACCAGCTTTAGCACCAAATAGAGAGTTACGTAACTGTTGACCAACTTGTCCTGTGCTTACTCCGAGCTCACCTGCCTTTTCTCTATCAACAAGCACTTGCATGCCTGGTTTATCTTTGTTAACATCAATTTTAAGCTCGTCTATTGCAGAGATGTTTTTAGAATTAATAAACTCACGCATACGTTCTGCTACGTCGATTAATTCATTATAGTCATCACCTTCAATTTCTATGTTTACAGGTGCACCTGCTGGTGGACCGTTGGCATCTTTTTCTACTGAGATTAATACACCAGGATATATGCCTGTTAAGGCTTCTTGTACTTTTTTACGTAAGTCTTCACTATCTTTTCCCTTACGGAATTTATACTCACGCATTGAAGCGGTAATTTTTCCTTTATGAGGCATTTCTGCGGCAGAACCACCATCAGTTTGAGGATTACCTGCTCCTTCACCAACTTGAGATACAGAACTTTCTACTAAGAAATTTTGGCCGTCTACTATATATTCATCAGAATTAAGAATATCATAAACTTTGGCTTCAATCTCATTGGTTATTTTATTAGTTTTTTCAATATCAGTTCCTTCAGGATATTCTATATAGACTATAATTTGATTAGGCTTATTATCTGGAAAAAATTCAATTTTTGTTCGTTGACTTGCTACAGAAGCTCCGAAACTTCCAAAGGCTAAAAAGAAAAGGATAAGACTTCCAAAGGCAATGAGTTGAGGTTTCCAACCTTTAAGAGAATTTGTAAGTACACGTTCATAAAAGTTTTCGAAACGTACTAGTGTTTTTGTTTGGAATCGGTTCGCAGCTTTTCTGAGAATTAAGCGATATATCCAAAGTAATATTGCAGTTACAATCATCAATGTACCCAGACCTCTGTAAGAACCTCCAAATAACATAATGAGTAAACCTATGCCTCCTAAAATTAATGATATGGCAATAATATTTTTTAATGGCATGTCTTTATCTTCTGTTGTCATAAACTGTGATACTAAAACAGAGTTAAAGAAAATAGCCACTAATAACGATGAACCTAATACAACCGAAAGTGTGATTGGGAAATAAATCATAAACTGACCCATTAAACCTGGCCATAGACCCAAAGGAATAAAAGCAGCAACTGTTGTGGCTGTTGAGATAATTATAGGAAAAGCAATTTCTCCAATACCTTTTTTTGCAGCTTCAATGCGCGAAAGACCCTCTTGTTCCATAAGACGATAAACATTTTCAACAACCACGATACCATTATCGACGAGCATACCAAGTCCCATAATTAACCCGAAAAGTATCATAGTATTCATGGTATAACCCAGAGCACTTAATATCATTAAAGACATAAACATAGACATCGGTATAGCAAAACCTACAAAAAGTGCATTTTTAAAACCTAAAAAGAACATTAAAACGGTTACTACTAGTATAATACCGAAAATGATATTATTCACTAAGTCATCAACTTGACCAATAGTTTTTGAAGATTGATCATTAGTAGTCGTCACTCTTAAATTTGTTGGCAAAACATTAGCCTTTGCGTCTGCTACAATTTTTTCAATTTTCTCAGCAGCGGCAACCATGTTTTTACCAGAACGTTTTTTAACATCTAACATTACAACCGCATCACTCTTACCAGTTTCAGGAATATATTCGCGAGCATAGGTCGTCTTATCCTTTGGTCTAAAGGTTACAGTAGCTATATCTTTTAAATAAATAGGATTATCATTTTCTGATTTAACTACAAAGTTTTCTAAGTCTTCAGGGTTGTCAATTTCACCTATGATTCTTATAGTTCTTCTTTGACCACTTGTTATAAGATTACCAGCAGACATAGTCATGTTACCATTACTAATAGCTCCTGTAATATCTTGAAAGTTAACTTTAGATGCCATCATCTTATAAACATCTACGGCGACTTCAACCTCTTTTTCTTGAGCACCTCTAATATCTACCTTTTTAATTTCAGGTAAATCTTCGATTTCGTCTTCAAGATATTCGCCAAATTCTTTTAATCGTTCTACGGTGTAATCACCAGAGATATTAATATTTAGAATTGGCATCTCCTCAGAAAGACTCAACTCAAAAACGTTGGGTTCTACTTTTGCTCCATTAAATGTTGGCCAATCTTCACTAGAGGTTTCAGAGTCAATTTCGTCTTTAACTTTTTGTTTTGCTGCATCAACAGAAACATCCTCATCAAACTCTACAATAACCATAGAGTAATCTTCTTGAGATGTAGAAGTAATCTCAACAACATTACTTACATTTTTGAGCTTATCCTCTAATGGATCAGTAATCAGTTTTTCTATATCTTCAGCTGTATTCCCTGGAAATAATGAGCTGATATAGATTTTAGTTTCTCTTATTTCAGGAAAATTCTCTCTAGGCATACTAAAGTAGGCAGAAACACCTAAGTATAGAATTAATGTAATAGCCACATACATAGTGGTCTTATTATTTATTGCCCAAGATGATAAGCCAAATTCTTTATCGACTTTCTTTTTATTTTTTTTCTTTTTGCTGGTCATTAGTGGTTTGTTTTTAGTCGTTAGAATTTTTATTACTAATGATTTTTACTTCTTGTCCGTCTTTAACACTTCGAGCTCCTTCTTTAATAATTTCCGCATTATCATCTATACCAGATAAGATTTCAATTTTATCGCCTTGTGTTTTACCAGTATTAATAAACAGTTGTTTCGCAGTAGCTTTATCATCTTTTTTGTCTGCAAGTACATAAACATACTGTTGGCCTTCAGCATTTTCAGAAATAATACTTTGAGGTATTAGAATTGCTTTTTCATTTATGTAATCATTGATTTTTAAACGTGCTGTAAGATTTGGTTTAATCGATCTGTCCTTATTAGGTACTGCTATTTCTACATCAAAAGTTCGGTTAGCAGGATTGATAAAATTACCTGTTTGTCTAACTTCAGATTCAAGAGTTTTACCTAAAACAGGGAACATTACTTCAACTTTTTTACCTTTAGTAATACTTGTAATATAACTCTCAGGTACATCTGTTTTAATATACATATCACCAAGGTTTACCAATCGCATGAGTTGCGTTTGTCCTGGTGCAGCGACGTTGCCTTGTTCTGTAATAACATCATCTATTACTCCAGAGAATGGTGCTCGTACACTATTCTTGCCTAATTGCTGATTTATTTGTGCTATACTTTTTTGTAAGCCTTCATATTGCGATTTAGTTTGTAAATATTGAATTTCACTTCCTATTTTTTGATCCCAAAGTCGTTTTTGACGTTCAAATGTAGTTTTAGCTAAATCCGCCTGAATTTCTAATTGTGCCTTTTGCTGGCTCAATCCACCATCATCTATTGTAGCTAGTAGTTGTCCTTTTGTTACGTTTTGACCCTCTTTTACATATATACGTGTTATAATACCACCAACTTCTGGTGTTACAACTATATTTTTCTTAGTCTCTACACTACCTTGTAATTCTAGGTAATGTTTAAACACTTCAGTTTTCGCCGTAAATGCTGTGATTAAAGGTACATTTCGGTCTGGACTAATACTTTGTAGCTTTTCGTCGAGTTGTTTGATTTGAACAACGAGTGCTTGTTGCTCATTTACTAATTCATCTTTCTTTTTTTGAATAGCCTCTGTATTATCAGAAGCTATTAATTCTTCTATGGATTGTGCTTTTTCTCCTGAACAAGCGACCAATACTGATATTACAAGGATTAAACTATATATTTTTTTCATGACGATAATTTTAAAAGTTGGTTATTTTATTGGTAATGGTTTCTAACTCTGCTTTGTTATTTATAACATCTAGCATAGCTTGTAACAATTCTTGTTGTGCAGAATATAATTGTGTTTGTGCTTGTCTTAACTCAAAACTAGAGGCGATACCTTCGAAGAATTTTGTTTGGTTTTTAGATTCTATTCGCTCTGCAAGAGCAAGGTTATCTCTTTTGTTTTGATAATTTTTAATAGCAAATTGATAGTTGCTTTTAGCATTTGCAATTTGTAGTTTTAGTTGTTGTTCAATCTCTGTAAGATTGCTTTCAGCCTTTTCTAGATTAATTTTTGCACGTTGCGTGCGTGCACCTTTTAATCCAGATCCAAATATTGGGATATCTAAATTGAGACCAAATGATGCAATACCAACCCAAGGATTATTGAAGTCTAAAAAATTAAAGGATTCTCTATTGGCTAAATAGGCACCAGAAAAGAAAGCATTTAGCGTTGGTAAGGCTCTACTTTGTTCTAATTTAACTAAAAGCTCATTTGAGATTTTATCATTTTCTGCAATTTTATAGTCAATAGTTTCTTGTATAGAATTTTCAGAATTTAATAAGTCTAGCTTAATATTATTAAGCGCTAAATCTTCTAGATTTTGAGATAACTCACTAGGATTGTCAATGTCTAAACCTAAAGTAATATTAAACATTTTATAGGCTAGATCTTTTAATCGTTGTGTGTTGGCTAAATTGTTTTTAACACTAGACAGCGTGATTTGAAGTTGCTCTACGCTTTCTTCTTCTTCAAGTCCGTTTTCGTATATTTTTGTGGTCTCGTTTAGATTTTTCTCTAAAACCTTAATGTTACTTTCTAAGATTTTTATGCTTTCTTCAGATAGAAGAACATTTCCATAAGCATTAATTACTGCTTTTCTAATTTCTAAATCCGTTTTCTCCTTGGCATTTTCAGAAATCTCTAAAAATACTTTAGCCGATTGCAAGCCAACAATATAAGAGCCGTCAAATACTTTTTGGGTTAATGTTGCACCAGCTGTAACAGATTGCGGTGCACCAAAATCTATAAAACCATCTTCACCAAAATCTACAGGTTGGTCAAACTGTTGCTTTATAAAATTTTGATATTGAACACTTCCATTTATTTGAGGTAAACCAGAAGCGATGGTTTCCCATTTTTGCTTTTTTGCAGCATCAATATCGCGAGCCGCATTTTTAGCTGTTCTATTATTTTCTAAAGCGTAATCTATAGCTTCTTGTAAAGTGAAACTAGTTGGTGCATCTTGAGAAAACCCAAAACTAAAACACATTAGAAAAATGAAAATTGATAGGTTTTTCATTCTATATTATGATTGATTTTTTGTTATAAATTGATTTAATATTTTTATTCCTTCATCTTTACAAATACCTCTTAAATGGTATTCTAAGTAGTTGTCTAATAACATGTTCATAGAAAAGATTTTTAAAGGGAATAAGTCCGTGTCCTTTATTGCAAGCATAGAGTTAAAGTATATACGTGTTATAAACTCTGTATTTATTGTATCTCGATAAAGCCCTTGCTTAATACCACGACTCAAGTTTTCATGCACGCACTCATGCATAACTTCAAATTGCTTTTGCTTAAGCGTTGCAAATATTTTTGGGTAGTATTTTTTAAGCTGATACTGAGGAGAAGACTTTTCATCTTTAAGATGTTCCATTACAAAACGCTTAATGTCATATAGCTCTGCAATTGGATTTTTGTCAAGTGCACAAATGCAATCAATGCCATGAGATATTATCTCAAATAAATGCATTGTAGTAACTTCTACAAGTTTTGTTTTATTAGGAAAATGAACATAGATGGTCTTCTTAGAAATGCCAAGTTCTTTGGCAATGTCATCCATTGTCACACTCTTAAATCCAAGGTTTAAAAACAGTTCAGTTGATTTATGTATAATTTGTTCTCTCATAGTTGAAGTGCAAATATACGTTTGGAAACTTTAAAAACAAAAAAAGTTTCCAAAGTTTTAATATTTATTTAACACGGATAACATTAGTTTAAAATATGTATAATGCATTATTTTTGTGCTATGCAAAACATTGAAGTCTATCAGAAATCTTTTATAAAATATCTAAAAGATTTTGCAGTTGATAAAGAGCCCATTAATCTTTATGAACCTATAAATTATATTTTGAAACTTGGTGGTAAACGTCTGAGACCAGTTTTAACTTTAATGAGTGCTGAGGTTTTTGGTGAGGAGGCAGAAAGGGCTATGAATGCTGCGCTTTCTGTTGAAGTGTTTCATAATTTTTCTTTAATTCATGATGATATAATGGATGATGCACCATTACGAAGAGGACAACAAACGGTGCATGAAAAATGGGATTTAAACACAGGAATTCTATCAGGTGACGCTATGTTGATTTTGGCTTATCAGCTATTTGAAAACTATGAGCCAAATACGTTTCAGGCATTAGCAAAGCTTTTTAGTAAAACAGCTTTAGAAGTCTGTGAAGGACAACAATATGATATTGATTTTGAAACCAGAAACGATGTTACCATACCAGAGTACCTCAAAATGATTGAATACAAAACAGCCGTTTTGGTTGGTGCTGCCATGAAAATGGGGGCTATAGTAGCTAAAGCCTCTAAAGACGATCAAAAAGCGATTTACGATTTTGGTCGTTATTTAGGTATAGCGTTTCAGTTACAAGATGATTATCTAGATGCGTTTGGAAATCCCGAAACCTTCGGAAAACAGGTTGGTGGTGATATTCTTGAAAACAAAAAAACGTATCTCTATCTTAAAACTATAGAGCTTGGTTCTAACCAAGAAAAGGACAGTCTCTTAGAAAAAATGTCTAACGATTCAATTTCTAATGATGATAAAGTAGCATCTGTAAAAGTGCTCTTCAATAATTCTGGTGCATCAGAAGCGACTCAAAATGCAGTAAAAGATTATACGGAAAAGGCATTTTCTGTTTTAGAAACTTTAAATATTTCTGAGGATAAAAAGCAGCTTTTGAGATTATTTGGTGAGCAATTAATGAATAGACGTGTGTAATGGCATTGCCTTCTAATTTTGAGGATTTAATTGCAGAAGCAAATTCATATAATCTTTACAGAAAATTAATTATTCAGTTAAATAAAGATTTATTATTCGCAAATATTGACTTAGAACTAGACGAAGAAACGCTACCTACAAGTTTAAAATTAGTACTGCAAGAAACCGTTTTTCATCTTATTCAGAATAAATTTTCAGACTATCTTAATTTACTTTATCAAGTAGATGTTTCAGAAATAAAGATTCGTTCTCTTGATGGTGAAGACCTAGTAAAGTTATCAGAAGATGTTACCTTTTTAATTCTACAACGCGAATGGCAAAAGGTTTGGTATAAAGCTAAATTTAAATAAAAATAGAGGTGTAAGCACTTTTCTACACCTTTATTCTTAACAAACACTAATCAAATTTTTAAGGAAAAATATACGATAGATTGATATAAAAATTACGCCCTTGTCTTGGTATATTATTCCAATCTGCATAAGTAGAATACTTAGCATCTAAAATATTTTCTATGCCGTATTTTAAAATGGTTCTTCCTTTTTCGCCATAAAATGCATTACCTAAATTGAGATTTAAAACAGCATAAGAAGCGGTTTCATTTTCGCCATAAAAACTGCTGTAGTTACTTTGATTGCCGTTACCATCAAGTTGTAAGGCTATATTGAATTTGGGTTTGTTATAATTTAATTCTGCGAAGTATGAAAAAGGTCTAATTAATGGTAAGTTTTCGCCATTACTTCCTTTTCCATAGTTATAACTTACAGTTCCGTTTACATAGAAACTATCAGAAATGTTATAAGTACTATTTACATACACATCAAAAATAGAAGCATTATCTAAGGCAGTATACACACGGACTCCGTTTGCTCCAATGGTCATAGAACTTACATTTTGGGCAATATCTCCAATAATGTAATCCATGATATAGAAATAAGAAGATTCTAAACCAATTTTGAACTTATCATAAGTTTTTGAAATACTAAAATTTGTTTCAAGCGCTTTTTCATTCTTTAAATTAGGGTTTCCTATATAGTCATAGTTATCAAAACTATTGAATAAGAAGAATCCATAACCTTCACTCACGGAAGGTGCACGTTCGCCATAACCTAAACCAAAAGCAATATTAGAATGTTCCTTTTTTATAGTATAAGAAGATGCTAAACTTATTAAAAATCGGTTTTGTTGGTCGTCAATATCTGGATGAAATATCTGAAGACTTTCTACACCAACTTCTTTTGCTATTCTGTTGGAATGATAACCCAATCTCACAGATGACGATAATGATTTACCGTCAGCAAAATGCCAATTATCCTTTACAAATAAACCAGAATATAAGGTTCTAATATCTGGCCATGTGTACATAAACATATCCGGTTCGTTCGGGTTGTTAGAAAACATGGTCATTTCAGCTAAAGATTTGTTATAAAATCCATTAAGATTAAATTTAAAATGATGTTTTCCTTTTAAAACATCGGCTTTGCTGTAAAAACCAAAGGTGTCACTCCAGCCAGGCATGTCCATTCGGATTGGGACATCTGGACGTTTACTATCATCCATAATATGCGTTATGGTATTGAAATACAATTTGGTTTCAAGAGCTTTTAAAGCTTTATCTTCTGGCTTGTAATAATGGGTTAATGATGTTATTAATGCTTCAGCCAAAGAGACATCCATTGGTAATGCAGGATAGCCAACATCTGTGGCTCTATCATAAATAATATTCGCATCTATATTATGAGTTTTTGAAAATTTATAACCAGATTGTAAAGAGATATTATACTTCTGAAATTGAGAATACAAAACTTCTAAATTGTTGCCAGCATCATAGTTTTCTGATGTTCTAAAAATACCATCTGCGCTAATAAAGAATTTCTTTCCAGCATATTCTAAATCTAAACCAGTAGCAAAAAAGTTGCCGTTAGTTTCATACCCTAAATCTGCACTAGTTTTTAGACCAGATTCATTAAATTTTGAAGTGGGTAGTTGCAAATCGATACCTCCACCTACACAATGGCCATTTTCTGTACCTTCTTGTCCAGAGCCTACAGTTACTTTTTCTAGATTTGATACATCTACATAAGAGGTGATTGGGTCCATTTTATCTGTACAGGCACCAAAAATTTGCATACCATCTATAGTCACTACCAAGCGGTCACTAACCATATTATTTATAGTAGGTTCCCAAGCGTAGTTACCACGTTTTATCATGGTGACATTATTGGCCTTCTCTAAATAGTCATCTATACTAGATAAGGTTTTCTCTTGTCTATAACTACTTAATTTGCGTCGTGTTTTAATAACGACTTCCTCTAGTTTTGTAGTATCTTTTTTTTGCTCTATTTTCTTTTCTTGACTAAAGCCTAGTGTTGAAAAGAGTATACAAAGCATTAATGTGATTAGCTTCTGCATAGCTAAATATTGAGTTTAAATCGCAAACAACTGTCATTTCGAGCGTAGTCGAGAAATCTATAGATTCAGCGTAGCTAAATCTTTCATATTCAGCATAGTTAGATGTAATACATCTCGACTACGCTCGATGTGACAGACGATTAAATTTTTATTAAAATTCTAACTCTAGATATAAACTACTAGCATCATTTTCTTCAGTAACATCTTCACCTTTTAAGACATCGTCAGTAGTGTTCATTAGTTTAAGGTTCAGTTTCCAGTAGCCTGTCATGGTCAATGATAAATCGCCGTAGTAGAAATTATCAGCACTATTAAAAGTAAGGTCCGTGTTGTTTGGTGAACCGTGATTTCCCATGCCTGGCATTCGAGGATCTAAAGCAATTGTGTAATCTTCAACTACAGGAAATGTCATCATATTTTCCATTTTAAATAGACCAACTTTCATGTCATTAATAGCAATACTAGGGTCTTTAGGTTCAATTAATGCCAAAATATATCGGGTTTCATCACTAGCCATAAAGCTTGCTACGTTTTGATTTTCGTATTGCATAACATTTATTGTATCTGTGACTGAATACTCTAAACCATCAATGGTATATTCAATAGTTAAAGACCATCCAGAACTGTCCATATTAGTCATTTGATAAATGATAAAGCCTGTGTAAACCGTGTCTTTTCCATCCGCTTTTGTAATTGCTGATTTAGGACAGGAATGTTGCATTGTAGGCATTTGCATCATTGGCATCCATGATAAACTTGCATCTTCGAAATAGGTGTCGGTAGCATTATCTTTTAGACGAATACTGATGTCGTTGTAGCCAGTTTCAAACATACCTTTTTCATTAAAAAGTTCTATGGTTTGGTCTCCGTTTACAATTTCTTTTATTAGTAATAAACCTTCGACTTCGTTTACGGGATTAGTATTGTCATCATCGTCTGTAGAGCATGAGAATACGAGTGCTAAAAGCACTAATATAAATTTAAGTTTCATTTCTTTCTTGTTTGTTTAATATTTGGATATAATTTCCCTTTCTATGAGTGTTTTATACACATAGTAAAGTGGGTTGTGCAGAAAGCACTCAAAAAAGAATTAACTTAAATTTGGTGGTGGTGTATCTATATCGTAAAACCTAGATAAAGGTTGAAATAGTCTTAAATCACTATTGAAATGACCAGATTGAAAGTTGATATTTGAAAGGTCTGTATTAAGATTAATTTCAGAAATCACAAAGACATCTAAGCGCGTTTTATTACTCTTAGGTGCTGGTGTATCAGAATTACCATCTGTATTATTTTGAACAAGTTCTTTGCGTAATTGACATTTACCATTACAGCCTTTTTGCGCTTCTTTTTGAATACAGAGTGTTTTAGCAATGAAATCTTGATTAATGAGAAAATCGGTTACAATTACAACGTTGTTCATATTATTTGCTAATAATATGAACGTCAGAAATAGAGCCGCAATTTTATGAATAACCTTAATTATCATAGTGCTAATTTCGGACTATTTTGTCTTAAATTACCTGACAAAAGTCATTTTAATTTTTGTAATTAAAAATCTTTTTTCTTCGACTTAAATATAATTCTTAAAACAGGTAATCCTACCCAAATGGTTAAGGCTAAAAATGAAACAATTAAGCCAAAACTAGTGCCAAAGAATTGTTTAAAAACTGCACCTGTATAGCCTAAAAGGGCTGAGATATCTAACTTCAATAAAATGAGTGTTCTTGATAAATCAATAGGATTGAGCATGGTGCCAATTAGAGATACTTTATCTAGTGGGTAATCTTCAAATAAGATAAGAGACATTAAAAATAAACCATCATATATTATGGCTAAGAATAACCACATAAGTATAGCGTAACCGAATCCTTTAATTTTATTTTCATTAGAAAGAGCGATGTTAAAAGCTAAAGCACTAAAGATGAAGGTTAAAAAGATACCTACAACTAGTAATAATGAGAAGTCCCAAATAGCATTAGATTTAAATAAGCCATAGGCAATAAATGGCAATCCTAAACCGAGTATTAAACTCATGGAAAGTGATATAGCTACGCCTAAATACTGACCTAAAAAAATAGAAGATCGCTTTAAAGGTTGTGCTAATAATAATTCTGTAAATTCTTTAGAATTATAGTAGTACATCACACCAAAAATGGTTCCAATTAAAGGAACTAAAACGATAATCACATTCATAAGTGTAATTACAGCCTTAGATAAATCGTTATTAAGAAATAAAAGTACAATTCCTAATAAAAGATAAAAAGCAAAATACACATAACTCCAGCTACTGCGCATTAAATCAAAAAAACTGTATTTTAATATTTTAAGCATGGTTTTCGGTTAAAATGTTAGCAATAGCATGCTCAAAATCTTGTTGTTTGGTCTTTGTTTTTAATTGGGCAATACTGCCTTTAAAGTAAATTTTTCCTTCGAGAATAAACACAATATTATCTGCAACTTCTTCTACAAAACTCATAATATGAGATGTGATTAAGATGGTTTTTCCTTTGACTTTCTCTGCTTCAATTAGTCCTTTAAGCCTTATTAATGAAATAGGATCTAAGCCTGTTGTTGGCTCATCTAATATGATAATAGGACTATTAAACATAAAGGTTAAAACAATATTGACTTTTTGTTTAGTTCCACCAGACAGTGTTCCAAGTTTTTTATTAAGAAAGGGTTCTAGTTTAAACTTTTCAATTAGATTTTGATCTTCATCTGTAGCACCTCTCAAATCCTTAATCATCTTAATGAGTTCATTCACTTTTAGATTGCTTGGGAAATTAGCAATCTGAGGTAGGTAATCTATTTTATGGCGATAATCTGAATTGGTCTTCACATCAGAATCAAAGACTTTTACATTCCCACTATCTGGAATTACCATGCCAAGTATGGTTTTTATAATCGTGGTTTTTCCAGAGCCATTTGGACCAAGTACTGCGAAAATACCACCTTCTTTAATAGATAGGTTGATACCATTAAGGACCTTGTTTTTACCAAATTTTTTATATAAATCGGTTATTTCTACCATGTAACTTTAGTCATTAGAGGTTGGTTGTCAATAAGGTTTTCAGGTGTAAAAACAGGCGAAACCTTTTCTGAAAAATCAATAATATCTATAAAAAGACTTCGTAGTAATACGATGCTTTCTGGTGTGCGATTCACCAAATACGAAAAGAGTTTTACAGGTCGATAAGGAATATCACCAATACCGTTTTTGTCTAAGTCGTAGCCTGTGTAATTACTCCAGTAATTGTTTTCAAACTTGTTACTATTTAGATTTCCAGAGTAGGATAAATCAAAGGAGTTATACAAAAAGTTATTTTTTGAATAGATATTATCGTAACACGCTCCGATAACCTTTACTGCATAGCCATTATTTTTAAAGGTATTTTCTGTAAATGTGATACGATTAGTACCATCTGCATTAATACCTATAGTGTTATCTTCAAAAATATTATGTTTTAATTCGGCATCACTTATTTCTTTTAGAAGAATTCCATATGAGGCTGTTCCCCAATTTTTCTTAAAGATATTGTTAAACATTTTTATCTTTTTTGAAAACATCACAGCAACACCTGCACCATTAGCTTCAAACATATTGTTCTCATATGTGTTTTCATTTGAGAACATAAAGTGCAAGCCATAACGCATATTTTCGGTAGAATAATTGTCTGAAATATAACTATTACTTCCAAATTCTAAATAGATACCATCGCGCATTCTTCTAACATCATTATTTGTAATTTTTACGTTTTCACAATGCCATAAGTGTATCGCATTACCAGAATCTGCTTCTGCTTTTCCTTCGCCAGAAATGGTGTTATTATGAATTTTACCATCCTTTGATTTCTGAATTAAAAAGCCAAAAAATGCACTTTCTACAGTTATATTTTCTATAACAAAGTCGTAAGATTTAAAAAGTAATATGGCAGCATATTCTTTGGTGTAACTAATCTTGATATTTTTAATAGTTAGATTTTTGATAACGATATCAGTTGCTTCTACTGAAAAGCCATAACCATTATTTTGTGTATCTATTATAGTGCCTTCTTCACCAGTAATATTAAGCGATTTTTTGTAGATAATGATGTTAGATTCATTGTAAAGACCAGCTTTAATGAATATACTATCACCATTTTTAGAACTATCTACAGCAGTTTGAATAGATTTAAAATCACAACCTGCTTCACAAACTGTATATGTTTGAGCTGTTGTGAAGCAGATTGAAATTAAAATGAGAAGAATACTTAACTGTATTTTCATACTTTAGATTTAGTTCAATTTTTTAAAAATACCTTCCCAGTCAAAGTATTCAGCTTTAGGATTGTTAATTTTTGTTTTGGCTTGTTCTAAAGATGCAAAACCTGTGAGGTTTGCTCCCATAGGACTTGTAATTTCCTCGCTAATAACGTAACCACCTGCTTTTGCATTTACCATTACACCAGGATTTTTATAGTTAGCAATTAAGAGGTTACTTTTTTCTACAAGTTCTTGCTTATCACCTAAAAATCTTATCATGCACTCAATGGCATCAAACTTATATTGTTTGCCTTTATCAGTAACCATTTGTGATGCATGCGTTTTTGTGACAATAGTCATTTGGCAAAAATGACACATATCTGTTCCATAATTTATGGGTTGAGGTGTTTTACTACAGCCAAACATTACAAAGAGAACTAAGAAAAAGACAATTCGTTTCATGCTTTTAAAGATTTTACTTTTTTATTTCCAATCCAATACGCAACGAAAGTCAAGAACATACCAAAACCCATCATGTAAGCGCCTTTATGTGGATAAGAATGTGCCACAAAATTTAGAATATTCTTTGTGCCAAATAAAGGTGGTTTGTAGCTTAACGGATTACCGTTTGCATCTGTCATTTTCATAATAGCTTTAGGATCCAGGTTGGTTCCATAATCTACCATCCACGCATTAAAATCGTACATACCCAAGATACCTAAAATTATCATAAGGATCAACCAGCCTAGAAACCACTTTGGTGAAATAAATTTAAATAACCCTATTAAACCGATTATAATTCCTAGAGCAGCCATGCCGCCTATTACTTTTGGAAAAGTACTAAACTCCCACATTTCATCTGCTTTAGGTAATTTACGCATACCAATGTAATGGTTAAGACCATCAATATTTTGGAGATCATGTTTTTCTTTACCTTGAAGTCCATCGAGATGAATGTTCATTCCTATACCATTAGGATACTGAGGCGCTTCAAGCTCTATACTCCACAGTGGAAAAATAAATAATCCAAGTAACAGAGCAGAGCCTATTATCATTATTATACTTGCGGATTTCATCTGTTTATATTTATTAATTTTTAGTTGTCATCTGTGACATCTAGCGTAATTATTTTAGAATATAATACTATCGCTATTGATGTTTAATACACGCTATTTTAAAAGAATGGGCGAGTTATTTCTACTCGCCCATATTGAGTTAAATAACATTTTTACACTAAAACTATTTAACTATTTTATTCATCTAAGCTGAATTTAAGAGGTGTGTTTGAGTTTTTACCAGAAACTCTAATATAACCCTGCATTTCTTGGTGTAAGGCAGAACAAAAATCTGTACAATAGAATGGCCAAACACCTTCTCGTTTTGGTTCCCAAACAATGGTTTTGGTTTGTCCTGGCATCACTAAAATTTCAGATGTATTTGCACCAATGATTGAGAAGCCGTGAGGGACATCAAAATCTTGCTCTAGATTCGTCATATGCAGATATACTTTGTCTCCAACCTTAACACCTTCGATATTATCTGGTGAGAAGTGACTACGTATCATGGTCATACTTATATGTACTTCATTACCATTTCTTGTAACCGTAGCTTCACTTTCGCTCTTAGCGGCATAAGGATGTTCATTTTCAGATAATTCGTAATACTTTTTACTTTTCTCTTTAATCAGGTCTGCTCTAATTCCTGCGGCATAGTGAGGTTCACCATGTGTTGGGAAATCAGATAATAATTCCATTTTATCTCCGGAAATATCATACAGCTGTGCAGAGTGCTCTAGCTCAGGACCTGTTGGTAGGTAACGATCTTTTGTGATTTTATTCATAGCGACCATGTATTTACCAAATGGTTTTCTTGAGTTACCGCCAGGAATCATTAAATGACCTACAGAGTAAAATGTTGGTAGTCTGTCTAAAACTTCCCAAGTTCCTAGTTTCCATTTTACAACTTCAGAAGAGATAAAGAATGTCGTATATGCATTCCCTTGTCCATCAAACTCAGTATGTAAAGGCCCTAATCCAGGTTGTGTTACAACACCAGCAATTGTGTTTTCGTAACTCAATACTGGGATGCCATAAGAATCGTCAACAAAATCTTTATTTTTTATTGCAGTCTGAATTTTTTCAAATGAATACACACTTAAATCTGTAGATAATTTACCACTACCAATAATATATTCACCTGAAGGGTCAACATCGCAACCATGTGGTGATTTTGGAATTGGAATATAGAAAACAGCACCTGCAACTTCTCGTGGGTCAACCATTGTAACACCTTCTTTCATAGTTGATGTAGCTGTATGTGTTTTTTCATCATAGACATTATGAGCATAAGTTCCGGCTGCTTTTTCGCCACCACCATTTTTAACATACTCAGCAATTTTTTGCCAATTAACAGCAGCGATATAATCTTTGTCATTTTGAGAAGCGTTAACTTCCATCAATGTATTAGCTTCTTCAGTATTATAACTTGTAAAGAAGAACCAGCCATGAGATTTATTACGTCCAGGATGTGCAAGGTCGTAGTTAAAACCAGGCATATTTAATTGAAATTCAAGATTCATTCTTCCATTATCAGCTATGCTCACAAAAGAAAGAGGGCCTTTAAACTGACCTTTCATCTCATTTATCGGCATATCACGTTGTGGATTAGGAACCGCAAAACGCGTACCTGCAACAATATATTCAGTATTTTCAGTTACGAATGAAGACGCGTGATTACCAGCACTATTAGGAAGCTCAATAATCTCTTCGGTTTCAAAAGTTTCTAAACTTATACGCGCAATTCGAGGTGTGTTATTCTCATTGATAAAGATCCATCTTCCATCCAATTCTCCATTAGTTTGAGAAATATCTGGGTGGTGAGCATCTCCCCAAGGTACAAAACCAAATGACGTATTTAGCATTGGTTTGGTCTCTTCAGAATAGCCATATCCAGATGTTGGAAATTGAGAAAACACAGGTATCTCTTTTAGCATCCTACCACTTGGAAGTCCAGCTACAGTTATGTTACCGCTATAACCTCCAGAAAAGAAGGCATAGTACTCATCATGTTCACCTGGCGCGACGTATACTTTTTCAGCCTTACTCGAAGACATAGCACCAGAATTACTATTATTACTGTTATTACCGCAATTTGTCATAAAGATAAGTGCGGTTATACCGAGTAAATATTTTCCTATTTTATTCATATAGTTTTATTTTAATTAGTTGATTTTGTTTAGTCTTTTGGTAGAATTACACTTTCCGTAACATGCACCCATCCGTTACTTACGTTTACTGTGCCAAGTATTTTAACACCATCTACATAAAGGTCACCATCTTTTTCTGTGACGTCTAAGTATTTGCCCGAAGCCATGTAAAGTTTACGTCCTTTTTCAGCATTCTTTTTTAGCATCTCAACAGGATAATTTGCAGGGGCTACATGATGCGTTAATATAAAAGCGAGTTTGCTTTTGTTTTCTGGCTCCAAAAGACTGTTTAATGTAGCTTCGTCAATTTTTGCAAAAGCAGCATTGTTTGGTGCAAATACCGTTAATGGTCCTACATTTACTAGTGCATTCTCTACTTCAGCCGCTTGCACTGCAGCAACCAAAGTACTATGGTCTTCTGAGCTTATGGCTAATTGTAAGGCGTTAGGTGTGCCACCTTCGTCTTTCATAAAAGCTTGTCCTTCTTTTTGACTAGCTCTTTCAGTAGCATCACTTTCTTTGGTTGTATTTTCTGAAGTCTTTGAGTTACTATTACAAGCAACAAAACATACTAAAAGCATAACAGAAAATAATAATTTGATTAGTGTTTTCATTGGTTTTATTTTTTAGTGTTAGTTTTTCTAGAGGGTTCTAAAATATTCTAAAACAGCTCTTGCTTCTTCTTTAGTTAAGTTTTGGTTAGCCATAGGAGATCCATTAAATTCTATTAGTAAATCTTTAGCTAATTGATCTTCTTTTACCATTTCTTCGGGATTTAGAATCATATTCATTACCCATTCTGGTGAACGACGCTGTAAAATTCCTTTTGGTGATGGGCCGATAAATTTTTTCTCTGCTTTATGGCAAGCAGTACACATTTTTTCGTAAACCTCTTTACCATGTGCAGCCATCTTTTCATCTACAACCAGGTCTAAATTAACAGATGTTACTGGTCCTATACCTTTATTACTTAACTCAATTCGTTGAGAGGCAGGTTCTTTTACTTCTTTTTTTACGGGTTCTTTTTTGCCATAAGAAGTTTCTTCTTTTTTATCGCTTCCACCACAACTAAATAGTAATAGGGCGATAAATAACGTTAATAGTTTTAGTGAATTTTTCATTTGTCTCTATTTTAAGGTGAAACAAATATATGCGTGAGATTATTAGTAAAATATGATATAAATCATATTTAAGATAAAAATATCTTTTTTACCTTTGTTGTTTATTGTTTTAAAATTAAGTTATGTTTTCAAATTCTACCAAGTATGGAATAAAGGCTGTTTTGTATTTAGCAGTGCATTCTTCAGAAGATCAAAAAATAATGATTAAAGATATTGCAGAACCCATTAATGTTCCTAGACATTATATTGCTAAAATTTTACAAACCTTATCAAAAAGGAATTTAATTTCATCACACAAGGGTCCCAACGGTGGTTTTTATTTAAGTGAGGAAAACAGGCAAGTAAAAGTAAGTGATATTGTTACTGCCATTGACGGTGAGGAACGCATCAATTCTTGTTTACTAAGTTTAAATGAATGTGATAGTACTAACCCTTGTTCACTTCATCATTTGATATTTAATGAAAAGCAAAAAATATTAGATAGACTGGATAATACAAGCCTTCAAGATTTAGCTGAGCATATTAAAAAAGGCAAATCTGTTTTGCCTTTGTAGATTAAAACCAAAATTGTACAAATGGCATCCAAGCTTGGTTTTGGATACTTTTATCTTCGTCATAAAGCACGTCATATCTAATTCCAAAAGTCACATTACCCTGACGATAACCAGCGCCTAGGAACAGTGCAGGATACCAATAACTATCATCAACATTAGCTACAAATTGCTCGTCAAAATCTCTATTAACATATAATTGTTCAAACTCAGTGGAGATTTGTAATTCTCTGTACGGATTAAATAAGCCAATTATGCTTCCACCTAAAACAGTAGATTTAAATACATCACGTTGTGAGCTATATTGAAAATTGAGACCGACACCTGTAGAAACATATGCATTATGTCTGTATACAGCAGCAGGTGCTAATCCACCACTAAAAAAGCCATTGCCTAAGTTTAAACCTATGCCACCTCCGAATTGTACATTTTTCCAAAAACTAGATTGATCGTCAGAATTATTTTGAGAAAATGAAAATGTGATAAAAAAACTTGTTAAAAGGCTAAGTATTATAGATTTTTTGATGCTAATTGATTTAAACTTTATCATATCGAGAATTGTTGTTTTCTAATTGTTATAAATATAATAAAACCAAAGCTATTTTTAACAAAAGTTGTATTTTTGAATAAATTTTGTTGAAACGATAACGTCTCAAAAAAAATAATGGATAAATATTCCTTTCTTAACGCCGCACATACAGCATATTTTGCTGATTTATACGACCAATATCTTAAAAATCCTGATTCTGTTGAGCCTAGTTGGCGCGCCTTTTTTCAAGGTTATGATTTTGGCTCAGAAAGCTATGGGATGGAAGGGGAAATTGTAGAAGGTGTTTCTGCACAAATACCAGAACACATTCAAAAAGAATTTCAGGTTGTAAAGCTTATAGACGGTTACAGAAGTAGAGGTCATTTGTTTACTAAAACAAACCCTGTAAGAGCAAGGCGAAAATATGCTCCAACATTAGAAATTGAAAATTTTGGATTATCTAAAAGCGATTTAAATTCCACTTTTTCTGCAGGTGAGATATTAGGTCTAAATTCGGCCACACTTCAAAATATTATTGATCATTTAGAACGTATTTATTGTGATTCAATAGGTGTAGAGTATATGTATATTCGCAAGCCAGAAGAAATCGAATGGATTCAGAATAAGCTAAATATTAATGATAATCACTCAATATTTACTTCAGACGAAAAGAAGTATATTCTAAAAAAATTAAATCAAGCTGTTTCTTTTGAATCGTTTCTGCACACAAAATATGTTGGCCAAAAGCGTTTTTCTTTAGAAGGTAATGAATCTTTAATTCCTGCAGTAGATGCTATCATAGAAAAAGCAGCAGATGAAGGTGTAAAGGAATTTGTTATGGGTATGGCACATAGAGGTCGACTTAGCACATTGACCAATATCTTCGGAAAATCAGCAAAGGATATTTTTAGTGAGTTTGATGGTAAAGATTATGAAGAAAAAGTATTTGATGGTGATGTAAAATATCA
Source organism: Winogradskyella sp. R77965 (assembly GCF_044594915.1). Taxonomy (GTDB): domain Bacteria; phylum Bacteroidota; class Bacteroidia; order Flavobacteriales; family Flavobacteriaceae; genus Winogradskyella. The sequence continues at coordinate 2,208,109 of NZ_CP138990.1, read as the reverse complement.
TTTGGGTTGGACGAGTAATCGAGAGACTTATAACAACAAGAAAATTAATCTAAATATTGCGCCAAATCCTTCGCATTTAGAAACTGTAGGTGCTGTTGTACAAGGTATTACAAGAGCCAAACAAGATAAAGATGAAATTACAGATGCCTCTCAGGTACTGCCAATTGTGGTTCATGGAGATGCAGCTATTGCTGGTCAAGGATTAGTTTATGAAGTTGTACAAATGGCCAAATTAGACGGTTATAAAACTAATGGTACAATTCATATCGTAGTCAATAACCAAATTGGTTTTACCACCAATTATTTAGATGCACGCTCTAGCACATATTGTACTGATGTTGCCAAAGTGACTTTATCACCAGTGCTTCATGTAAATGCAGATGATGCCGAAGCAGTTGTACACGCAGCACTTTTTGCATTACATTTTAGAATGAAGTTTAAGCGCGATGTGTTTATAGATTTATTAGGCTACAGAAAGTATGGGCATAATGAAGGTGATGAACCAAAATTTACACAACCATTATTATACAAAGCGATTGCAAAGCACAAAAATCCAAGAGACATTTATGCACAAAGACTACTGGATGAAGGTGTAATAAATGATGGTTATGTAAAACATATCGAGACTAAATATAAAGAGTCTCTAGAGGAAAAATTAGAAGACTCACGTAAAGAAGATAAAACCGAGATTACTGCTTTTATGCAAGAGGAGTGGAAAGGTTTTACTCGAGTGACTGAAAATGTAATGATGGAACAAATAGATACAACTGTATCTAAAAAAGTCTTAAAAGAAATTACTAAGGTTATTTCTAATCTTCCGTCTGACAAAAAGTTTATACGTAAAATTCAAAGATTAATTGAATCACGTCAAACTATGTTTGATGAGAACCGATTAGATTGGGCTATGGCTGAGCATTTAGCATATGGTTCGTTATTGGTTGAAGGTTTTAATGTGAGAATTTCAGGTCAAGACGTAGAACGAGGAACGTTCTCTCATAGACATGCAGTCGTTAAGGTAGAGGATAGCGAAGAAGAAATAATATTGCATAATAGTATATCTAAAGAGCAAGGTCAATTCAATATTTATAATTCATTATTATCAGAATATGGCGTTGTAGGATTTGATTATGGTTATGCCATGGCAAGTCCTAATACATTAACCATCTGGGAAGCACAATTTGGTGATTTTAGTAATGGAGCTCAGATTATGATAGACCAATACATATCTTCTGGTGAAGACAAATGGAAGACTCAAAATGGTTTAGTAATGTTGTTGCCGCATGGCTACGAAGGTCAAGGTGCTGAACATTCTTCTGGTCGTATGGAGCGTTATTTACAAATGTGCGCTAAGGATAATATGTTTATAGCAGACTGTACAACACCTGCTAATATGTTTCATTTGTTACGTAAACAAATGAAAGCTAATTTTAGAAAGCCTCTAATTGTATTTACACCAAAAAGCTTGTTACGTCATCCTAAAGTGGTTTCAACTGTAGACGAGTTTGCAAATGGAAGTTTTGAGATGCTAATTGATGATAAAACAGCAAAGGCAACTAAAGTTAAGACTTTGGTATTTGTTACTGGTAAATTCTATTATGATTTATTAGAGGAACAAGAAAAGCTGGGAAGAGATAACGTTGCTTTAGTTAGGATAGAGCAATTATTCCCGCTTCCAGTAAAAGATATGCGAAGCATACTTAAAAAATATAAAAATGCAGATGATGTAGTTTGGGCTCAAGAAGAACCAAGAAATATGGGAGCTTATAGTCATATATTAATGCATTTAGATGAAGCGAAACAATTTAGAGCAGCATCTAGAAGACCATATGGTGCACCAGCAGCAGGTAGTTCTACACGTTCTAAAATAAGACATCAAGAAGTTATAGATTACGTTTTTGATAAAACCAAAAACAACAAGAGATAAAAGGAATTAACACTACACAAGTTAGAGCTTAATAAAACAATAAAGCATGATTTTAGAAATGAAAGTGCCTTCACCAGGCGAATCGATTACTGAGGTAGAAATTGCAGAATGGTTAGTTGAAGATGGAGATTATGTAGAAAAAGACCAAGCAATTGCTGAAGTAGATAGCGATAAAGCTACATTAGAATTACCAGCAGAGGCAAGTGGAACAATTACACTAAAAGCAGAAGAAGGTGATGCTGTAGAAGTAGGTGCTGTCGTATGTTTAATTGATACAAGTGCTACTAAGCCAGAAGGAAGTGATGCACCTGCTAAGGCTGAGAAAAAAGAAGAAGCTCCAAAAAAGGAAGAAGTAAAGCCAGTAGCATCAAAAACATATGCATCTGGAACTCCAAGTCCTGCAGCTAAAAAGATTTTAGATGAAAAGGGTATAGATGCAGCTTCAGTTTCTGGTTCTGGAAGAGATGGAAGAATTACAAAAGATGACGCTGTAAATGCTGTGCCGTCAATGGGAACTCCAACAGGAGGAAACAGAGGGACATCACGTAGTAAAATGTCAATGCTACGTCGTAAGGTAGCAGAACGTTTAGTTGAAGCTAAAAATACAACAGCAATGTTAACCACATTTAATGAGGTTAACATGACTCCGATTTTTGAGTTACGTAAACAATATAAAGAAGATTTTAAAGCAAAACATGGCGTAAGTCTCGGATTTATGAGCTTCTTTTCTTTGGCAGTTGTAAGAGCATTAAAAATGTATCCAGCAGTTAATTCAATGATAGATGGTAAAGAAATGTTGTCTTACGATTATTTAGATATTAGTATTGCAGTATCTGGACCTAAGGGGTTGATGGTACCAGTAATTAGAAATGCAGAAAACTTATCTTTCAGAGGTATAGAATCTGAAGTAAAACGCTTAGCCTTAAGAGCTAGAGATGGACAAATTACTGTAGATGAGATGACAGGTGGTACATTTACAATCTCTAATGGAGGTGTGTTTGGAAGTATGTTATCTACACCAATTATTAATCCACCGCAAAGCGGAATTTTAGGAATGCATAACATTATTCAGCGCCCAATAGCTGTAGATGGAAAAGTTGAAATTCATCCTATGATGTATCTTGCTTTATCTTATGATCACAGAATTATAGATGGAAAAGAGTCTGTAAGTTTCTTGGTTGCTGTAAGAGAAGCATTAGAAAATCCTGTAGAATTATTAATGGATAATGATGTTAAGAAAGCATTAGAGATGTAGGTCTTAATTTAATAAAACTTAAAAAGCGCAATTCATTTAGAATTGCGCTTTTTTACTCCTAACTAACAAGAGTATAACTAACTAAAATTAACTAAAAAAATTAACAGCTATATTGGCTGATATTACTATTACAGAACTTATAATTAATAGCACTATAAATATTCTATCGCTTTTTGAGGTATTGTCTTTCATTGTTTCCATAAAACTGATTTTTTAAAGTAAAGCTCTGAATCATAAGCTTATCCAGAGCTTTAAAGAATTTAATCTGAGGGCTTTGATTAATAGCTGGTGTAAATTTCTCAATAATAACAAAGCGATACTATACGTAACTTTACGTATATTTTATTTTTATGCTAAAAAAAAGCCCTGAACAATTGTTCAAGGCTCCGGTAATCCCCTAAGAACTAACTAATAGCTCGTTATTAACCCTTAATTAATAACACTACAAATATTGAAATTATATTAGAATGATACTATACGTAACTTTACGTATTTTTTTAGCTTTTTAAGAATTCAGAATTTTCTTTAGCCCAAATAAGAAGACTATTTTGTTTGCTTTCTAATTTAAGCTTTTTGATCACGTTACTTTTATGCTTTTCTACTGTTCTTGGAGATATAAAAAGCATTTCTGCAATTTCAACACCTGTTTTATTTTCAGAAATTAACCTAACGATATTTTTTTCGTGTTTAGTTAAGTTTTCAAAGTGTTGGGGAAAGACTTTTATTTCTAAAAACTTTAAAAGTTCAGGACTAAAATACGCTTTGTCTTTAATTACAGATGCAATACAATTTTCTATTTCTTCGAGCGCAAATTCTTTGAGTACATAGCCATATATACCTAAAGTTTTAGCTTTAGTATATGTAATCTCGTCTTTTTCAAAAGTAATGAGGACAATTTTTGTAGGGATATTGTCGGCTTTGCATTTCTCTGCTATTTGCAAACCTGTATAAAAAGGCATTTTAATATCTAAAATTGCAATATCTGGAACATGTGCTTTTATTAAAGCGAGTGCTTCTTTTCCATTTTTTGCACTTGCCAAAACATTGAAGTTTTTTTCATTTAAAAATTCCTGAAGACCTTTGAGAATTAAAGGGTGATCGTCAGCAATTATGATGGTTGGGCTCATTTTGCTATTAATTCAACTATAATACCTAAAGATAATAAGAATCTTCAGCATATGAAATTTCTTATAGCTTTAAATACAAGTATTTTTTTTCATAGTCTATTATAGCCTTCCCTTTTTTTAAAACATCCGCTCCAATTATACCATCCACAGGTTGGGCGTTGTGATTAATAAGTCCTGTATTGACATGTGATAAATTAAATAAGATTAATGCAACGCGATTTTTTTTCCAAGTCCCAATTTTTAAATTGTTAGAATTAGAAATTTTAGTAGCCATATCAGATGCACCAGCACCAACGGCTTTAATTTCAGAGTCTTTTACAATAAGATTAAAGCGTTCAATAGCTTCAAACCCAACACAACTACTCGAAGCTCCTGTATCTAAAATGAACCGACCCTTAACTCCATTAATTGATGCCTTAATTTCAAAATGATTAGTTTTAGTAAGCTTAAGTCTAATTTTAGAGTAGCCTTTATTTATAAGGAAGTCCTTTAACGTTTCCATTTTTCCATTTTTTGTAAATATAATATTATAAACGGTTATTTTTGCGCCATGATTATTACAGATACACATACCCATTTATATAGTGAAGCTTTTGATGGAGATAGAACAGAAATGATTAATAGAGCATTAGATGCCAATGTAAAGCGGTTTTTTATTCCTGCAATAGACTCTTCGTATACAGAATCTATGTTTCAACTTGAAAAGGAATTCCCTGATAATGTGTTCTTAATGATGGGCTTGCATCCTACGCATGTTAAAGAAAATTTTAAGACAGAGTTGCAGCATGTTGAAGTGCAATTGGCAAAAAGAAAATTTTACGCCGTTGGAGAAATAGGCATTGATTTATATTGGGATAAAACCACTCTAGGTATTCAGATTGAAGCTTTTAGATATCAAATAAACTTGGCGAAGCAATATCAACTTCCAATTGTCATTCATTGTAGAGAAGCATTTGATGAGATTTTTGAAGTTTTAGAACAGGAAAAGTCGGACGATCTCTTTGGGATTTTTCATTGCTTTACCGGAAGTTTAGATCAAGCAAAACAGGCAATATCTTACAACATGAAATTAGGTATTGGTGGAGTGGTTACATTTAAAAATGGTAAAATAGACCAATTCATTAATCAAATAGATTTAAAGCATATTGTTTTAGAAACCGATTCACCATATTTAGCGCCAAAACCATATCGCGGAAAACGTAATGAAAGTTCCTATATAAATAGGGTGTTAGAAAAATTATCCGAACTTTACGGAAAAAGTGCTGAAGAAATAGCTCGTATAACTACAGATAATTCAAAAGCTGTATTTGGAATTTAAAATGACAGAAAAACCGAACATATTATTAATATATACAGGCGGAACTATAGGCATGATTAAAGATGCCGATACAGGAGAACTCAGAGCATTTGATTTTGAGAGCTTATTAGATAAAATTCCCGAACTGCGTCTTTTAGACTGTAATATTGAAACCATATCATTTAAGAAACCGATAGATTCTTCTAATATGAGCCCAAATTATTGGGCAGATATAGCAAAAATTATTCAAGCCAATTATCAGAAATTTGATGGTTTTGTTGTGTTACACGGAAGTGATACTATGAGTTATTCAGCATCTGCACTTAGTTTTATGTTAGAAAACTTGGTTAAGCCAGTCATATTTACAGGTTCGCAATTACCAATTGGAGATCTCCGTACAGATGCCAAAGAGAATTTAATTACATCCATTCAAATGGCATCTTTGCGAAATAATGGGGAACCAACTATTAAAGAAGTTTGTCTTTATTTTGAATACAAATTATATAGAGGTAATAGAACCACAAAAATAAATGCAGAACATTTTGAAGCATTTGAGTCTCTTAATTACCCTTATTTAGCAGAATCTGGGGTGCATTTAAAAGTCAATACCGAATTTCTACGACGACCAAAACCAGAAGAGGATTTAATTGTACGAACAGAAATGGATACCAATGTTGGTATTTTAAAACTATTTCCAGGGATATCTAGACCAATTTTAGAAGCAGTTTTAAGAAGCCAATTAATAAAAGGGCTAATAATTGAAACTTACGGATCAGGAAATGCAACAACAGAATCTTGGTTTATTGATTTATTAAAAGAAGCTATTGATAAAGGACTTCATATTATAAATGTATCTCAGTGTGCTGGCGGAAGTGTTAGGATGGGACAATATGAAACCAGTTCGCAATTAAAATCTATTGGAGTTATCTCTGGGAAAGATATCACTACCGAAGCGGCTATAACAAAGCTGATGTATCTTTTAGGAGAAAAGGTAAACTCAAAAGACTTTAAATCTATTTTTGAAACATCACTAAGAGGGGAAATGTCTTAAAAATAACATTATAAATTTCTGCATTTAAAGTTTTTTTCGTTATTTGGCACCAATGTAATTTTAAATTAAGATTACAGAGAGGTGGCCGAGTGGTCGAAGGCGCACGCCTGGAAAGTGTGTATACTCCAAAAGGGTATCGAGGGTTCGAATCCCTTCCTCTCTGCTTATATTTTATGCGATTGTTACATTATTTTTTTTATCTTTAACACTTTAACTAATAAAATTAAGATTCAGAACAATGAAAAGATTATTTTCTATCCTTGCCATAACATGTTTAATGGCTATCGGAACTGTTAACGCCAATGCAACAACATTAGCAACTACAACAGCAACTGTAACAAGTGTAACTCAAGATGATGCTGCGGCTGCAGATGAAGACTTGACGTTTCACCAAGAATTAAAAAAGCGTTTTATTGAAGGTGGTCCAGGCTTTATGGGTATTGTACTACTATGTTTAATTCTTGGATTAGCAATTGCTATTGAGAGAATTATCTATTTAAACCTTTCAACAACAAACACTAAAAAATTGACTCAAAATGTAGAGGATGCACTAAATTCTGGTGGTATCGAAGCTGCAAAGGAAGTTTGTAGAAATACAAAAGGACCTGTTGCTTCTATATTCTATCAAGGTTTAGATCGTGCAGACGAAGATATCGATGCTGCTGAAAAAGCAGTTGTAGCCTATGGTGGAGTTCAAATGGGACAGTTAGAAAAGAATGTGTCTTGGATATCATTATTTATCGCCTTGGCACCAATGCTTGGTTTCATGGGTACAGTAATTGGTATGATTCAAGCCTTTGATAAAATTGAAGCTGCTGGTGATATGCAACCATCTTTAGTTGCAGGTGGTATTAAAGTAGCACTTTTAACTACAGTATTTGGTCTTATTGTAGCGATTATACTTCAAATTTTTTACAACTACATTATTGCTAAAATTGATAGCATTGTAAACGATATGGAAGACGCATCTATCACATTGATGGATTTATTAGTAAGACACAAAAAATAAAATTAATTATGCACAAAATATTAAAAATTGTAGCCGCTGTTTTAAGTCTAATCGGAATTGTATCTCTGGTTAGAATTATAGCAGCTGGTGATGAAGCCATAAAAACAGGCGGAGAAGATGGTCTCTTTGAGCCTATGGCATGGATAGGTTACATTACACTGGGCCTAACGGTATTATTTGTATTGTTTTTTGTATTAAAAAATCTATTTACAAATACAGCAAATCTAAAGAATACGTTGATAGGTGTTGGTGCATTTTTGGCAGTGCTTTTGATTGCTTATCTTGTTTCAGGAGGTGATACAAGGCAGTATAAATTACAAGATGGCATTGCTACAGACGGACAATCGACTATGGTTGGCGCTGGTTTAGTAGCTTTTTATATATTGTTAGCGGTTGCTGCAATAACGATGATTTTTTCAGGAGTTAAAAAAATAATCTCTAAATAAATTAGTATGGCAAAAAGATCAGCACCCGAAGTAAATGCAGGATCAATGGCTGACATTGCTTTCTTATTACTTATCTTTTTCTTAGTTACAACTACAATAGAAAAAGATAAAGGATTATTAAGAAGTTTGCCACCTATTGATGACTCTGAAGTTGAGCCTCCGATTATTAAACAGAAGAATTTATTTACTGTTTTAATAAATCGTCATAACCAATTGCTTGTAGAAGATGAGGAAATGGAATTAAAGGATTTAAGGCAGGCAGCAATAGAGTTTTTAGATAATGGCGGAAGCACAAATGCTGCTGGAGAATCTTGTGATTATTGTAAGGGCAAGAGAGATGAATCTTCATCTGACCATCCGGACAAAGCAATTGTCTCTATGAAACACGATAGAGAAACGTCCTACGAACAGTATATAGATGTACAAAACGAACTAGTTGCGGCTTATAATTTCTTAAGGGAAAGAGAGGCACAACGCCTGTACAATAGATCTTTCAGATCTATGCTAGACGAGAAGGAAAAGAATCAGTTTAATAAGGATGAGAAGCTTAATGAGCAAATAGAGACTGTTAAAAAGCTTTTTCCTTTGAAACTGTCTGAAGCGGAACCAGATAAAAATTAAAAGAAACTAATATGTCTAAATTTAGAAAAAAAGGTAAAGGTGAATTGCCAGCGATTTCAACGGCTTCACTACCAGATATTGTATTTATGTTACTTTTCTTTTTCATGGTAGCAACTGTAATGAGAGACAGTTCTTTAATGATTGAAAACATATTGCCAAGTGCAGATCAAGTTGAAAAGTTGAAAAAAGACAGAACTATTTTTATCTATGCAGGTAAGCCAAGTAGTCAGTTTAATCAATTTGGTAAGGAACCTCGAATTCAATTTAATGATGCTTTTATTGGCGTAGAAGATGTGAAACCATCAATTATAGCGGGAATAGCAGAATTGAATGAGGAACTACAAAGTAAAGTTGTAGTTGGCCTTAAGGTAGATAAAAACACTAATGCTGGTCTTGTTTCAGATATTAAGCAAGAACTGCGTAAGGCTAATGCATTAAAGGTAATGTATATTGCCAATGCTAAAGCAGAAGAATAGAATTTATATATTCTTAATTTTATAAATAAAACGTCCTGATTAATCAGGACGTTTTTTTGTTTAATAGCATCTAAAGATTTTGTAGTTTTATTATATGAAATTTACGCTTTTAATTTTCACCTTTTTAATAGTTCAACTAGGATTTTCTCAAGTTGATGACGCAGATAAGACTGAACTATACAAAAATTATAGGGAAGATCAGTTTTACGCAGCGGTAACGTATAACTTACTCAATAATAAGCCTAAAGAAGTTTCTCAAAGCGGCTTTTCTTCTGGTTTTCATTTTGGCTATATACGAGATATGCCAATAAATGAAAGGCGAAATTTTGCCATTGGTTTGGGTATAGGGATTTCTACGAACTCATACAATCAAAAGAATTTATTTATTGAAGAAATAAATGATGACATTTCATTAAGCATTATCAATGAAGACGATTTCAATGTTTCTAAAAATAAATTTACAACGTATTTAGTTGAAGTACCATTTGAAGTTCGTTGGAGAACTTCTACAGCAACAGATTATAATTTTTGGAGAATATATACAGGCTTTAAAGTAGGTTATTTGTTGTATAATTCCTCTAAGTTTAAAAGTGAAGAAGGTAATAGTAGCCTAACTAACATAAATGGCTTCAACAGAATTCAATATGGTTTAACACTCAGTGCCGGTTATGGTACATGGAATTTTCAAGTGTATTACGGATTAAATACTATTTTCGAAGACAATATAAAATTGGAAGATGAAGCTATCAATCTAAAATCTCTTAAAATAGGATTGATGTTCTATATTTTATAACCAATAATTTATAAATATAAATTGTGGAAATAGACCAATAAAAAAACCAATAATTAGTTCTTGATTTGTGTGTGCTTTTAAGTGCAATCGAGATGTTGCAATAGCACCCAGAATAATCATCATAATTGCAATCGTACCGTTAATGTTAATTTGGAAGTGAATACCCAAAGCAACGGCAAACATAAAAAAGCCTGATGCAGCAATCATATGAATACTTGCCTTTACTTTAAATATAGCTAAAATTAAACATGCCAGTGTTGAGCAAAGAATGCCTAAAAAGAAATAATATAATTCTACAATTTCTTTAGAGGATAAAACACGAATAAGAATCAATGCGGTAATAATACAATTTATAAATAAAGGTATTAAACGCTCTTTCGTACTTTTTAAATAAATAGAATCTACTCTATTAATCGTTTTCAATAAGAAGAATAGTAATATTGGTAATATTATTGTGAGAATAATGATTGAAAAAATCTTAGCCTTTATTACAGGTTCTGGAATAAAACGAGGTGTTTTAGAAAAATAAAAAAGAACACCTAAAAGCGGCATAATAAGCGGATGAAAAACAAACGAAATACCTTTTAAAATAAAATTTTTCATGCATTATATTTATAGTTTTTCAAGTTTCGCATATAACTTAAATTCTCAAAGCTCCTTTCTTAAACGCGCAACAGGAATATCTAATTGTTCTCTGTATTTTGCAACAGTTCGTCGTGCAATAGGATAACCTTTTTCTTTCAAAATCTTAGATAAAGCTTCGTCTGTTAGAGGTTTCTTTTTGTTTTCTTCTTCAATAACCGTTTCAAGAATTTTTTTAATTTCTCTAGTCGAAACTTCTTCACCTTGATCGTTGGTCATAGACTCAGAGAAAAATTCTTTTATGAGTTTAGTACCGTAAGGTGTATCTACATATTTACTATTAGCTACTCTAGAAATAGTTGAAACGTCCATTTCAATTTCGTCGGCGATATCCTTTAAAATCATTGGTCGCAAGTTGCGCTCATCACCTGTTAAAAAGTATTCCTTCTGATAGTGCATAATGGCACTCATGGTAACAAATAAAGTTTGTTGACGTTGTCTTACCGCTTCAATAAACCATTTTGCAGCATCTAGCTTTTGTTTAATGAACATCACGGCATCTTTTTGCGCCTTAGATTTGTCTTTAGTGTCTTTGTAACCCTTAAGCATATTATTGTATTCGCGCGAAACATGAAGCTCAGGAGCATTTCTACCATTTAATGTTAATTCTAGTTCACCATCAACAATCTTTATAGCAAAGTCTGGGACAATATGCTCAACAATTTTATTGTTGCCAGCATAGGAACCACCTGGTTTTGGATTTAAGCGTTCTATTTCTTCAATAGCATCCTTAAGTTGTTCTTCATTGATGCTAAACTTATGCATTAACTTTTTATAATGTTTTTTAGTAAACTGCTCAAAGCCTCTATCAATTATTGCAGTTGCCAATTCAACATCTGGATATTGTTCCTTTCGATGCAGCTGAATACTTAAACATTCCTGTAGACTACGAGCACCAACACCTGCTGGGTCCAATTGGTGAACAATGTTAAGTACTTTCTCAATTTCTTCCTCAGTTGTAAAGACATTTTGAGTAAATGCTAAATCATCAGTAATGTCTGATAAAGAACGACGTATATAACCACTTTCGTCTACACTACCTACTAAGAAATAAGCAATTTCCTCTTCATGATCTGAAAGTCTAAACGTATTTAATTGATTGATTAAGTGTTGTGTAAAAGAGGTGCCTGCAGCATATGGCACAGATTTATCCTCATCATCAGCACTGTAATTATTAGCCTGAGTTCTATATTCAGGAATTTCATCGTCGCTTAAGTACTCATCTATATTGATGTCATCAGTATCAATCGTTTCATTATCATCGTATTCTTCGGTAGAATTGTCAAAATCATCAATGGTATCATCTGAAGCGTCAGATTCTTTACCAGTATCTAGTGCAGGGTTTTCTTCTAATTCTTGTTTTAAACGTTGTTCAAAGGCTTGTGTAGGTAACTGAATCAACTTCATAAGTTGAATCTGCTGAGGAGATAGCTTCTGCGATAGTTTAAATTGTAAAAACTGTTTTAGGGACATAAAATTTCTGTTGATTATAAAAATAAGAAAAACCTATTAGGTTTTAGAAGCCTAACAGGTTTAATATTTTATTTAAAACTCAGCATTTTGAGGTGTTCTTGGATAAGGAATAACATCCCTGATATTTCCCATACCTGTTGCAAACATAACCAAACGCTCAAAACCTAATCCAAAACCAGAGTGTACTGCAGTACCATATTTACGCAAATCTAAATACCACCATAATTCTTCCTCTGGAATATCTAGAGCCTTCATCTTCTCTTTTAAGACATCTAAACGCTCTTCTCGCTGAGAACCTCCAACCATTTCACCAATACCAGGGAAAAGAATATCCATAGCTCTTACCGTTTCCCTCCCTTGATCGTCAGGTTCATTTAAGCGCATGTAAAACGCTTTAATATTTGCAGGATAATCAAACAATATTACTGGACATTTAAAGTGTTTTTCCACCAAGAAGCGTTCGTGCTCAGATTGTAAATCTGCTCCCCATTCATTTATAAGGTACTTGAATTTTTTCTTTTTATTAGGTTTGCAATTTCTAAGAATATCGATAGCTTCAGTATAGCTAACGCGTTTAAAATTATTGTCTACAACAAACTTAATTTTATCAACTATATTCATTGGGCTTCGCTCGGCTTGTGGTAATTTCTTTTCGATATCTTGTAAACGTTTATCTAAAAACTCTATGTCTTCTCTATTATGCTCTAAAGCATAGCTTAGAACAGACTTTAGAAAGTCTTCGGCTAAATCCATATTGCCTGCTAAATCCATAAAAGCTACTTCTGGTTCAATCATCCAAAATTCTGCTAAATGACGCGTTGTGTTTGAGTTTTCAGCTCTAAATGTTGGCCCAAATGTATAGACTTTGCCTAGTGACATGGCATAAGTTTCTGCTTCAAGTTGACCAGAAACGGTAAGATTGGCTTCTTTTCCGAAGAAATCTTCTTTAAAATCTACATTACCATCTTCTGTTAACGGGGGATTTTTAGGATCTAAAGTACTAACACGAAACATTTCACCAGCACCTTCTGCATCGCTACCAGTAATTATTGGTGTATGCATATTATAGAAACCGTTTTCAGTAAAATACTTATGTATTGCAAATGATAAAGTGGATTTTACTCGCATTACAGCGCTAAACGTATTTGTTCTTGTGCGCAAATGTGCATTATCTCTTAAAAATTCTAACGAATGTTTTTTTGGTTGTATGGGATAAGTTTCTGGATCGGAATCTCCTAAAATTACTAATTCTTTAACTTGTATCTCTACAGATTGACCTTTGCCTTGACTTTCTACTAATTCACCAGTGACATGAATAGCAGCTCCAGTATTAATGCGCTTTAAAAGCGTTTCATCAAAATTTTCAAAATCTACAACACATTGAATATTATTTATTGTAGAACCATCATTTAATGCTATAAATCGATTTGCTCTAAATGTTCTCACCCATCCTTTTACGGACACATCTTGTAAGGTCACATCTTGTGAAAGTAGTTCTGCTACAGATTTTGTTGTCATGTTTTAATTATTTTGAAATGCTAAGATAATTTTTCTTATTTATTCTCTATGTCGTCCTCGGTATCATCATCTTCCGATGGAATTATATTAATCGCTGGCTCTCTTAAAACCTCTTTATTTGCAATGTTACGTTCTAATGATAACAATAAAGATGGTAATAGAAGTAGGTTAGACAGCATAGCAAAAAGTAGGGTTACAGATACTAATGCACCTAATGCAACAGTACCTCCAAAACTTGAAATTGTAAATACAGAAAAACCAAAGAATAAAACAATTGAAGTATAGAACATACTCACACCTGTTTCTCTAAGTGCTGCATATACTGATTTTCTAATTTTCCAGTGATTAGCTTGTAATTCTTGTCTGTATTTTGCCAAAAAGTGAATGGTATCATCTACAGATATACCAAATGCAATACTGAAGACTAATATCGTAGATGGCTTTATAGGCACACCTAAATAACCCATTAAGCCAGCGGTGACTAAAAGTGGCAATAAATTAGGGATTAAGGATACAATAATCATTCTAAAAGAACGAAACAAATATGCCATAAATAATGAAATAAGGAAAATAGCTAGAGTTAACGATATCACTAGGTTTCTAACCAAATATTTGGTTCCTTTTTGAAACACTAACGCCTTACCTGTCATAATAACATTGTAACGCTCTTTAGGAAAAACTTTATTTATTTTATTCTGAAGATTTTCTTCAATACGTTCCATCTTGTCTGTACCGATATCTTTCATAAAAGTCGTAATACGCGCGTATTGACCAGTGCTATCTACAAAATTTTTCAGTAAGTCTACATCAGAATTAGAGTTTTTAACATAGGATAAAATAAAACTATTTTCCTGACTTGTAGGCAGTTGATAGTATTTAGGATTACCATTATAATATGCTTGCTTACTATATTTTACCAAACTAACAACAGATATTGGTCTAGATAATTCGGGTGTCTCTTCGATAAGTTCTTCGAGCTCATTAATTCGTTTTAAAGTTGCCAATTTCATAACGCCCTTTTTGCGTTTGGTATCTACCATGATTTCTAATGGCATAATACCATTAAATTCATCTTCAAAAAATCGAATATCTCTAAAGAATTCTTTGTCTTGGGGCATATCTTCAATCAGACTTCCAGAAATCCTAATCTGGTTTATTCCAAGCATACTTGCAATAATTAATACAAGTGCTGTGACATAGATGGTAATTTTCTTGTTTTTCACCATATGCTCCATCCAATCTACAAAACCACCAATCCAGCGTTTATTTAGATGCTCTAAATGACGTTGCTTAGGATAAGGTAAGAATGTGTACATAATTGGAATAACAAGTAAACACAACATAAAAATTGCCAATATGCTCAATGAAGCAACAATACCAAACTCTTTAAGTAACTTGCTTTCCGTAAGAATAAATGTTGCAAAACCAGAAGCAGTTGTTACATTAGTCATCAAGGTTGCATTACCAACTTTAGTTATAACGCGTTGTAATGATTTTACCTTATTGCCATGAGATTTAACTTCATGCTGATACTTGTTGATTAAGAAAATACAATTAGGTATACCAATGACAATAATCAATGGAGGAATTAAAGCTGTAAGAACCGTTATTTCGTATCCTAGAATACCTATGATTCCAAAGGTCCACATAACTCCTACACAAACTACAATTAACGAAATAAATGTTGCCCTAAAGGATCTAAAGAATAAGAAGAAGATTAATGAGGTAACAAAAAGTGCAGCACCAATAAAAATAGGAATCTCATCTACAATGTTTTGTGCATTGAGTGTTCTTATATATGGCATTCCAGAAATACGGACATCCAATTTATTCTGTATTTCAAAATCATTTATTTTTGGTTGAAGCACCTCAATTATGAAGTCCTTTCTTGCTGAAGTATTTACTATATCCTTTTTTAAATAGATTGCAGTACGAATCGTTTTTGTTTCAGCATTAAATAAAAAGTTATCGTAAAAAGGATATTGCTTAAATAATTCGTCTTGAAGCTTATCGATCTGTTCAATGTTATAAATTGAATCTTGGATGAAAGGCTCTAAATTGAATTGTTCTTTTTGGGTATTCTTAACTAATTTTTGAAGATCTTTGATTGATAAAACAGTTTCAACTTCATCATATGATTTAAAAGAATCTGCAAGTTTGTTCCAAGCATTAAGTTGCTTTACTGAAAACAGTGTAGAATCTTTTACTCCAAGAACAATGAGATTTCCTTCCTCTCCAAATACTTTTAAAAAGTCATTGTAAATAATATTAACCTCGTGTTCATCAGGCAACATGTTGGCTTCTGTATAAGTAAAGCGCATATGTTTCCATTGCATGCTGAAAAATAAAGTTGCTAGAACTACAGTAATTAATATGAAAATTTTATTACGAAGAATTAACCTCGCAATTGTTTCCCAAAATCCTGTTGTGAATAGTTTAAACATGCATTAGACAAATGAGCCGCAAAGGTAGAAAAAACCTTAGGATTAGCCACTGAATTAATAGGAATATAATTTAGATTAAAGCGAAAGATTAAAGGTAAACTTAAACGCAATATTATCTTCGAGATTAGGTAGGTGATAACCACCATAACGATAAGCAAAGCTCAGCCCGAAACCAAAAAGTAGTTTATTGATTTCAAAACCAGATTCGGAGTAGACATGGTTTAGTGTTCCAAATGAAATATCTTGATGCCTGTCAATACTATCCATTTCACCAATAGCATATCTAGAAATCAATACTAATTGAGGTCTAAAACGATCTGAAATTTTAAAGATTGGGAAGTAATGCTTTAACTGTAATGTTGAAAACTTATCACTGAAAAATTCATTAAAGTACATGGTCTCAAAACTATTTAAACCAGCGACAGAAAAACGTTGTAAAATGGTTTCTTTATTAATATTATTTGGATAGGCGTGATACAAATGCGTCAGTGGTGCATCTCCTCTAACGGCACCTGCGACTAATGTTAAATTAGTGATTCCATCGTTTTTATGGTTAAATTGTTGAACAGTCCTAAAATCTATCTTTGAAAAATTAAAATCACTTCCAAAAACGGATTTAAAACCTTGAGTGAGCTGTAATGTAAATTTTGGATATCCATCTACAATTGTTTCTACTCCGTCCTCTACAATATCAAATGTACTAAAAGGGCTCCATTGTAAACTCAATTTTGCTGTGCTTAGATCGAATGTTTTATAATTCTCACTATCTAAAACATATGTATAATTGTATGTTGGGTCAATCTTATTAAGAGCGAGTTCAGTCTCAGTTAATAAATGATTACTTACTCTATGTTCAAGTGAAATAGATTTACTAATATATTTGTGAAATAAATCAATGTTTAGTAAACGTGGCTCAAAAAAAGTAAAGAAGCGTTTATCTGTTAAAAATTTAGAACTTCCGGTTTCAGATAAATCATCTGTATAAGCAAAATTTAGCCAAGTATTAGTGGATTCGTTTAACCTAAATCCTCCACCAATTTTATATTTAAATCGATGATCCTTAAATCCATATACTACATAAGAATTAATACGAAACCATTCAGAGAACCGATCATTGGTAACTCCTCCGAGACCTGTTCTCAAGCCTTCGTACTGATTAAATTTTACAAGGTAGCGCAAGTCTAAATCAAAATACTTAAATGGTAAAAATCCATTTCCAATATTTTTTAGATATTCACTTTTTTTTATAGAATCCTGAGCGATTTTTACCGAATCTTTTTGGGTAGGAGTTAGCTGAGCAAAACTATTTGTTACATATGTTAAAATTAAAACAACAAACAGTCGCTTAAGCATATTCTAATTAAAAATTTTATTAAAAAAACATCCCAATTTATTTGGGATGCGATGTATTAAAGAGAAAGACTTAGACTGTCATTATCTCTTTTTCTTTAACATCTAGAATATTATCTATCTTCTTAACGTAACTATCGGTTAATGATTGTATATCTATTTCAGCGTTTTTTTGAAGGTCTTCTGAAACGTCTGTTTTTTTGATATCATTCATAGCCTCTTTGCGGGCATTTCTAACTCCAACTTTGGCATCTTCAGTTTCAGCTTTGGCCTGTTTAGCTAAATCTTTACGACGCTCTTCCGTTAATGGTGGGACATTAATTATAATCATTTCTCCATTATTCATAGGATTAAAACCAATGTTTGCAACCATTATACCACGTTCAATTTCTTGCAACATACTTTTTTCCCAAGGTTGTACAGAAATAGTTCTACCATCTGGTGTGTTTACATTTGCCACCTGACTCAATGGTGTTTGAGAACCATAATAATCTACCATAACACTACCAAGCATAGCAGGACTTGCTTTACCAGCTCTAATATTAACTAATTGTTTTTCTAAATGCTTAATAGCAGCATCCATAGCTTCTTCTGCTGTGTCTATAATAAACTTAATTTCGTCCATAGTATTAAAATTTAATTGCGTTTCATCAATATTTAAGCCAAATTAAATATTCACTTCTGTTCCTATGTTTTCTCCAGAAACTACTTTGAGTAAGTTTCCTTTTTTATTCATGTCAAAAACGATAATTGGTAATTCATTTTCTTGACTCAAAGTGAACGCAGTCGTATCCATAACTTTGAGGCCTTTAAGTAAAACATCTTTAAAAGAAATATGGTCAAACTTAACTGCTGTGCTATCTTTTTCTGGGTCAGCTGTATAAATACCATCGACACGAGTGCCTTTTAAAATGACATCTGCTTCAATTTCTATAGCACGCAATACAGCTGCAGAATCAGTAGTAAAATATGGATTACCTGTTCCACCACCAAAAATTACTACACGGCCTTTTCTTAGATGACTCAATGCTTTTCTTCTTATAAAAGGCTCAGCTACTTCATTGATTTTAATCGCAGTTTGGAGTCGTGTTTTAACATCAGCATCTTCTAAGGCATTTTGTAGGGCTAAACCATTAATTACAGTCGCTAACATTCCCATATGGTCTCCTTGTACGCGGTCCATACCATTCATAGCACCAGCAACACCTCTAAAAATATTTCCACCACCAATAACGATAGCAACTTCAACACCTAGTTCTGTAATTTCTTTAATATCCTTTGCATATTCAGATAGGCGTTCTGGATCGATACCATATTGTCGGTTTCCCATTAAAGCCTCACCAGATAATTTTAGTAGTATTCTTTTATATTTCATTAGATATTTTCTATTTCGTTTTTATGGTCTAATGGAATTCGTCAATTGACATATAAGTTGAAATTAGTATGTTTTCCTGACTCATTTCATGAGTAGTTTTGAAAGTTGAACAAAGCTACATAATTATTAGCATCTGTAAAAGTGAAAAAAATATCAAAACTTTAAAGGTTTATTCAGCTAGTCTTTTCTCTAAAGCTTTGGCTCTTTGAAGTGGAATGTAGTTAGTATCTGCATTCGCTAAAAACTTAAGGGTTATGTCTAGATATTTCTTAGAATCGGCTTTGTCTTCTGTTTCTAAAATTTCTGCGAGTTTTAGGTAATTTAATGGGTTTTGAGTTTTTCTATCAACAGTATTTCTCATTATTTCTGTAGCTTTTTTTAAATTACCGCTTTTATGAAAAATATCAGCAATAAAGAATTTATGACCTATTAGTTTTTCTAAATCTGCATTACTGTTTTCAAAAACCTCAATACATTTTGAGTAATCTTGTTCTATATAGGTCTTAGAAAGATCGAATAAATCCACAAATCCTTCGCCTTGAGTTTTAAATACCGAATCTTTACATAAAAAATAGTCTGAATTATCACCAACTAAGGGGTAATTGTAATATATAGCTTGGAGATTAATACCACATCTAAAGTTGTCCTGGCTATTAGGCATAAATGTTCCTAATTGATCTATAACTTCCGCAACACCCTCTATTTGCCCTGTAGATTGGTAAAGTAATGCTTTTTGCATATAGTTTGAAAACATTACATTTATAATAGGTTGCTGCTTAACCGCCAATTTTTCATAGTCTTTTATAAGACTTAAAGCCTTGTCTACTTCACCCATACTATGCGCATAACTGTATTTAGACCTCATGTAGCTTAAGCTGTCTGATAAAGATGTAGCTTCAGACAAACCTTTATCTATCCTTTTTAAAGCGTCTTCAAAATTAAGATTTATAAAATCTAAATAGGCAATTCGTCTTTGAATACTTGTGTTAAAAGGATCCAAGGATTCTTCTTTAAGTAAGATGGTTTTGGCTTCTGTAATTTTCCCTTGTTCTTCGTATAGGTCGGCATACAGTAAGCGGTTTTGCTCGCGTTCTGGAAATTCTTTAGTTAGTTGATCTAAAGAGTTCTTTGCATCGGCAAAGTCACTATTGCTCAGTTCTATTTTATATAATTCTAGAAGACCAAGCTCTCTATTACCGTTTTCAACCGCTTTTTGCATTAAGGCCTTAGCTTGCTCAACGCCACCATTAACTGCATAGCGCGTTAGTAGTAGTTTATAGGTGTTAAAATCGTAAGGATATAAGTCTTTATGAAATTCTAATAATTTAATTAAGGCATCACTGTTGTTTTGTAAACTATAAAACATTTGTTTAGGATAAAATTGCATGCGCTTTGGTAAAGCTGCACCATATTTTATAGCATTTTTAAGATATTTTAAAGATTCTGTCTGATTTCCTTGTCCAAAATATGCCGCACCAACAGTTAAATAACACATAGAGCAGTTAGGGTCTAATTCTATAGCTTTTTTACCTTCAGCAATCAATTCATTTAATGCACTCGGGTTTTTAAACAGCGTTATACTAGATTTAATATAATGTTCTAATGCTTTTTCGTTCGATGTTACTAAGTCAGATACAGGAAGTGTAAAATTATTGTCAAAATTGGCTAAATCTCTATCCTTTACATCATAATCGGTAGAAATAGCTTCAAATATTTGGTCTCGTATAGCGTCTAAAGCTTTAAATATATCAGTATTTGATACATTCATTTTTAAAACAGTCTTATTGTTTTTAGTTTGGTACAAATCACCTGAAAAGGTATAAACACCATCTGTTTTTTTAAAGGTAAATTTGGTAAAATAGTCGTTTCTAGATTGTTTAGAAATATTGCGTTGTACAGCAATATTTGGTGTTGTAAATAAGGGTACACCTAATTTTTGATAATGTGGGCTTAATTCAAAACTCGAAGTGACATAAAATTCAGGACGTTGCTCCAAATTAAAATCGAGGAGTGTGGACATGGCAACGCCCATCCAGTCTAGTTCTTTATTGTCAGTTAAGTTTTCAAATTGAAATAGTGCAATACTTTTAACTTTTTTTAAGTTTGGTACTATAGCTTTGAACTCTTTACCTTCTTCATCAACCAAAGCGATAAGTTCGGTTTCAGTTTCTCTATCGTTTATTTTGTCCTTACCTTTTATTAAAAACAAACCAATACCTAGACCAATAATAACATTAGAAATTATAAAATACCTTGGCCATTTCTTTTTTTCATAGACTTCTTTTCCGTTAGGTTGATATCCAAAATAAACCAATACAAAAACTGCGGGAGTCAAAATTAGCCAAATGAACAAGTACTTGTCTTGCCATATATCACTGATACCATAACGTTGTATAATAACGCTTTGGATAAATTGAAACAAACCAAAACCAACCGCCAAATAGGTCCCTAAATACTGAGGTATTTTACGAGTCCATAGTTTTTCTAAAAACGATTTACTAGTGTTCTTTTCCATTGTTTTCAGTTGATTCACGAAAATAGGAATATACTTGCTTAGTTCAAACTCTTATTAAAAAAAAACCTCCAAATGTTAATTTGGAGGTTTATATTATGGTTATTGTATGTTAACCTACAGTAGCTCTTTTAAAACCAGTTACGGCAACATCACCGTAAGATTCTACATACTGAGCAACAGTTTGCTTTTCATCTTTAATAAACTTCTGATCTAACAGACATTGTTCTTGATCTAAAGTAGTGTTGTCAGAAATAAAACGCTCCATTTTACCTGGTAAGATTCTATCCCAGATTTGTTCTGGCTTCCCTTCAGCTTTTAACTCTGCTTTCGCAGCATCTTCAGCAGCGGTAAGAACTTCTGGAGTTAATTGTGCCATAGAGATATAGCTTGGTACATTCTTCAAAGTTTTACCTAAACGTCCTAACTCGATATTATCTTTTTCAATAACAGCAATACGCGCTTCAGTTTCTGATGCAATAAATGCAGCATCAAAATCTTTGTAAGATAATGTAGTTGCTCCCATAGAAGCTACTTGCATAGCTACGTCTTTAACTAAAGTTTCTACATTGTCAACTTTTGAAGATAAACCTACTAAAGCAGCAATTTTATTAATGTGAACATATTGACCAACGTATGGCGCATTTAATTTTTCAAAAGCAGTGATGTCTAATTTTTCACCTATTACACCAGTTTGTTCTGTTAACTTTTCTGCAACCGTCATTCCACCGAAATCCGCGGCTAAAAATTCTTCTTTCGTATTACAATTTAAAGCGACATCTGCTAATTCATTAGCTAAAGCGATAAACTTCTCGTTTTTACCAACAAAATCAGTTTCACAACCTAATACGATTGCAACACCTGATGTATTATCAGCATTAATTTTAGCTACAGCAGCACCTTCAGAAGAATCTCTGTCTGCTCTCTTTTCTGCAACTTTTTGACCTTTTTTACGTAAAACTTCGATGGCTTTATCAAAATCACCACCAGCTTCAACTAAAGCTTTTTTACAATCCATCATACCAGCACCAGTTGCTTGTCTTAGCTTGTTTACTTCTGCTGCTGTAACTTTTACAGTATTTTCCATAGTTTTAAAATTTAAAAAGTCATTCAATTAATTTTCTAAGCGAAAAGAATTAAATGACTTTTAATATTGTATAAATGTTATTTATTCTTCTTCTTGAGCTGCTACTGGAGCTGGTTCAGCCTTTTTAGCTGGTTTAGCTTCCTTCTTAGCTTCTGTTTTTTGAGCTTTACCTTCTTTTTCAGCACGCTCAGCTTTTCTTTCGTTTAAACCATCTGCAACAGCAGAAGTTACGATAGATAAAATCTTATCAATAGATTTAGAAGCATCATCATTTGCAGGAATTAAATAATCTACTTCACGTGGGTCAGAATTAGTATCAACCATTGCGAAAATTGGAATATTTAATTTTTGTGCCTCTTTAATAGCGATATGCTCACGCATAATATCAACTACAAATAAAGCTCCTGGTAAACGCGTCATGTCAGATATAGAACCTAAATTCTTTTCTAACTTAGCACGCAAACGATTAACCTGTAAACGTTCTTTCTTAGATAAAGAGTTAAATGTTCCGTCTTTCTTCATTCTATCAATAGAAGCCATTTTTTTAACCGCTTTTCTAATGGTAACGAAGTTAGTTAACATTCCACCTGGCCAACGTTCCGTAATGTAAGGTTGGTTTACAGCAGCTGCTTTTTCAGCAACAATGTCTTTAGCTTGTTTTTTTGTAGCAACGAATAAAATTTTCTTTCCTGATGCTGCTATTTTAGCTAAAGCATCAGAAGTTTCTTGAA
This sequence comes from Winogradskyella sp. R77965, assembly GCF_044594915.1. Classification (GTDB taxonomy): domain Bacteria; phylum Bacteroidota; class Bacteroidia; order Flavobacteriales; family Flavobacteriaceae; genus Winogradskyella. The sequence continues at coordinate 2,184,978 of NZ_CP138990.1, read as the reverse complement.
TTTTTGCTGCTGTTTTGTAAAGGTTGATGATATGGATACCGTTACGTTCCATATAAATGTAAGGAGCCATGTTTGGGTTCCACTTACGTGTTAGGTGACCAAAGTGTACACCTGCTTCTAGTAGTTCTTTTACTTCTACTTTTTCCATGTTGTAATAGTTTACGTTCTGTTAAATTAGCAATGGCTGAGTGGTTGCTTACGCGCGCCTCAATCATTTAGATGCTAAACTTTCAGTCCTGAACTCGTTTCAGAATCTGTTTAAATTTACCTGAATTACTTCAGGATTTTTTAATAAAAAATAATTATACAGAATCTGCCTGAGCAGATTCTGTATAAAAAATAATCGTTGGATATTAACGTTTCGAGAACTGGAATTTCTTACGCGCTTTCTTCTGTCCGAATTTCTTACGCTCTACCATTCTTGGATCTCTAGTTAATAGACCTTCTGGCTTTAATATTGCTCTGTTTTCAGGGTCTAACTCGCACATTGCACGAGAAAGTCCTAAACGTATTGCTTCTGCCTGGCCGGTGATACCACCTCCATATACGTTAACAGTAATATCAAAGTTGCCATCATTGTTAGTCAAGGCTAAAGGTTGGTTTACTTTATACTGAAGTGTCCCAGTAGTAAAGTATTCCGCCATGTCTTTTTTGTTCACCGTGATGTTACCTTTTCCTTTGGCAACGTACACACGAGCAACAGCCGTCTTTCTACGGCCAATTTTGTGAATTACTTCCATTAGTTAATTTCGTTTAATTTAATTGCTTTTGGTTTTTGCGCTTCGTGAGCATGCTCTGTACCAGAAACAACGGTTAAATTTCTAAAAAGAGTTGCACCCAATTTATTTTTAGGTAACATTCCTTTTACTGACTTTTCTACTAATCTGGTTGGGTCTTTCTCAAACATTTCAGTAGCAGTCAAACTTCTTTGTCCACCTGGATAACCTGTGTGACGGATATAACTTTTATCTGTCCATTTGTTACCAGTTAAGTTGATTTTTTCTGCATTAACAACAATTACGTTATCACCGCAATCAACGTGTGGCGTAAAATTAGGTTTGTGCTTACCTCTTAAAAGTATTGCTACTCTTGAAGCTAAGCGACCTAAAGTTTGTCCTTCAGCATCAACTAAAACCCACTCCTTATTAACGGTAGCTTTGTTAGCTGAAACTGTTTTGTAGCTTAATGTATCCACACTAATTTGATTTATTATTGCGCTTCACAGCGCAAAAGATTAAACATTCCTCTTCAAAAAAGAGTTTGCAAATTTACGATAAACTATTGGATAACCAAACGTTAAGGTGCGTTTTTTTTACTGTAAATCAAGGCGTTTAAATTTTAATCCTATTGAGAATTAAAAACAGAAATTTTTATCATAACCAAATAGAATAACAGTACTTATCTGATAGAAATAATAAAGTCTTAATTCCTATTGGTATATGGATGGATTTGGAAAAAAAGCAGCAATAGCAAACCACATACTTGTTACACTTTGGGAAGGATTTAATTTTTGTCCAAGTCTTGGACCATCTATGGCCTCTCCAAACATATTCCATTTATTGCCCTCATTATCTGAAAAGAAAATTTCAGAATCTTGAAAGTCATAAGTGAATGTGAGATCATTTATGGGACCACTCATTTTAAAAGCAACAATTATATTTTCATTACCAACAATAAGGTAATCTGTATTGAAGAAACTATCTCTAATAGCATTACCACCAATAAAATCAGAAAATCTATAGACTTTAGAATTATTATTATGGGAAGTTATAGCAAATACACGTTCTTTATTGGGTAAAGCTGGATTTATTGGGCTTGGAACAAAAATAAAAAAGTCATCATCAGTTTTATAAGGACCATATGGATAGCTTCCATATGGTTTATCGAAACCTGTATTTGTATTAAGCACTAATGAATTTGGGAATGAATTTTTCCAAGTTACCCAATTTGTTTCAATTACAGATATTTTAGTAGGTGTTTCTCCTAAAAGTTCACCGTTGACACATTCTTGTAAAATCTGAGACCAGTTACTATCAGTCTCTCGATCATATAGGATCAGATTGGCGTTATATAATAAACCAGAAACTCCAAAAGTCGAAAATGTATTATTTGCTCGACTTCGCCAAGCAAATGCAGTTCCTGTAAGTGGGCAGTAGGATAATGTTGTTTTGGTTCCATCAAAGTCATCATTTACAATTTCGTGCCAATCTAAAATATGATGTGGATATGCTTTTATCACATCACCTATTTTTATACCAACAACCAATTCATCATCCGATAAGGAATTAATATTACTTGCGATTTCAAACATAGGATTTTCAATGGATGGAATGCCATCTTTTCCTGGACCACCATCTCTAACTTCTCCTACAGGTATCGACCAAGGATCGTTAGGTGTAGGATCATCATCATCATTTCCTCCCATAGAACCACCTCCATTTCCGTTACTGTTACTAGCAGAGTCACTAGGACTGCAACTTGCGAGTATTAAAACAAATAAAGTGATTAGCAAACTCTGTAAATTTTTCATGGTAATTAATTTATTGAAATGGTTTGTGGTTTGTTAAATAAATTAAACAAAAACCCAGTCGTTAGTCTATATGTAGGTGTTAATTGTATACCATCTGGCCTAGAATATAATGGTAACTCTGCAGCGGTATTAAATACTATATTTTGAAATAATTGAATCGAAAAATTTGGGATTAGAAAAACCCAGTCTCCACCTGTATTAGGAATATCAAAACCTTGAGTTTGATCCATTACAGCATTCCTATATTTGAAAGTAATACCAGGATTTATGAATGTCTTTTTTATTATATACTGATCTGAAACACTGAGGTAAGCCTGAAGTTCATTTCCAAATTGATAGGTGGAATTACCAAAATAAGAATTATTTTCTCCTGTCTGTCTATAAACTATTCTTGAAGAAAATGTCATAGTTGGTCTAAAATCAAATGTTTTTGAAGCTCCGACTAAATAAATTAAGTCCCAAGCGTTGCTGCCAGGTTGTAAATCTGCATTTAGGGTAATACCTTGATCGTTAGTTTCAGTTGAAGAACCAACCGGTATTTTAACTCCAAAGCCTAGATTAACATTCCAGTTATTTCTATTACTAATGATTTTATAACGTGCTAATGCGATGGCATCACCAATGCCATAAGTTTGATCTAGATTTTCAGATTCAAATTGAGATATTATGCGTCTTTGATTTACCCAAGTAAATAAAGTTTCTAATGATAGCCTTTTTGAAAATGAATAACCAGCATTAATTAAAACAGAATGTGTTGTTCTTAATCTTGAATCATCATCTAAAGTTTCAGTATCATTTTTTAAGGTATTTAGATTATTAAAATCATAGCTGACACCTAAAATTAAACTGTGATCTTCAGAAAACTCTAAGCCAATATTATTAGACAAAGGAATTCCACCAGAACAACAAGTCTGACTTTGAGAGAGATTAATAGAAATTAAGCTTATACAAATAATAAGAAATCTGAACATCATTGCTTTTTCATTCAAGAAGTCTTAGGATTTAGACGCTTTATTTTAGAATACTTACATTATAAATAATGAATCTATTTTGTAGCACGTTTTAATCTATCGTTAATAGATTTTCCTAAACCATAATCTGGAAATTTTTCTGCAATTATTACATCGAGATTTTGACTATCTAATTGATGAAGGGTATCATATAGTTTTGAGGCAGCTTCGGGTAAATCTCCATTTTCAGAGAGTATAATTTGAGACGTAACATTTGGATCTTTAATTTGATTCTTAAAAAGAATGACTCCAATACGTTTGTTTGGATGCATCTTTATTACGTTAATTATATTGTCTGTTAAAATAGTTTTAGTTCTTGGTGCATAGTGCCGTTCTAACATACCAGGCGCATCGGGACTAACTTCTTTTTGACTTTGACCAAGCTCAGCCGTACTATTTTTCACTTTTATTTTTCCGACTACGGCTTCTATGTCTTCAATAGCCGTTGAACCCAAACGATAAATTATAGGCTCGTCATTATCAAAACCAATAATAGTAGATTCAATACCACTTTTACATGCACCACCATCTAAAACCATTTTAATATTGTCTTTAAAATATGCTTCAACATGTTCTGCTTTTGTTGGACTAATTCTATTAAATGGGTTGGCACTTGGTGCTGCTAAAGGAAAGTCTAATTGTTTTAAAAGCGCTAAAGTTGCTGGGTGATTTGGTATACGAACTGCAACTGTGTCTTTACCTGCAGTTATTAAATCTGGAATAGTAGTTTTCTTTTTTAAAACCAAAGTAATAGGTCCTGGCCAAAAAGCATCTGCCAGTAATTTTGCTTTCTCAGGAATGTAGTCTACAATGTTTTCTAGATATTCTTTAGAAGAAATATGAACAATAAGTGGATTAAAAAACGGACGCTGTTTCGTTTCAAAAATTGATTTTATAGCTTTCTCACTATAAATATTTCCTGCTAAACCATAAACTGTTTCGGTTGGTATGGCAACCAATTCTTCAGCATTTAATAATGCAATAGCTTTTAATATGTCTTTTGAAATAATGCTCATAATCTTATTAGACTGCAATATTACTTCAAAAAAGTGAATTCTCTATTTTAAATCACTTAAGTAACGATGGATCATACTTACTACAACAGAACCTTCACCAACAGCAGAAGCAACGCGTTTAACTGAGTCCGCTCGTACATCTCCAACGGCGAAAATTCCTGGAATACTAGTTTCTAAAGATTGCGGTTCACGATTTGAGTAGATATCACATTTTGTCAAGTCTTTTTTAGTTAAAGAAGCGCCTGTACAAAGAAAACCTTTTTCATCGGTCACAACTATACTGTCCATCCATTTTGTGTTTGGTTGTGCACCAATAAATGAAAAGACATTGGACAATTCCATATCTTTCGTTTCACCATTTGTTGTAACCGTAATTGATTCTAAATGATGGTCACCTCTAAGTTTTGCGATTTCTGTATTTCGAAGAATCTCTATTTTTTCTGAAGCCTCTAAACGTTGAACCAAATAATCACTCATTTTTGCACCCAAGTCATTTCCTCTTATCATTACATAAACCATTTTTGCATGATTAGATAAAAACATAGCGGCTTGCCCTGCGGAATTTCCGCCACCAACAATAACCACAGGTTGATTAATACAATTGCTTACGTCCATTCCAGTGGCCGAATAGTAGATACCACTGCCTTCATAATCACTAATGTTGGCAATCGGTAAACGCCTGTAAGCAGCTCCAGTTGCGATAATAAGCGCTTTTGACTTTATCACTTTGTCATTTGTAGCACAAACCGTAAAATGGTCTTTGTTATATTCTAAATTTCTAGCACGATGTGGAATAGAAATATTACAGCCAAATTTCTGAGCTTGGATATAGGCTCTATTTGCTAAATCTCCTCCAGAAATACCTGTTGGAAAGCCTAAATAATTTTCAATTTTTGAACTTTTACCAGCTTGTCCACCTGGTGATTCACTATCAATAGTAACAACTTCTAAACCTTCTGAAGCAGCATAAACACTTGCTGCTAAACCAGCTGGTCCAGCGCCGATAACGAGTACATCAAACACCTTGTCTTCAAAGTCCATCAGAACTCCACTATATCTAGCAACTTCATCTACAGATGGTCGTACACAAACTTTAGACTCACTATTGATTAGGATCGGCAAATCACTTTCAGACAAATCAAAACTTTTAAGTAACTCTAGAGCCTCATCTTCAGAATCCGTGTCAATAAAATTATGCCAAATATGATTTTTTTCTAGAAAATCTCGAATTTGATAAGTCGCATTAGATTTGCTAGAACCTACTAATTTTAACCCACCAGATATTTCGGATAAAACTGTCTGTTGACGTAATAGAAAAGCATTTAATAAAATATCACTTATATCACTATTTTTAGATATAGCCTCTTTTAATCGATTAGGTTTTATTCTTAGTAGGCTTGTGTTGGGTATGGTATCTGCATGAAATTGAGCAGCACGATTAGATAACATGCCGCTATCGCCTGAAAATTCATACTTGCCGTGCGTTACAATAGTAGTATTGTTATAAGGATCATTAATCTCAATAGCACCTTTTAGGATAACAAAAAAGTCATAGAGATTATCACCAAGGGCAAATACTCTCGTAGGTTTTTTGTAATCTTCTACCGAACCATATGCTTTAAGTTTGGTAACTTGATTATGTGTTAATTCTGGAAACCTTGGGTCTTTCACTTTTAGTATTTTTTAATTGATTTGTGTTCATAGCACCATAACCATCTTTCATTGGGTTCAGCGGAATTTGCAACAGGATGGTTATGCACAGAAGCATGTTTGCTTGCATGTTTATTTGGTGAACTGTCACAGCATAAGGTTGTACCACAAGTCTGGCAAGTTCTTAAATGTAACCAAGAATCACCAGTTTTAATACATTCATCACAATGGTAATTTTTAGCAGTTTTTACTTCTGAAATTGAATTCAGATGTTCACATGTTTTTGGTTTGAATTGTGCCATAGTTTTGAAAGTTTAATGCGCCTCCAACCAATTATCACCAATATCCATTTCAACATCTAACGGAACTTCCATTTTATAGGCATTTTCCATTTCGGTTTTAATTAGTGTTTTAAGTTCCTCTAGTTCTGGTTTGTAGATGTCAAATACCAATTCATCATGTACTTGTAAGAGCATTTTAGATTTGTAATTACCTTCATTTAATTTATTGTAAATATTAATCATGGCAATTTTAATGATATCTGCAGCGCTACCTTGTATTGGTGCATTGACTGCATTTCGCTCTGCAGCTCCACGTACTACAGCATTACGAGAATTGATGTCTTTTAAATAACGACGACGACCCAAAACGGTTTGTACAAAACCATTATCTCTGGCAAAATCGACTTGCTCGCTCATGTAAGCTCGTAATTTTGGATAGGTTGCATAATACGTTTCAATAAGTTCTTTAGATTCACTTCGTGATAAATCTGTTTGATTGCTTAAACCAAAAGCAGACACTCCATATATAATTCCGAAATTGACTGTTTTAGCATTACTACGTTGTTCTCTTGTCACTTCAGTTAGTGGAACATTGAATACTCTCGAAGCGGTTGATGCATGAATATCTTCTCCATTTTTAAAGGCTTCAATCATAGTTTCTTCTTCACTTAAAGCGGCAATAATTCTCAATTCTATTTGCGAATAATCGGCAGCTAGTAAGGTATAATCTTCATTACGTGGTACAAATGCTTTTCGGACTTGGCGACCACGTTCGGTACGAATAGGTATGTTCTGCAAATTAGGATTATTACTACTTAAACGACCAGTTGCTGCAACGGTTTGCATATAATCGGTGTGAACTCTTCCTGTACTTTCTTCGACCTGTAATGGTAAGGCATCAACATAGGTACTTTTTAATTTACTAAGTCCTCTATAATCTAATACTTGCTGAATAATATCATGATCTTTAGCTAAGTAACTCAGAACATCTTCTGCTGTAGAATATTGGCCAGTTTTCGTTTTCTTAGGTTTATCTACCAACTTCATTTTTTCAAACAAAATAACACCTAGTTGTTTTGGTGAAGCAATGTTGAATTCTTCGCCTGCAGCTTCGTAAATACTTTTTTCAAGATTTAAAATATCAGTATTAAGTTGTTCAGATAAAGAATTTAAAAAGTCTTTATCAAGATTAATACCTTCTAATTCCATGGCCGCTAAAACACGTAATAAAGGCACTTCGATTTCATCAAATAGTTTTTGAGTATTTGCCTCGCCTAATTCTTTTTCAAAATGCTCTTTTAGCTGTAACGTAATATCAGCATCCTCAACAGCATATTCGGTTTGTTTTTCTATAGGTACGTCTCGCATGGAGAGTTGATTCTTTCCTTTTTTGCCAATAAGTTCAGTAATCGAAATAGGAGTGTAGTTAAGATACGTTTCTGCCAACACATCCATATTGTGCCGCATATCTGGATTAATCAGATAATGTGCTAACATGGTATCAAATAATTTGCCTTTAACGTCTATATTATATTTAGCTAATACCTTGATATCGTACTTTAAATTCTGACCAATCTTTTCAATGTTTTCGCTTTCAAAAAACGGTCTTAAAACTTCTATTAATTCTTGTGCTTCTTTTCTATCTTCTGGGAATGGTACATAAAACCCTTTACCAGCTTCCCACGAAAAAGCAATACCAACTAACTCTGCAGTTAATGGATTTAAGCCTGTTGTTTCTGTATCGAAACAAACCGAAGTTTGATTCATCAAATTTTTAACAAACAATTTAGTAGCCATACCTGAAGCTACACTTTGATAAAAATGCGATGAGGTTTCTGCAGTTTTTCTTGCGAATTCAGAAACAGTTTCTGTCGTTGTAGGTTCCGCTCCTCCGAAAAGAGAAAATTGACCAGCACCTGCAGATTTTTCTTCTTTTGGTGTAGTTTTAGGAGCTTCTTGTTTTTGCGTGTTATCTGTTTGTGTTGCAGGTTCTCCTGATGTGAATGTCTTCAAGAAATTATCCGTTAATCTTCTAAATTCTAAACCTTGAAATATCTCTTTTACTTTTTCAACATCTGGATGATCTAATTCAAAATCCTTTGCATCAAATTCTACAGGAACATCTAGCATAATGGTGGCTAATTTTTTAGAAAGTAGACCAAGTTCTCCATTAGCCTCAACTTTCTCTTTCATTTTGCCTTTAAGCTCATGTGTATTTGCCAATAAGCCTTCCATACTGCCATAAGCGGCTAAAAACTTTTTTGCTGTTTTTGGTCCAACACCAGGTAATCCAGGGATATTATCAGAGGCATCTCCCATCATTCCTAAATAATCTATCACTTGCATTGGATCTGTGACTTCAAACTTTTTCTGAACTTCTGGAATTCCCCAAGTTTCATAACCTCCACCAAAAACAGGACGATACATAAATATATTGTCTGTAACTAACTGTGCAAAATCTTTATCTGGAGTGACCATAAAGACTTTATAACCTTCTTTTTCTGCTTGTCTAGAAAGTGTGCCAATAACATCATCGGCTTCAAACCCTTCTTTCACCATAATTGGTATATGCATGGCTTTTAGAATTTCATAGATATAGGGCACAGCAGTTTTTATACCTTCAGGAGTTTCATCGCGATTAGCTTTATACTCTTGGTACATTTCTACACGATCTGCACTTCCACCTTTATCAAAGCATACCGCTAAATGATCTGGTCGTTCTCGTTTTATAACATCTAAAAGCGAATTCATAAAGCCCATTATGGCTGAGGTATCTTCTCCTTTAGAATTGATTCTTGGGTTTTTTATAAATGCGTAATAGCCACGAAAAATAAGTGCGTAGGCATCGACTAGAAAGAGACGTTTTTGGTCTGACATGAAATTTCATTTTGAAGTCTATAAAACTACGAAAAGTTAAGGGTTTATTTAAAAAGCAATTCGTAATTTTCCACATTCAAATTTTATAAATGAAAACATTTTCAATAGCTATACATGGTGGAGCAGGAACCTTAGTAAAAGGTCTTATGACTGAAGCATTAGAAACACAGTATAGAAAAGCTCTAAAAGTGGCCAGAAATGCTGGTTATGACGTTTTAAAAAATGGTGGAACAGCTATAGATGCTGTTGAAACAGCCGTAAAACTATTAGAAGACTCACCATTGTTTAATGCAGGAAAAGGAAGCGTTTTTACAGCCGAAGGCACGCACGAAATGGATGCAGCAATAATGGAAGGCAAAAACCTTGAAGCTGGAGCTGTGTCTTTAATTACAGGAATTAAAAATCCGGTGTCATTGGCAAGAGACGTGATGGATAAAAGTTACCATGTGTTTTTAGCTGGTGAAGGTGCTATGCAATTTGCAAAAGGTTTAGATTACAAAGTTGAAAATCCAGATTATTTTTATGACGAAGTGCGATACCAACAATGGCAAGGTATTAAAGATACTGAAGGCTTTCAACTAGATCACAGTGTAAAAAAAGATGGCAAGTTCGGAACCGTTGGAGCAGTAGCTTGTGACCAAAATGGCAATATAGCAGCAGCAACATCAACAGGTGGTATGACGAATAAAAAATGGGGTAGAGTCGGCGATTCGCCAATGATTGGAGCTGGTAATTATGCTAATAATAAAACTTGCGCTGTGAGTTGTACAGGTAGTGGAGAGTTTTTTATTAGAGGAGTTGTCGCTTACGATGTGTCGTGTTTAATGGAATACAAAGAGTTGTCTCTAGAAGATGCTGCTTATGAAGTTATTAATAAACGCATTCTTGAAATAAAAGGTGATGGTGGTTTAATAGCTGTAGATGCTCAAGGCAATATCGCAATGCCATTTAATACTGAAGGTATGTATCGTGCTTGTAAATCTTCAAATGGAGAAGAAGAAATTTCAATCTATAAATAATGGTAGTTAAGCATTTAGGAGATACAGATTTTGAAATGATTATGGAATGTTTCCTATTATCGTTTGAAAATTACTTTGTAAAAATGCCAACAGATCATAATTTTTATCGTGAACGCTGGAAAGCTGCAGGAGTAAGATTTGATTTATCCTATGGAATGTTTGATGATAATGCTTTAGTTGGATTTATAATTAATGCGATTGACAAAAGACAAGGTCACTTAACAGCATATAATTCTGGTACAGGAGTAATTCCAAAATACAGAGGAAAACGTATTGTAAAAGCTATTTATGAGTATGCGATTCCAGATTTAATTAAAAATGGAATTACAAAGTGTCAACTAGAAGTTATTACCGAAAACGAGAAAGCCATAAAATCTTATGAGGGCATTGGGTTTGAAACATGTAAACATTATAAGTGTTTCAAAGGAATGCTTACAACCGAAAACAACACTGATTTCATTTTGAATAAAGTGTCTTATGACGAGATGAATTGGGAAGCACTTCCAAATCAAGGTTTGTATTCTTGGGACAATCAAAAAGAGAGTTTAGTAAAAGCTAATTTTCAGTATTATCAGGTTTTAGTTGAAGACAAAGAGCAATACTACTTTATTATGAATTCCAAAAGTGGTTATATTGCCCAATTTGAAGTTTTAGACAATTCACCTTCATCTTTTGGGAATTTATTTTCAGCAATAGAATCCATAAATAAAGACGTTAGAATCAATAATATAGATGACAGATTAACCAATAAAATTAATGCTGTAAAATCTGCTGGTTTAAAAAATACAGTTGACCAATTTGAGATGGAATTATATTTAAAAAAATAATTGATAGGATAGCGAAGTCGAAGTTAAATGAAAGGAGCTTCGATCGGCAATACAGAAACACTCCTATTTTTTATATCATACTCATCACCATTAGACAATACATGAATTGTAAGATTAGCCATAGTCATTGGTGTTCCTTCTTTTAAGATTTTTTCATTGTTATGTGTTAATGTGCTTCCATCAAAAACAATGACCATTCCAGAGCCAATAACTGTACAATCATTTCCATTTTTAATAATCATACCAGTATCTTCTGCTAAGCCAATTCCGATAAGGTTAGGGAATTTTGCTACAGCTTCAGATTGTCTTCCAAAGCGACCACGACGAATAAAATGCGTATCAACAATAAGTTCAGGAATTAAGCCTAAACCTTTATACATGTTAACCGCACCTTTAATAAAAGATTCTGAAGCACTTCCACCAGCAATCATTTCATTAGCCATTGCCATAGCGCCAGCACTTGTGCCTGCAATAACAAAACCATCATCATTTTTATAACGCTCAGTTAAAATAGTATGTATTGTTGTACCACCAATTTTATCTGTAATTTTAGATTGATCACCACCTGAAAACATCACACAATTAGCATTTTCAATTAGATTAATGGCATTTGTAGTTTCAGAATCCTCTCTAGATCTAATATCTAATACAGTAACATTTTTACAACCTAAAGTAGAAAACGCAGTTACATAATTTTCACCAACTTCAACAGGAATGCTTGATGCTGTTGGGATTACAACAATATTTGCATCTACACCACCAGATTCTTTCACTACATGAAATAAAATGCCCTCATCAATAAACTCTAAAGTGTACATTTCATCCGCTTCAATACCTTTATCTTCATTTCCACCAATTGGTATTAAAGTGCCCTTAATCTTCTGCATAATTTTATCTTGAATATTGTGCAAAAATAAGTCAAATTTTTTATTGAAAAATGCTATATTTATAATCTTTCACTAATAAAACTAACTATTATTTAAAAAATCAACTATAATGGAAATAAGAAGTATAAACGCCATGCGAGGACCTAATTATTGGTCAGTACGAAGACATAAGTTAATTGTAATGGTTTTAGACCTTCAAGAAATGGAGGAACTACCTTCCAATAAAATTGATGGTTTCCCAGAGCGATTAAAAGCTATGTTTCCAAGTATGTATTCGCATCGTTGTTCAGAAGGTTGTGAAGGAGGTTTTTTTATGCGCGTAGATGAAGGGACTTGGATGG